>NZ_JBAWKM010000026.1:28228-76599 GCF_037095675.1 Pseudomonas sp. CCNWLW23 | reverse complement strand
GGGTCGGGGACGATCTTATCCAAAATGCTTCTCCTGCTGATGCTGATGGGCAGCCATCGATCGCCGGATCTCACGCGGCGAATAGGTGGCAGCTATGTGCGAGGTGAGATCCACCGGAGCAGGCAACCGGCCAGACCGAAGTCTGCCCGCACACAGCCGCCATAAAGCAGGCAGCAGATTGAGCTGGCGCCAATTATCGTGGTGCTGGCGCCAGTTGCAAGCTATCCGGGGATCTCACTCCCGATCGCTGATTCGCAGCGACGGGAAAAGACTAGAGATCGCACGTCCGACGGACAACCTGAAAACCTTGTGGGAAGGTTCTGCGAACTCAGATACCGCTTTAAACACACTCCAGATCGCCACCCTCACCCTAGCCCTCTCCCAGAGGGAGAGGGGACTGACCGAGTTGTTCAGGCGAGGTACGCCGACGTGAAAGTCCGAGTTGAACTCAGGATTTGCAAACCACACAAAATCGGCCCCCTCTCCCTCGGGAGAGGGCTGGGGTGAGGGGCAGCAACAACACAAATCAAAAGCCGGACACACACGCTTTTCACCACTCAATAGGCCGAGTGTCAGCTCGCCTGCTCTTGATCTTGATCCACCGGCGACGTCGGAAGGCTGAGTGGAGGGATTGATCCGGGGGTGGGAGCGCAGCGACCGTCTGGCGCAGCCAGACACAGCGGAAGGAGGTGCAGCGAAGCAAACCGTAGCCGCTGCGCCCGGATCAGTCCCGGAGCGAAGGAACCCGAGCCTGCGAGGGCCGAACGTAGGAGCAAGCGTTTTTTTGCTTACTTTTTTTAGGCGTTTGTAAAAAAAGTGAGTCGCCGTAAGGGCGAAACCGCCAGCCGCCACACCCGAAGCAACGGATATTCACCCAATCAGCCAGCATGCTCGCCTGTAGGGGCGCCTTCGCGAGCAGGCTCGCTCCCACAGTGAAAATGCGCCCGCCCAAAAATCAGCGGCAACAAAAAACCCGCAGACAATCACTCATCTGCGGGTTTCCCGTTCAAGCAGCCAAGAAGATCAGAAATCCTCCAGCCGCCACACCTCATAAGCCGGCGTCTCATACGGATGACTGAGCTTCAACGCCGCCACAACAGCAACAATCAAGTCATCCGCAACGACAAGCTCAACCTTCCATTCCTTAACCCGCTCGACCTGCCCCGCCTGACCAATAAACGGCTGACTGCCGTCCAACGGTCGAAACTGGCCAGAGCCAAGCACCTGCCACGCACAGTGGTCATAGTCACCGATCCGCCCACCACCGGCAGCGAACACAGCCCCTTTGACCACCTCGACATGACTGTCAGGAACAAAAAACGCCAGCTTGTACACAGGTCTTAGTTCACCCAGACGCGCGCATTACGGAACATGCGCATCCACGGAGCGTCTTCGTTCCAGTCTTCCGAACGCCACGAGTTCTGCACCGCACGGAACACACGCTCCGGGTGCGGCATCATGATCGTCACACGGCCGTCACGGCTGGTGAGGCCGGTGATCCCGCGCGGCGAGCCGTTCGGGTTGGCCGGATAGGCTTCGGTGACCTTGCCGTGGTTGTCGACAAAACGCATCGCCACGCAACCGGACAGATCGGCTTCCAGCAGTGCTTCTTCGCTGGCGAACTCGGCATGACCTTCACCGTGGGCGATAGCGATCGGCATGCGCGAACCGGCCATGCCCTGCAGGAAGATCGAGTTCGATTCCTGGATCTGCACCATCGCCACCCGCGCTTCGAACTGCTCGGAGCGGTTGCGCACGAAGTGCGGCCAGAACTCGCTGCCCGGGATCAGCTCGTGCAGGTTGGACATCATCTGGCAACCGTTGCACACGCCCAGCGTGAAGCTGTCGTTACGCTCGAAGAAGCCCTGGAACGCATCGCGGGCGCGGCTGTTGAACAGCGCCGACTTGGCCCAGCCTTCACCGGCGCCGAGCACGTCGCCGTAGGAGAAACCACCGCAGGCCACCAGGCCTTTGAACTCGTTGAGGTCGACACGACCGGCGAGGATGTCGCTCATGTGCACGTCGATCGCGCTGAAGCCGGCACGGTCGAACGCGGCGGCCATTTCCACCTGACCGTTGACGCCCTGCTCACGCAGCACGGCAACCTGTGGACGGATGCCTTTCTTGATGTAAGGCGCGGCGATGTCCTGATTGACGTCGTAGCTGAGCTTGACGCTCAGGCCCGGGTTGTCTTCTTCCAGCAGCGCGTCGAATTCCTGCTCGGCGCAGTCGGCGTTGTCGCGCAGACGCTGTATCTGGTAGCTGGTCTCGGCCCACTGACGTTGCAGCAGACGACGCTGGCCTTCGAACACGGTGTCACCGTTGAAGGTGATGTTGATCTGGCCATTGTTGATCGGCTGACCGATCACCGACACGCAGTCGCCCAGACCGGCGGCGCTGAATTGCGCGAGGATGTCCGGGGTGGCGTCCTGGCGAACCTGGATCACCGCACCGAGTTCTTCGTTGAACAGGATCGCGGCGATTTCCGAAGCGGATTCGGCAACGCTGTCCAGGTTCAGGCTCAGACCGCAGTGGCCGGCGAAGGCCATTTCCACCACGGAGGTCAGCAGACCACCGTCGGAACGGTCGTGGTAGGCCAGCAGGTGACCGTCGGCATTGAGGCCCTGGATCACCGCGAAGAAGGCTTTCAGGTCTTCGGCGTCATCGACGTCCGGCGCATGCTTGCCGAGCTTGCCGTGGACTTGCGCGAGGATCGATGCACCCATGCGGTTCTGGCCGCGACCGAGGTCGATCAGGATCAGGTCGGTGGTGCCCTTGTCCATGCGCAGTTCCGGGGTCAGGGTCTGACGGATGTCAGCCACTGGCGCGAAACCGGTAACGATCAGCGACATCGGCGAGGTGACGGTCTTGTCTTCGCCGTTGTCGTTCCAGCGCGTGGCCATGGACATCGAGTCCTTGCCCACCGGAATGGTGATGCCCAGCTCAGGGCACAGCTCCATGCCGACCGCTTTCACGGTGTCGTACAGACGCGCGTCTTCGCCCGGGTGGCCGGCCGCCGACATCCAGTTCGCCGACAGTTTGATGTCGGAGAGCTTGTTGATGCGCGAGGCGGCAATGTTGGTGATGGTTTCGCCGATGGCCATGCGGCCCGAGGCCGGCGCGTCCAGCAGAGCCAGCGGAGTACGCTCGCCCATCGCCATCGCTTCACCGGTGTAGACGTCGAAACTGGTGGCGGTGACGGCAACGTCGGCCACCGGCACTTGCCACGGGCCAACCATCTGGTCACGGGCAACGAGGCCAGTGATGGTGCGGTCGCCGATGGTGATCAGGAAGCTTTTGCTGGCCACGGCCGGATGATGCAGAACGCGCTCGATGGACTCGCTGATGTCGAGGTTCGACGGATCGAAGTCATCGCCCAGCTCGGCTTCGCGAACCACCGAACGGTGCATGCGCGGCGCCTTGCCCAGCAACACTTCCAGCGGCATGTCCACCGGGTTGTTGCCGAAATGGCTGTCGGTTACGGTCAGTTGCGGTTCGGCAGTCGCTTCCCCGACTACGGCAAACGGGCAACGCTCGCGTTCGCAGATCGCCTGGAAGCGCTCGAAGTCTTCCGGGCCGACTGCCAGCACGTAACGTTCCTGGGATTCGTTCGACCAGATTTCGTGCGGGGCCATGCCCGGCTCGTCATTAGGGATGTTGCGCAGTTCGAAACGGCCACCGCGGTCGCCGTCGTTGACCAGTTCCGGGAAGGCGTTGGACAGACCGCCCGCGCCGACGTCGTGGATGAAGCTGATCGGGTTCTTGTCGCCCAGTTGCCAGCAACGGTCGATGACTTCCTGGCAGCGACGCTCCATTTCAGGGTTTTCACGCTGCACGGAAGCAAAATCCAGATCCGCCGAGCTGGTGCCGGTGGCCATCGACGAAGCCGCGCCGCCACCGAGACCGATCAACATCGCCGGGCCGCCGAGCACGATCAGCTTGGAGCCGACGACGATCTCGCCCTTCTTGACGTGTTCTTCGCGGATGTTGCCCATGCCGCCAGCGAGCATGATCGGCTTGTGGTAACCACGCACTTCGTCACCGTGCGGAGTGGTGATCGACTGTTCGAAGGTACGGAAATAGCCGGTCAGCGCCGGACGACCGAATTCGTTGTTGAACGCAGCGCCGCCGAGCGGGCCTTCGATCATGATGTCCAGCGCGGTGACGATGCGCTCAGGCTTGCCGTACGGCACTTCCCACGGCTGTTCGAAGCCAGGGATCTGCAGGTTCGATACGGTGAAACCGGTCAGGCCAGCCTTTGGCTTGGCGCCGCGACCGGTTGCACCTTCGTCACGGATCTCGCCACCGGAACCGGTGGATGCGCCCGGGAACGGCGCAATCGCGGTCGGGTGGTTGTGGGTTTCAACCTTCATCAGAATGTGCACCGGCTCCTGCACCGCGCCGTACTGGCGGGTTTCAGGGTTCGGGAAGAAGCGGCCGGCGACGTTGCCGACGATCACCGAAGCGTTGTCCTTGTAAGCGGACAGCACGCCTTCGCTGTGCATCTGATAGGTGTTCTTGATCATGCCGAACAGGCTTTTTTCCTGGCTCTGGCCGTCAATGTCCCAACTGGCGTTGAAGATCTTGTGGCGGCAGTGCTCGGAGTTGGCCTGGGCGAACATCATCAATTCGATGTCGTGCGGGTTGCGCTTCAGACCGTTGAAGGCGTTGACCAGATAGTCGATCTCGTCTTCGGCCAGGGCCAGGCCCAGCTCGGTGTTGGCCTTTTCCAGCGCGGCGCGGCCGCCACCGAGGATGTCGATGGCCGTCAGCGGCTTCGGCTCGGCATGGCTGAACAGACCGGCGGCCTGCTCGAGGTTGGCCAGCACGATCTGGGTCATGCGGTCATGCAGCGCGTCCGAAATCAGCTGGGCTTCGGCTTCGCTGAACTGCCCTGCAACATAGAAGGCGATACCGCGTTCCAGGCGCTGGATCTTGCTCAGGCCGCAGTTGCGGGCGATGTCGCTGGCCTTGCTCGACCACGGCGAGATGGTGCCGAAACGCGGCAACACCAGAAACAGACGGCCGGTAGGCTCTTGAACCGGAACACTTGGGCCGTACTTCAGAAGGCGCGCTAGCACCTGCTGTTCGTCGCCGGTCAGGACGCCGGTGACTTCGGCGAAGTGAGCGAATTCAGCATACAGGCCACTGACAGCTGGAACCTTCTGGCTCAGTTGCTCAAGGAGTTTGCTGTGGCGAAAGGCAGAAAGGGCAGGAGCGCCGCGCAGGATCAACATCTTCGGGACAGCCTCGGGAAGGGGTGTGCTTTGAGGCCGTGCATTCTAGCCTAAACCGACCTCAACATCACCCGAAACGCTACGCACGGTTGCACTCGGGTAGCAATCTGTGTTTCTGCCTTCGGGGTCAGGTAAATCGAGCGTTTCAGCATGGCTTTTTTTTACTGTAACAAAATGCCCTGAAGGCCCGTATTCAAGGGATTTCGTTCGATTTTGTGATCGCTAGCAGACTAGTCCTACGCTGTCGAGATATGGCGCCCGTGGCCGTTTGCGTATACTGCGCAGATGTTTTTCCCAACGGCTTTGCGTCCGCGATACGCCAAATGGCTGATCGCAACCGGACTCTTCCTGATGCTCGGTGGCTGTGTTGATAAACCCAACACACTCGAGCGCGTAAAGGAGGACGGTGTGCTGCGCGTGGTTACCCGCAACAGCCCCGCCACCTACTTTCAGGATCGCAGCGGTGAAACCGGCTTCGAATACGAGCTGGTGAAGCGCTTCGCCGACGATTTGGGCGTCGAATTGAAGATCGAGACCGCCGACAACCTCGATGACCTGTTCAACCAGGTCGGCAAGCCGAACGGCCCGGTACTCGCGGCCGCCGGTCTGGTCAGCAGCGATGAACGCAAGAAGCAGGTGCGGTTCTCCCACTCCTACCTCGAAGTCACCCCGCAGATCATCTACCGCAACGGCCAGTCGCGCCCCACCGATCCGGCGGATCTGGTCGGCAAGAAGATCACCGTGCTCAAGGGCAGCACCCACGCCGAACAACTGGCCGCGCTGAAACAGAAATATCCCGGCATCGAATACGAAGAATCCGACGCGGTTGAAGTGGTCGATCTGCTGCGCATGGTCGATGAGGGCCAGATCGACCTGACACTGGTCGACTCCAACGAAGTGGCGATGAATCAGGTGTACTTCACCAACATCCGCGTGGCCTTCGACCTCGGCGACGCGCGCAGTCAGAGCTGGGCGGTCGGCCCGGGCGAAGACAACAGCCTGCTCAATGAAATCAACGCCTATCTGGACAAGGTGCAGAAGAACGGCACCCTGCAACGCCTGAAGGACCGCTATTACGGCCATGTCGATGTGCTTGGCTACATGGGCGCCACCACCTTCGCCCAGCACTTGCAGCAGCGCCTGCCGAAATACGAACAGCACTTCAAGAACTACGCGAAGAAAGAGAAAGTCGACTGGCGCCTGCTGGCCGCCATCGGTTATCAGGAATCCCTGTGGCAGCCGACGGTGACCTCGAAAACCGGCGTGCGCGGTCTGATGATGCTGACCCAGAACACCGCGCAGGCGATGGGCGTGTCCAACCGCCTCGACCCCAAGCAGAGCATCATGGGCGGCGCCAAGTACCTGGCTTATATGAAGGATCAGCTGGACGATTCGATCCAGGAACCGGATCGCACCTGGTTCGCCCTGGCGGCGTACAACGTCGGCAGCGGCCATCTGGATGACGCGCGCAAACTGGCGGCGAAGGAAGGCTTGAATCCGGACAAGTGGCTGGACGTGAAAAAGATCCTGCCGCGTCTGTCGCAGAAACAGTGGTACAGCAAGACCCGTTACGGTTACGCCCGTGGCGGCGAGCCAGTGCACTTCGTAGCGAACATCCGTCGCTACTACGACATCCTGACCTGGGTGACCCAGCCGCAGCTTGAAGGCGATCAGGTGGCTGAAGGCAACCTGCATGTGCCGGCGATCGACAAGTCGAAACCCGCGCAAGAACCTGCCCCGCTTTAACCCACACCTCAAATCCAACTGTGGGAGCGAGCCTGCTCGCGAAAGCGTCGTGTCAGTCGACATAATCTTTGACTGATACATCGTTTTCGCGAGCAGGCTCGCTCCCACAGGGGTTTTGTGTAGCTGCTCAGGATTTGGCAGCAGCCAGAATCAGCGCTTTCATTTCCGATACGGCAGACTTGAAGCCAACGAACAACGCATGCGCCACCAGCGCGTGGCCGATGTTCAGCTCATTGATGCCTTTGATCGCAGCCACGGCTTCAACGTTGTGGTAATGCAGGCCATGCCCGGCGTTAACGATCAAGCCTTGAGCCAGACCAAACGCAACGCCATCCGCCACACGCTTCAATTCCTCGGCCACTTCAGTCGGGGTTTCGGCATCGGCGTAACGACCGGTGTGCAGCTCGATAGCCGGCGCACCGACGCGCTTGGAAGCCGCAATCTGCCGCTCGTCAGCATCGATGAACAGCGACACTTCGCTGCCGATTTTCGACAAGCGCTCGACCGCAGCCCTGATGCGCTCCTCCTGCCCCGCTACATCCAGACCGCCTTCGGTGGTCAGCTCCTGACGGGTTTCCGGGACCAGGCAGATGTGCGCCGGGCGAATGCGCTCGGCGAACGCCATCATTTCTTCGGTGACGCCCATTTCGAAGTTCATGCGGGTTTGCAGCACATCCTTGAGCAGCAACACGTCGCGCTCCTGGATGTGCCGGCGGTCTTCGCGCAGGTGCACGGTGATGCCATCGGCGCCCGCCTCTTCTGCATCCAGCGCCGCCTTGACCGGATCCGGGTAGCGCGTGCCACGGGCCTGACGCAGGGTGGCGACGTGGTCGATGTTCACGCCGAGAAGAATGCGATTGCTGCTGGTCACGGATGCGCTCCTGAATTGAGAGGTTCGGCGCACAGCATATCAGGGCTTGCGAAACAGCTCGCGACTGACAAGCGGACGCCCGCCCAAATGCACTGCCAGGGCCTGGCGCATCAGACGCTTGGCCGCCGACAGCGCACCGGGCGCCGACCAGTCGGCTTCGGCCATGGCCAGCAGTTCGGTACCGTTGAACAAGCCTGGTTGCAGCAGATACACCCTTTCGAGACCGGCATCGACTTGCAGGCGATAGAGACCGTCAGGCGCGACAGGCTCGCCGTGGATGTCGGTATTCATGGAGAAGCCGTAGCCGAGATCATCCAGCAGACGCCATTCGAAGGAGCGCAGCAACGGTTCCAGCGGCCGACCTTCGGCCAGCGCCAGCAAGGTCGCGGCGTAATGATCAAATACTGCAGGATGCGGATCCTCGGCAGGCAACAGGCGGATCAACAATTCGTTGAGGTAGAGACCGCTGAACAGCGCCTCGCCATTGAGCCACGCAGAGGTGCCAGAACTCTCCATGCGCCCGACATTCTTCAGCTCGCCCTTGCCACGGAACTCGACCTCCAGCGCCACGAACGGCCGTGCCAGCGTCCCGGCCTTGCCCCGCGCACTGCGCAACACCGCCCGCAGCCGACCTTGCGGCGTGAGGAAATCGACCAGTGCGCTGGTTTCGCGATAGGCGCGCGAATGCAGGACGTAGGCGGGTTGGGCGGGAGGCGGGTTTTGCGACATTGAGTTCTCGATGAAGAAACGCGGTTTTACATACAACCCAAAACCACTGTGGGAGCGAGCCTGCTCGCGAAAGCGGAGTGACAGTCAACATCAATGCTGAATGTTACATCCTCTTCGCGAGCAGGCTCGCTCCCACAGTGAGTAGCGGTGTTTTCGAGATCGCTACTTACAGGTCGCCATAACCCAGCGAACGCAGCGCGCGCTCGTCATCGGACCAGCCGCCCTTCACCTTGACCCACAGGTTGAGCATGATCTTGGAGTCGAACAGCAGCTCCATGTCCTTGCGCGCTTCGGTGCCGATGCGCTTGATGCGCTCGCCCTTGTCGCCAATGATGATTTTCTTCTGGCCGTCACGCTCGACGAGAATCAGCGCGTGGATGTGCAATGTCTTGCCCTGCTGCTTGAATTCTTCGATTTCGACGGTGATCTGGTACGGCAGCTCGGCGCCCATCTGGCGCATGATTTTCTCGCGCACCAGTTCGGCGGCAAGGAAACGGCTGCTGCGGTCGGTGATCTGGTCTTCCGGGAAGAAGTGATCATTCTCCGGCAAGTGATCGGCGATGACCTTTTCCAGCGCTTCGAGGTTGTGCCCGTGCTGCGCGGAAATCGGGATGATCTGCGCGTTCGGCAGCTGTTCCTGCAACCAGCTCAGGTGCGGCATCAACTCGGCTTTGTCTTCGATACGATCGGTCTTGTTCAGCGCGACGATCAGCGGGCCGGTCACGTATTGCACACGCTCCAGAACCATCTGGTCTTCGTCGGTCCACTTGGTACGGTCGACGACGAAGATCACCACGTCAACATCTTTCAACGCCGCCGAAGCGGTTTTGTTCATGTAACGGTTCAGGGCCTTTTCGCCCCCCTTGTGCATGCCCGGGGTGTCGACGTAGATCGCCTGCACGTCGCCCTCGGTCTTGATCCCGAGCATGTTGTGGCGGGTGGTCTGCGGCTTGCGCGAAGTGATCGCGAGCTTCTGGCCAAGGATGTGGTTGAGCAACGTCGACTTGCCGACGTTGGGACGGCCGACGATGGCAACGTAGCCACAGCGAGTTGCGTTTGTATCAGTCATTGCCATTCTCCACGCCCAGGGCAATCAGTGCTGCGGCGGCCGCTACCTGTTCGGCAATACGACGGCTCACACCCTGACCTCGGCTTTTTTCATTCAGTAAGACCACTTCGCATTCGACGAAGAAGGTACGGCAGTGCGGTTCGCCCTGGATATCCACCACTTCGTAGCGTGGCAGTTCGCAACCGCGCGATTGCAGGTGTTCCTGCAAGCGGGTTTTCGGATCCTTGTTGGTGTCGACCAGCGTCAGGCCTTCGAATTCGCCGGCCAGCCAGGCCAGCACGCGCTCGCGGGCGACGTCCATGCCGGCATCGAGGTAGATCGCACCGATCAGAGCTTCGAGGGCATCGGCGAGAATCGATTCACGGCGGAAACCACCGCTCTTCAGTTCACCCGAACCCAGGCGCAGATAATCGCCGAGGTCGAAACCGCGAGCCAGTACGGCCAGGGTCTCACCTTTTACCAGCCGTGCGCGCAAACGCGACAACTGGCCTTCGCGGGCCAGCGGGAAGCGATCGAACAGCGCCTCGCCAGCGACGAAGTTGAGGATGGCATCACCGAGGAACTCCAGACGCTCGTTGTTGCGCCCGGCAAAACTGCGGTGCGTGAGGGCCAGCAGCATCAGCTCCTGATCCTTGAAGGTGTAACCGAGCTGGCGCTCGAGACGGCTTAGAGAAACGCTCACGGTTTACCCACGCTGAGTTCGTGGCTGGTTTCCACTGCCATCGCCGGGGTACGGCGCAGGCCTGGGACAATTAACGCTGTGTTCAAAAAATAAATCCTGGCGATTGCGAAGCCGATTGTGCCGGCTCCAGAAATGCATTCGGCGCTGTGGTCAACAGCGCCGTGTTTGATTACTTGATCAGGCCAACCCGCGAGAAATTCGGCAGGTGGCTGAGTTTCGGCTCTGGCCAGCTCATCCAGACCGCGAAGGCCTTGCCGACAATATTCTTGTCGGGAACCATGCCCAGCAGATCCTTGGGAATGTTCGGATCATCCCAGTAGCGGCTGTCATTCGAATTGTCGCGGTTGTCGCCCATCATGAAGTAGTGCCCGGCAGGCACTGTCCACGAACGGTCCGGGGTGGCGCGGTAGCGGCTCATTTCCTTACGGATCAGGTGTTCGGCTGCGCCGAGTTTTTCCTGATAGAGCTCCGCGCTGCCCAGCGAACCCGCCTCGGCGCCGACCATCTTCTCGGCAATCGATTCGCCGTTGACGAACAGACGCTTGTCGGCGGTGTAACGCACCGTGTCACCCGGCAGGCCGACCACACGCTTGATGTAGTTGACGTTCGGGTCGCTCGGGTAGCGGAACACCATCACATCGCCGCGCTGCGGGTCACCGACTTCGATGATCTTCTTGTCGATCACCGGCAGACGAATGCCGTAGGAAAACTTGTTCACCAGAATGAAGTCGCCGACATCCAGGGTCGGTTTCATCGAGCCGGACGGGATCTGGAACGGCTCCACCAGGAACGAACGCAGCACCAGCACGATGAACAGCACCGGAAAGAACGACTTGCCGTATTCGACCAGCAGCGGCTCTTTGTTCAGCTTCTCGACCACCACAGGCTCGGGCTGGCTGACACTGCCTTGATAAGAGGCAATGGCAGCACGCCGACGCGGTGCCAGGAACAGCAGATCAAGCAACGCCAACAGGCCGCAGACGAACACGGCGATGACCAGCAACAGCGGGAAATTTAGCGACATAGGACCTGATTATTCCAACCTGAGCACGGCGAGGAAGGCTTCCTGTGGAATTTCCACGTTGCCGACCTGTTTCATGCGTTTCTTACCGGCCTTCTGCTTCTCGAGCAGTTTCTTCTTACGACTGACGTCACCGCCGTAGCATTTGGCCAATACGTTCTTTCTGAGCGCCTTGACGGTTGTCCGCGCCACGATCTGACCACCGATGGCGGCCTGGATCGCCACGTCGAACATCTGACGAGGAATCAGTTCTTTCATCTTCTCGGTCAACTGGCGACCTTTGAAGTGCGAATTGTCACGGTGCACGATCAATGCCAGGGCATCGACCTTGTCGCCGTTGATCAGCACGTCCAGTTTCACCAGATTAGCCGATTGGTAACGATCGAAATGGTAGTCCAGCGAAGCATAGCCGCGGCTGGTGGATTTGAGACGGTCGAAGAAGTCCAGGACCACTTCGTTCATCGGCAGGTCGTAGGTCACTTGCACCTGATTGCCGAGGAACAGCATGTCGACCTGAACACCGCGTTTCTCGATGCACAGGGTGATCACGTTGCCCAAGTGTTCCTGCGGTACGAGGATATTGGCGCGCACGATTGGCTCGCGCATGTCCTCGATCGCCGACACATCCGGAAGCTTCGACGGGTTGTCGACGTAAATCGTTTCACCGGTTTTCAACACCAGTTCGAAAATTACTGTCGGCGCGGTGGTGATCAGGTCCAGGTCGTATTCGCGCTCGAGGCGCTCCTGGATGATTTCCATGTGCAGCATGCCGAGGAAGCCGCAACGGAAGCCGAAGCCCAGGGCGTCGGAGCTTTCCGGGGTGTACTGCAGCGACGAGTCGTTCAGGGTCAGCTTCTGCAGCGCTTCGCGGAAATCCTCGAAGTCGTCGGAACTGACCGGGAACAGACCGGCGTAAACCTGTGGCTGAATGCGTTTGAAGCCCGGCAGCACCGGAACGTCCGGCGTGGAGCTCAGGGTCAGGGTGTCACCGACCGGCGCACCGTGAATGTCCTTGATGCTGGCGATGATGAAGCCCACTTCGCCGGCCTTCAGATCAACGGTGGCGGTGTGCTTCGGGTTGAACACGCCGACGCTGTCGACCAGGTGCACCTTGCCGGTGGACTTGACCAGAATCTTGTCGCCCTTCTTCACACGGCCGTGGCGCACGCGTACCAGGGAAACAACGCCCAGGTAGTTGTCGAACCAGGAGTCGATGATCAACGCTTGCAGCGGATCTTCGATGTTGCCGGTCGGCGCAGGAATGGTGTGCACCAGACGCTCGAGCACTTCGTCGACACCCAGGCCGGTCTTGGCGCTGCAGGTGACGGCGTCGGTGGCGTCGATGCCGATGATCTTCTCGATCTCGTCCTTGACGCGATCCGGCTCGGCCTGGGGCAGGTCGATCTTGTTCAGGACCGGCATGACCTCCAGGCCCTGCTCGATGGCGGTGTAGCAGTTGGCCACGGACTGGGCTTCGACGCCCTGCCCCGCATCGACCACCAGCAAGGCGCCTTCGCACGCGGCCAGGGAACGGCTGACTTCATAGGTGAAGTCGACGTGGCCCGGGGTGTCAATGAAGTTCAGCTGGTAGGTGATGCCGTCTTTGGCTTTGTAATAGAGGGTAACGCTGTGGGCCTTGATGGTGATCCCGCGTTCACGCTCAAGATCCATGGAATCCAGTACCTGGGCTTCCATTTCACGCTCGGCCAGGCCGCCGCACATCTGGATGAAACGGTCAGCCAGCGTCGACTTGCCATGGTCAATGTGGGCGATGATGGAGAAATTGCGGATATGACTCAAATCACTCACGGATCAACACTCAAAAAGGCTGCAGGCTTGGCCCGCCGAAAAATAGCCGGGAATTGTACCTGATACACGGCGCAAGCGTCACGTTCGCCTGTCACCCGGATCGCATGCAAAAACGCCCCGGTCTGGCGACCGAGGCGTTTTCAGGGTTCAAGCGCTCAATGAAAGCTTGTTCATCAGCCCGCGCGTCTGAGCAGCCAGACACCCGCCAGCGCACACACGCCGGCCGGCACCAGCACCGCAAACAGCGGCGAGAAACCGAACACCAGACTCGATGGCCCCAGCAGATCCTGGACGATGCGGAAGGTGAAGCCCACCAGCACGCCGGTGAAGACCCGCTGACCGAGGGTCACCGAACGCAGTGGACCGAAGATGAACGAGATCGCCATCAGCACCAGCGCGGCAGTCACCAGCGGCTGCAACACCTTGACCCAAAATGCCAGCCAGTAACGGCCGTTGCTCAGGCCCTGCTCGGCCAGATAGTGGATGTAGCCCCACAGACCGCTGATCGACAGCGATTCCGGCGCCATGACCACGGTGCTGAGCAGCTGCGGGCTCAACGCCACGTCCCATTCCTCGCTCGGGGCGTTGACGACCTCGGTGCTGCGCTCGTGGAACAGCGTGGTGGCAACGTCAGTGAGCTGCCACTTGCTGCCGTCAAACTCAGCCTTTTTGGCGAAGCTGGAGCTGAGCAGATGGCGCTCTTTGTCGAAGTGATAACGCGTCACGCCGTACAACAGACCGTTCGGTTGAACGGCGTTGATGTGGATGAATTCTTCACCCTGACGGTGCCACATACCGTGCTTGGCGCTTTGCGCGTCGCCGCTGCCCTGGGCCAGCGAGCGATTGGCCTGGGCCATGCTTTCGGTGGCCGGGGCGACGTATTCGCCGATCAGCACGCCGACGAGCATCAGCACCAGCATCGGTTTCATGACGGCCCAGACGATACGGCCGATCGACACGCCAGCAGCGCGCATGACTGTCAGCTCACTGCTGCTGGCCAGACTGCCGAGACCGATCAGGCAGCCGATCAATGCCGCCATCGGCAGCATTTCATAGAGCCGGCGCGGTGCGGTGAGCAATACAAAACCGAGCACGTCGACCAAGGTGTAGGTGTCGCTGACGTCGCCCATTTCATCGATGAAGGCGAAAAGCGTTGCCAGGCCGAGGATGATCGCCAGCACGGCGATGATCGCCATGAACACGCTGCTGCCGATATAGCGGTCGAGTTTAACCACGGGCCACCTCCAGCGCAGCACTGCGACGGCTGGCCAGCTTCAGGCGCAGCGGCTCCCAATAAAGCAGGCCGAGGCCGATCACCAGGAAGATCGCGTGTACCCACCACAGGCCGAGGGCTGGCGGAATCTTGCCTTTTTCAAGGGCGCCGCGAGCGGCAATCAGGATGGTCAGGTAAGCCATATAAAGAAGAATCGCCGGCAGCAGCTTGAGGAAACGCCCCTGACGCGGATTCACCCGCGACAGCGGCACCGCCATCAGGGTCACGATGAATACCAGCAAAGGCAGGGACATGCGCCATTGCAGCTCGGTTTTTGAACGGATGTCATCACTGCCCCACAGGGACGAGGTCGGCATCGCATCGCGATCGGTGACTTCTTCGCTGACGTCCGGCTTGGGCAGCAGCACGCCGTAGGTTTCGTAATGAATGGCGCGGTAATCGGCTTGCCCCGGGCTGCCGTCATAGCGATAGCCGTTGTCGAGGATCAGGTAGCGATTGCCATCGGGGCGGATTTCCTGACGGCCCGACTCGGCCACCAGCACGGAAATCCCGCGGTCCTTTTTATCGGCGCCGAGGTTCTTCTGCGAGATGAACACGCTACCGAGATTGACGCGGTCGTCGCTCAGGGTTTCGGTGTAAGTCACTCGGGTGCCGTCGCGCAAGGCCTGGAAGCGTCCAGGTTCGAGGGTATCGAACTCGGTCAGCGCGTCCTGCTTGTTCAGCAGCAACTGAAACTGGTTGGCGCCCTGCGGAGCCAGGCCGAGGCTCAACCAAGCCACCACCAGTGCCACCAGCGTTGCCGGAAACAGGGTCATGCGAAACAGCTTCTGCTGGCTCATGCCGGTGGCCGAGAGCACGGTCATTTCGCTTTCGAGGTACAGGCGACCGTAGGCCAGCAGGATCCCGAGGAACAGGCCCAGCGGCAGAATCAGTTGCAGGAAACCCGGCAGACGAAAGCCCATGATCAGGAACAGCGAGCCCGGATCGAGCTGACCGGCCGCAGCCTGCGCCAGGTATTTGATGAAGCGACCGCTCATGATGATGACCAGCAGCACGGCACTTACGGCGCTGAGGGTCAACAGGACTTCGCGGGACAGATAACGGAAGACGATCAAACCAGACACTCCAGGGTTGTCAGGCTAAGGCGGCCAAACAAGCAAACACATCGACCGGCCCGCCATGCAGAGCGGTCGAAAAAAGATGCGGCATTATCCTGTGATTGGGTGCGCCTGTCACTGCGCACACTCATCCATCGCTGTAATCCTTTGCTGAGGGTTGTCAGGCGCGGGGAGCGAGGTTCAAACTGCGGCCCTTGTCGCAGGCTTTGGCCTGCGCCTCTTCTATCTATAAGCAGGCGACTGCGGACAGCGTCGAACGCCTGCGTGTTGACCATTCATTCAGGGATCCGGACATGGAACTGGTTGTAAAAAGCGTTAGCCCAGAAACGTTGAAAACCGCCACCCTGGTGGTTGCCGTCGGCGAAGGCCGCAAACTCGGTGTCGCCGCCAGACTGGTTGACGAGTCGAGCGGTGGC
This sequence comes from Pseudomonas sp. CCNWLW23, assembly GCF_037095675.1. Lineage (NCBI taxonomy): Bacteria > Pseudomonadati > Pseudomonadota > Gammaproteobacteria > Pseudomonadales > Pseudomonadaceae > Pseudomonas > Pseudomonas sp. CCNWLW23. The sequence goes on along the minus strand of NZ_JBAWKM010000026.1, from coordinate 60,667 downwards.
GCGATCAGCGCCGTGCTCAAGCGTGGCGACCTGGCTGGCAAGGTCGGTCAGAGCCTGCTGCTGCACAGCCTGCCGAACCTGAAAGCCGAGCGCGTGTTGCTGGTCGGCGTGGGCAAGGACGAAGAACTGGGCGACCGTCCGTTCCGCAAAATCGTTGCCGGCATCCTCAACACCCTCAAAGGCCTGGGCGGCGGTGATGCCGTGCTGGCGCTGGATGAAGTCATCGTCAAAGGTCGCGACAGCTACGGCAAGACTCGCCTGCTGGCAGAAACCCTGGTCGACGGCGGCTACACCTTCGACCAGTTCAAGAGCCAGAAAGCCGAACCGCGCGCCCTGAAGAAAATCACTCTGCTGACCATCAAGGCTGCGCAAGCCGAAGTGCAGCGTGCCGTGAACCACGCCACCGCCATCGCCAACGGCATGGCCTTCACCCGCGATCTGGGCAACCTGCCACCGAACATCTGCCACCCGACCTTCATGGGCGAACAAGCCAAGAACCTGGGCAAAGAGTTCAAGGATCTGAAAGTCGAAGTGCTCGACGAGAAGAAGATCAAATCCCTCGGCATGGGCTCGTTCTACGCTGTGGGCCAGGGCAGCGCCCAGCCGCCGCGCCTGATCGTCATGCAATACAACGGCGGCAAGAAATCCGAGAAGCCATACGCGCTGGTCGGCAAGGGCATCACCTTCGACACCGGCGGCATCAGCCTGAAGCCGGGCGCCGGCATGGACGAGATGAAATACGACATGGGCGGCGCTGCCTCCGTGTTCGGTACCTTGCGTGCTGTGCTTGAGCTGAAACTGCCGATCAATCTGGTGTGCATCCTCGCCTGCGCCGAAAACATGCCGAGCGGCAATGCTTCGCGGCCGGGCGATATCGTCACTACCATGAGCGGCCAGACCGTGGAAATCCTCAACACCGACGCTGAAGGCCGTCTGGTGCTGTGCGATGCGCTGACCTACGCCGAGCGCTTCAAGCCACAAGCGGTGATCGACATCGCCACCCTGACCGGTGCTTGCGTAGTTGCCTTGGGCGCGCACACGTCCGGCCTGCTGGGCAACAACGACGAGCTGATCGACCAACTGCTCAGCGCCGGCAAGGCTGCCGACGACCGCGCCTGGCAACTGCCGCTGTTCGATGAGTATCAAGAGCAGCTGGACAGCCCGTTCGCCGACATCGCCAACATTGGCGGGCCGAAGGCAGGCACCATCACTGCCGCCTGCTTCCTGTCGCGCTTCACCAAGAACCTCAACTGGGCGCACCTGGACATCGCCGGCACGGCATGGACCAGCGGCGGCAAGGACAAAGGCGCCACCGGCCGTCCGGTTCCACTGCTGACCCAGTACCTGCTCGATCGCGCCAAGGCCTGAAACCGCTGAAAGGTGGCGTCACTCTCGGGTGACGCCACTTGCCGCTCTGGAACCGCAATGACCAAAGTCGACTTCTATATCCTGCCCAGCGCCGATCCTTCAGCGCGCCTGGATTTCGCCTGCAAGCTCACCGAGAAAGCCTGGCGCATGGGCCACCGCATCTACCTGCATTGCAGCGATGCGGCCCAGCGCGACGATCTCGATGCGCGTCTGTGGGCATTCAAGGGTGAAAGCTTCGTGCCCCACGGCCCGGCCGACAGCGAACCGGACGGTTTGATCGTGCTGGGACTCGGGCAAGACTGCGGTGAGCATCAGGATCTGCTGGTCAATCTCGACCTGAAAGTCCCGGCCTTCGCCAGCAAATTCGCCCGCGTGGCGGAAGTGGTGGTGGAAGATCCGACCATCCGAGCGGCGGCGCGGGAGAGTTTCCGTTTCTACCGCGAACAGGGCTATTCTCTGCAAGACCACCGTTTACAGCGACTCTGAGCACTCCAATGGACACTCCGAAACCGCAACAGAAGTCCGCACATCTGCTGGACGATCTTGAATCGATCCGCCAGTTGCTCGGCGATGACAACCTGCAACCGCCGCTTTTGACCGATACGGTCGATGACGGCGAACAGGAACAGATTCCGATGCTGTTCGATTCCGTCGGCAATCAGCCGGCGGCCGTCGAGCCGCCACCAGCGCCGCCGGCGCCGCCGGCTGCCGCACCGGTCGATAAAGGCCCGGATGCCTTGCTGCACCTGGACAGCGAACTGCGCGCCGCCGCGCAATTGATCATGCAAGACGTGATCGACGACTTCGCCCCGCACATCGAGACCGAAATCAAACGCCGCCTCGATGCGCGGATGGAGCGGCTGCTCAGCCAGTACGAGTAAGCCGCTAGTGCAGGAGCTGCCGAAGGCTGCGATCTTTTGACTTTGCTTTCACAAAAAACAAGATCAAAAGATCGCAGCCTTCGGCAGCTCCTGCATTTAGATCTCCGCCAGACCTCCCCCGCTCGCCCTCGGCACCATGCCCCGCTATACTTCCCGGCTTTTCCTGAATAAATGCCAATAGGGTCCCGCCGCGCATGGATAAGACCTACCAGCCGCACGCCATTGAAACTTCCTGGTACAAGACCTGGGAGTCCGAGAACTACTTCGCCCCGCAAGGCGCGGGCGAGTCCTACACCATCATGATCCCGCCGCCGAACGTCACCGGCAGCCTGCACATGGGTCACGGCTTCAACAACGCGATCATGGACGCGTTGATCCGTTTCCGCCGCATGCAGGGTCGCGACACCCTGTGGCAGCCGGGCACCGACCACGCCGGTATCGCCACGCAGATGCTGGTGGAGCGTCAGCTCGAAGCCCAGGGCCAGAATCGTCACGATCTGGGCCGGGAAAAATTCCTCGAAAAAGTCTGGGAATGGAAAGATCAGTCCGGCGGCAACATCAGCCGGCAGATCCGCCGCCTCGGCTCGTCCGTCGACTGGAGCCGCGAGCGCTTCACCATGGACGACGGCCTCTCGGAAGCGGTCAAGGAAGCCTTCGTGCGCCTGCATGAAGACGGCCTGATCTACCGCGGCAAGCGCCTGGTCAACTGGGACACCAAACTGCACACGGCGATTTCTGACCTCGAAGTGGAAAACCACGAAGAGAAAGGTTTCCTGTGGAACCTGAAATACCCATTGGCCGATGGTGTGAAAACCGCCGAGGGCAATGGCTTCCTGATCGTCGCCACCACCCGTCCGGAAACCATGCTCGGCGACTCCGCCGTCGCGGTTAACCCGAACGACGAGCGCTACAAAGCGCTGATCGGCAAATTCGTCGAGCTGCCACTGGTTGGCCGGCGCATCCCGATCATCGCCGACGATTACTGCGATCCTGAATTCGGCACCGGCTGCGTGAAAATCACCCCGGCCCACGATTTCAACGACTACGAAGTCGGCAAGCGCCACAACCTGCCGCTGCTGAACATCTTCGACAAGAACGCCAACGTGCTGCCTGCCGCGCAGGTGTTCAACCTTGACGGCACGCTGAACGAGAGCATCGACGGCAAGATTCCGGCGGAGTTCGCCGGGCTGGAGCGTTTCGAGGCGCGCAAGCAGATCGTCGCCGCGTTCGACGCTGCCGGCCTGCTGGTGAGCGTCAACGATCACAACCTGAAAACGCCGAAAGGCGATCGCTCCGGCACGGTCATCGAACCGTGGCTGACCGACCAGTGGTACGTATCGACCAAGCCTCTGGCCGAGCCGGCGATTGCTGCCGTTGAAGACGGTCGCATCCAGTTCGTGCCCAAGCAGTACGAAAACATGTACTTCTCGTGGATGCGCGACATCCAGGACTGGTGCATCAGCCGTCAGCTGTGGTGGGGCCACCGGATTCCGGCCTGGTACGACGAGTCGGGCAAAGTCTACGTCGGTCGCGACGAAGCCGAAGTGCGTGCCAAGCACAACCTCGGCCCGGACGTTGCGCTGCAACAGGACAACGACGTACTCGACACCTGGTTCAGCTCCGGGCTGTGGACCTTCTCGACCCTGGGCTGGCCTGAGCAGACCGAGTTCCTGAAGAAATTCCACTCCACCGACGTGCTGGTCACCGGTTTCGACATCATTTTCTTCTGGGTTGCCCGGATGATCATGATGACCATGCACCTGATGAAGAACGAAGACGGCACGCCGCAGGTTCCGTTCAAAACTGTGTACGTACACGGTCTGGTGCGCGACGGCCAGGGCCAGAAGATGTCCAAGTCCAAGGGCAACGTCCTTGACCCGCTGGACATCATCGACGGCATCGACCTGGAAACCCTGGTGCAGAAGCGCACTTCGGGCCTGATGCAACCGAAACTGGCGAAGAAGATCGAGAAAGCCACCCGCGAAGAATTCGCCAATGGCATCGAAAGCTACGGCACCGACGCCCTGCGCTTTACCTTCTGTTCGCTGGCCTCGACCGGTCGCGACATCAAGTTCGACATGGGTCGCGTCGAAGGCTATCGCAACTTCTGCAACAAGATCTGGAACGCCGCGCGTTACGTTCTGGACAAGGGCGAAGATTGCGGCCAGAACGGCGAAGCCTACGAGCTGTCGTTGGCTGATCGCTGGATCATCTCGCAGTTGCAACGCACCGAAGCCGAAGTGACCCGCCAACTGGATCAGTTCCGTTTCGACCTCGCCGCGCAAGCGCTGTACGAGTTCATCTGGAACCAATACTGCGACTGGTATCTGGAACTGTCCAAGCCTGTGCTGTGGGACGAGAACGCGCCGGTCGAACGTCAGCGCGGTACTCGCCGGACGCTGGTGCGCGTGCTGGAAGTGGCGCTGCGTCTGGCGCATCCGTTCATGCCGTTTATCACTGAGGAAATCTGGCAGCGTATCGCGCCGCTGGCCGGTATTCAGGGCAAAACGATCATGCTGCAGCCTTGGCCGGTGGCCAACGAGGAGCGCATCGATCCGGCGGCGGAAAACGACATCGAATGGCTCAAGGAACTGATGCTCGGCACGCGCAACATTCGTGGCGAGATGAACATCGGCCCGGGCAAGCCACTGCCGATCTTCCTGAAGAACGTCAGCACTGAAGACCAGCGCCGCTTGTCCGAGAACGAAGCGCTGCTGAAGAAGCTGGCGCGCCTGGAATCGATCACCGTACTCGCCGCTGGCGAAGAAGCACCGCTGTCCGCCACCGCATTGGTGGGCGAGATGGAAGTGCTGGTGCCAATGGCCGGTCTGATCGACAAGGGCGCGGAACTGGCGCGTCTGGACAAGGAAATCCTGCGTCTGCAGGGCGAAGTCCAACGCGTTGGCGGCAAGCTCTCCAACGCAGGATTCGTCGACAAGGCCCCGGCCGAAGTCATCGAGAAGGAACGCGCCAAACTGGCCGAGGCCGAACAGGCCCTGGGCAAACTGGCCGAGCAGCACGCGCGGATTGCCAGTCTGTAACGGCAAATCGCACTGAAGAAGGGAGGCCCAGGTGGCCTCCCTTTTTTATTCCTGCAAAACCTCGAGTCCCCTGTGGGAGCGAGCCTGCTCGCGAAAGCGGCGTGTCAGCCGACAAATCTGTCAGATGTAAAACCGCGTTCGCGAGCAGGCTCGCTCCCACAGTTTGAACGGTGTTGCCTTCAGATGTGGGACAATGCCCGCCACTTTCAGCCATACCCGAATCGACCACGCCCATGACCACCCCCCGCACACCCAAACCTGCGCGCAAGAAGCCTGACGCCGCGTCCCCGAGCAAAGCCGTCGAGCCGCGCGACAAGGCCAGCCTGCATCCGCGCAATCGCCATCAGGGTCGTTACGACTTTCCGGCACTGATCAAGACCACGCCGGAACTGGCCAAGTACGTGATCACCAACCCGTACGGCAAGGAAAGCATCGACTTCGCCAGCCCCGACGCGGTGCGGGTGTTCAATCGGGCGCTGCTCAAGGCGTTCTATGGCATTCAGCATTGGGACATCCCGGCCGACTATCTGTGCCCTCCGGTTCCGGGGCGTGCCGACTATGTGCACTTTCTCGCCGACCTGCTGGCGAGCATGAACGACGGTAAGGTGCCGCGCGGTGCGATCGTCAATGTGCTGGACATCGGCATGGGCGCCAACTGCGTGTATCCGCTGATTGGCAACAGCGAATACCGCTGGCACTTCCTCGGCTCGGAGATCGACCCGACAGCCGTGGCGGCGGCGCGAGCCATCGTGCAGTCCAATGATCTGAGCAAAGTGATCCAGCTGCGCCAGCAGGAAAACCGCAAGCACATCCTTATCGGCTTGCTGGAGCCGGGCGAGCGTTTTGACCTGACCATGTGCAACCCGCCGTTCCACGCCTCGATGGAAGAAGCGACCAAGGGCAGCGAGCGCAAGTGGCGCGCCTTGGGCAAGGCCGACCCGAAACGCAAGCTGCCGGTGCTGAACTTCGGCGGACAATCGGCGGAGCTGTGGTGTGAAGGCGGTGAAGCGCGCTTCGTGACGCAGTTGATTGCCGAGAGCGCGAACTTCCAGCACAAGGTGTTGTGGTTCAGCACCCTGGTGTCGAAGGCCTCGAACCTGCCGGCCATCGAGACGGCACTGAAGAAGGCCGGCGTGCTGGAAAGCCAGGTCGTGGAGATGTCGCAGGGGCAGAAGCAGAGCCGCTTTGTCGCCTGGACCTTCCAGACCAAGTCCGAGCAGCAGATCTGGCGGCGTGAGCGCTGGGTGCGCTAAGACACAGCAGATCCCCCTGTGGGAGCGAGCCTGCTCGCGAAGGCAGCGTGTCAGTCAGCTTCAATATCGACTGACCCACCGCTTTCGCGAGCAGGCTCGCTCCCACATTTGCCCGCGACTTGACCGTCAAATCGCAGACACAAAAAAACCGTGCCCCGGATCACTCCGAAGCACGGTTTTTTTTATCGCTGCGTCTTACTTGTTCACAGCGTCGGTCAGGCCTTTGGCCACAACCAGCTTGATCACTTTCTTTGCAGGGATTTCGATGGCAGCGCCAGTCGAAGGGTTACGGCCGGTGCGGGCAGGACGCTCGGTCACTTTCAGCTTGCCGATACCTGGCAAGGTGATTTCGCCGCCGTTTTCCAGCTGATCGGCAACGATTTGGCCCAGTTGGTCCAGAGCGTTACGCGCGGTGGTTTTCGGCGCGTCGATAGCTTCAGCGATGTCGGCGATCAGTTGGTCTTTAGTAAGAGCCATGTAGTGTTCCTTCCCTATCAAATTCATATGGATTGCAGAGTGCAGTGTCAGCCATCATGCCCGATCTTCTGGATCTGGCACCCTCGGCGATAACCACGACGAGTCGGGTTATAGATGCCGAAATCAGGGTTTGGTTCGACCTGACAAATGCTGAATGCACGCTTAACGCAGTGACTTCGCGTAAGACCGGGCAAAACTAGCACAGCGACAAGGAAATATCCGCCTCTAGCTACCCATTTGGTCAGCTTTATTGCGCTAAATCGGTAAAAAACCGCTTAAGGCCGGGCGCGCGCCCCGGTTTTGCCCTGCAACCCGCGCCAAAACCAGTGGTTGCGGTACACTGAGCGCTTTTTCGGGGGAGCCTGCCCTCCTCCCTTCCAACAGCCGAGAAGCCCATGCCGATCCGTCATTGCATCGTCCACCTGATCGACAAAAAACCCGACGGCACGCCCGCAGTTCTGCACGCCCGTGACTCTGAACTGGCCGAGTCCGCAGCCATCGAAAACATGCTCGCCGACCTCAACGAAAGCTACAACGCCAAACAGGGCAAAGCCTGGGGCCTGTTCCATCCGGAATCCGGCGCGTTCCCGTTCAGCGGCTGGCTGAAGGAGTACATGGACGGCGGCCGTGACTTCACCGCGTTCAGTAAAGTGGCGGTCGAGCATCTGCAGAAGCTGATGGAAGAATCCAACCTGTCGGTGGGCGGCCACGTGCTGTTCGCCCACTATCAGCAAGGGATGACCGACTATCTGGCAATCGCCCTGCTGCACCACAGCGAAGGCGTGGCGGTGACCGATGAGCTCGACGTGACGCCTTCGCGCCATCTCGACCTTGGCCAGTTGCATCTGGCCGCGCGGATCAACGTTTCCGAGTGGCAGAACAACAAGCAGTCCAAACAGTACATTTCGTTCATCAAGGGCAAGAATGGCAAGAAGGTCTCGGAATACTTCCGCGACTTCATCGGCTGCCAGGAAGGCGTCGACGGCCCCGGCGAGACCCGCACCCTGCTCAAAGCCTTCAGCGACTTTGTCGAGAGCGAAGACCTGCCGGAAGACTCGGCCCGCGAGAAAACCAAGACTCTGGTCGACTACGCCAGCAGCCAGGCCAAGCTCGGCGAACCGATGGGCCTTGAGGAGCTGTCGGAGCTGATCGACGAAGAACGCCCGAAGGCCTTCTACGACCACATTCGCAACAAGGACTACGGCCTCTCGCCAGAGATTCCGGCAGACAAGCGCACCCTCAATCAATTCCGCCGCTTCACCGGCCGCGCCGAAGGCCTGTCGATCAGCTTCGAAGCGCATCTGCTGGGTTCGAAGATCGAGTACGACGAAGAGAACGGCACCCTGATCATCAAAGGCCTGCCGACTTCGCTGACCGACCAGTTGAAGCGGCGTAACTGATGCTCGGCAACGTGCTGAAAAAAGTCGCCCTGGTGCTGCTGGTGGTCGTGGTTTATCAGAACTGGGGCAAGATCGAGCGAGTGTTCAATCCCTCGCAGATGGTCTCGCAGCAGACCCGGGCGCAAGCCAATGTCGTGCTCTATGCCACCGACTGGTGCGGCTACTGCAAACAGACCAAACGCTTTCTCGACAGCAAGGGCATACCGTTCAAGGAGTACGACATCGAGAAGGATGCCGATGCGCGCAAGGCGTATGAGGCATTGGGTGGACGCGGGATTCCGCTGATTGATGTGAACGGTACGTTGATTCGCGGGTTCGATCCGGACGAAATCCTCGCCGCCCTGAAATAACCAATGTGGGAGCGAGCCTGCTCGCGAAAGCGCTGCATCAGCCAACAACAATGTTGAATGATCCATCGTCTTCGCGAGCAGGCTCGCTCCCACAGGTTTTGCCGCTGACTTGATAAATCAGCGCGCCTCGATACGGAACCCAAAGCGCGGAAAGTGCACATGCACCACGCCGCCACGTTCGTCTTCACGGCGAATGATCAGCTCTTCACTGCCAGCAAACAGCAGCTCGCCCACCACCGGATCAACGCCGTAATCGATAGCGGCAATTGCCACTTGCTGGCCCGCCTTGAAGCCGTTCGGATCAACGAACCGCTCATCCGGCAATGCCGCTGGCGTCGCGTTATGCGCGACCTCCAGTGCCTCGGCGGAAGACATCTCGCTCGCTGCGCCATGGCCGAACCCCAGCACCCGACCCAGCCACGCCGCCACCGCCGGGTATTCATCCACCAGCGGCGCCGTCACGTGGGTCGCCTTGAGGAACCACATCGGATGCGCCAGGGCGAAGTCAGCAATCGACGGCTCACCAAAAAGGAAGTCGCCCTGCTCGCGCTGCAACTGCTGCTCCAGACGCGCCATGATCGTCGGCCACTGATGTTTGGCCTGCTCGGCGGACAGACGCGTGGCGCTGCCACCGCTGAACAGACCGGCGCGGTCGGCCAGGAATGCCTTGATCGCTTCCGGCGGCAATTTGCCGAAACGCACCGCCACCGATTCCGGCTGGAATACCAGGCTTACGGCGTGCTGGAACACCACCGAATCGGCCCACGCCGCAAAACTGGCGCAGGTCATTTCCTGACCCTCGGGGAAGAACGCCGGCAGGGCTTTTTCCTGTTCCAGGCGTCGAGCGATCAGTGCGGTGTCGCAATAGATGTCAGCACCGATCTGCAACACAGGGGTCTTGCGGTAGCCACCGGTCAACGCGGTCAGATCCGGCTTTGGCATCACCGGGGAAATATGCACCGAACGCCAGGACAGGCCTTTGAAGCCCAGCAGCAGGCGGGCCTTCTCGGCGAATGGAGAGGTCGGGTAATGGTGCAGAATCAACTCGGACATGCTCGGCTCCGCCGCTCAGATAGTGAGCCCGCAGCTTAGCGTGCATTGGATTAGCAGCCTACAGATCTGCCTGATGGGAACCAATCAGTCAGATTGATAAGACGCGACGAGGCATTCCTTGGCGCTTTTGCGCAGCTTCTTGATCAGCCGTTCCTGGCGCAAAGCATCGCTTTTGTCGCGGCACAGTTCGGTGTAGACCAGCGCCATCGCCGGGCTGGAGAGAAAGAACCGCGCGCCCTTGCCGCTCTGGTGCTTGGCAAAACGCCGCACCGGGTCGTCGCTGATTCCGCAGTACAACGAGCCATTGGCGGCACGCACGAGGTAGACGAACCAGGATTTGCTCACTGGCTCGGCAGCATCGACGGATTGTTCGCTAAGACTGGTCACTTGGGTGATCTGAACATGTAGGAAAACAGGCGGCGATCTTATCAGCGCCCGGCCTGAAATGCCTTCAGTCCCTTGCGCGCCTGGGCGCGGACGGCGTTGCGCACCAGCGGCGTCCAGCCCAGCAGCAGGCCTTTGAAACCCAACGCCTGGCGCGACCAGCGCCACAGATCGAAGTGGTCGTGGTGCTCACAGATCTTGCCGTCACGGAACACGAAGCGCGCCTGGATATCGTTGATGACGATGTTGCCGGTCTGGCTGAACAGGTAGGTCGCGACCCAGTGTGCGCCGCCGCTGCGTTCGTCGGCGCGGACGTTGTCGAAGGTCAGGGAGAAATCCTTGGCGCGGGTAGTCAGCATGCGCCACATGTCGCCGGCATCGCGCCCGCGCAACTCACCGAACGCCGGATCGCTGAAGACCACATCATCGGTGTAGCAGGCGGCCATGGCTTCGGCGTCAAGGCGCTGCAAGGCTTGGTAGAAGCGGGTGATCAGGGCGCTATGGGCTTCGCTCAAGGCAATCTCCAAAGAAATAGGTACAGATTGCCAGCACCATAATCTGCCGCGCGCAGAAACACTATCGGCAATATGCAAAACCCTTGCGGGAGCGAGCCTGCTCGCGAAGGCAATTCAACATTCAACACCTTTGTTGACCGAACACCGCTTTCGCGAGCAGGCTCGCTCCCACATTTGCACCCAGTGCATTCAGATCTTTTCGCTTTGCACCTGCACATACAACGCCCGCCCAGCACCCAGCCCGGCCAGGATCGCACCAGCGCCGATAATGCCGAAAATCCAGCCCAGCGCATTCCAGCCGCCGGTCCAGTCATGCACCACGCCCACGGCAAACGGCCCCATGGACGCCAGGGTGTAGCCAAAACCCTGGGACATGCTCGACAGGTTCGCCGCGACATGGGAATCGCGCGAGCGCAGCACGATCAGGGTCAGGGCCAGACTGAACGTACCGCCCTGCCCCAGCCCGAGCAGAATCGCCCAGCCCCACAGACCTTCGATCGGTGCGTACAGGCAGCCGAACAGGCCGGCCAGGGTCAGCGCCATGACCACCACGATCGCCAGACGCTGATCCTTGCCACGGGTCGCCAGCCACGGCGCGGCCAGCGAACTGGCCAGCTGAATGATCACCGAACCGGACAGCACCAATCCGGCCTGAGTCGGTGTCAGCCCGCGACCGATGAGGATCGACGGCAACCAGCCAAACACGATGTAGGCCAGCGACGATTGCAGGCCCATGTACAAGGTCACCTGCCAGGCCAGCGGATCACGCAGCAACCCGCGCACGCGGTAGGCGACGTTGTGTGCGCCATGTTTGGAGCCGACTTGTGGCAGCCAGAAAACCGCCGCCACCAATGCCGGAATCACCCAGAAGCCCAGGCCCATCGCCCAGCTGTTGCCGAAGTGTTCACTCAGCGGCACGGTCGAACCCGCCGCCATCGCTGCGCCCAGGCACAGCGCCATGGTGTAGACGCCGGTCATGGTCCCGGCGTGTTTGGCGAAGTCGCGCTTGACGATGCCCGGCAGCAGCACGCCGACGATGCCGATGCTGGCGCCGCCAAGCACGCTGCCGGCGAACAGCCCGATCTCGCCGAAATTGCTGCGCAGGATGATGCCGCCGGCCAGTGTCAGCAGAATCCCCAACACCACGCGCTCAGCACCAAACCGCCGCGCAAGGATCGGCGCCAGCGGTGCGAACAAGCCCAAGCACAGCACCGGCAACGTGGTCAGCAACCCCGCCTGCGCCGCAGACAGCCCGAGGCTTCTGGAGACCTCGCTGAGCAATGGCGCCATGCTCGACAACGCCGGGCGCAGGTTCAGCGCCACTAGAATCAGCCCGAGCAGCAACAGCCACGGACGTTTTACCAACGGATGGCTTTGCTGCACCTGCTCGTCGTCGGCCTCGGCATCGATCAGCAGCTCTTCAAGTTCGGGGGTGCGTTTCGATGCTGTGGATAACTCACTGCGGGACATGGTCTTCTCGGTTTCAAGGTTCATTGATCAACTGCCTCGACAAGGCTTTGGCCCGTTCCGGGTCGCGTTGCTCGACCGCATCGAGCAAGTCGATGTGCAGATCGAACACTTCCTGACGGCGCGGGGAGATATTCAGGGTCTGGCGCAATTGCGCGCCGACGATGCTGGAGAAGTAGCGATACAACTCGCTGAGGGTCGGGTTGTGCGCGGCGTCGACCAGTCGGCGATGGAACACCAGATCGCAGGCGATATAGGTGTCGAGATCGCCGTGGTAATGGCTGCCGCTGGTGCCGAGCGCTTCACGCAGCGCCGCCAGATCCTCATCGGTACGACGCAACGCCGCCAGGCCGATGGCCTCGACTTCAAGGATGTGCCGGGTCTCCCGAGCCTGCTCCAGGGAACAGCGGGACAACGCTTTGAGCGTATCCAGCGGATCGACCACCGCGCGCAGATAACTGCCATCGCCCTGGCGAATTTCGATCAGACCGGAAAACGCCAGAACACGCATGGCTTCGCGCACGGTGTTGCGGCTGATGCCCAGCTCGGCGCACAGCTCAGGCTCGGTCGGCAGACGCTCGCCGACCTGCCACGCACCGCTGTTGATGCGCTGACGCAGTTGATCCAAAGCCTGATCGACCAGAGATCGCTTGATCAAAGGGGAAATTTCGGACATGAGCCTCGCCTTTTCATCCAATCATAGGATGAATTTTCCGACATGTTAGTCAGACCCATGTAGGACGGCAACTACCTAGGGTCAATCGGAGACACATGGAGCGGCATTTTCGATTGGTCAAAATTACCCTTTAAGGGTAATTTCAGGGACAGGGTTTTGGCTTCTTATGGAAAAGAACACACCCCATTACGACTTGGCGGTGATCAAGTCTGAAGTGAGGCGACTGGGTCAAAATGCTTTCACCAAAACTTCAGTATGGTCAGCTGAGAAGCTCGGCTTCAATGTCAGCGAAATGCAGGAGATTGTTTTCGAGCTACAAACCAAGATGTTGTACAAATCGATGACTACTTATGAGGATCATCGAATCTGGCAAGACGTGTATCACATCAATTCACGAGATCAGGAGATTTACATCAAGGTGACATACCGCCCCGGCGGCAGCCCACCGGTGATCTCCTTCAAGGAGAACAACCCATGAAAACCCAGCAATGTGTCAGCTGCGGTGCACGTGAGGGAATGACCCATTTTCAGGGGCGTGGCGAAACCCTCAAAGTCAAAGGCATGGAGCGTCGTGTCGATAATCTTTCTGGCTGGGAATGCCAGAAGTGCGGTGAGATTGAATGGGACGCCGAGACCGATAGTGCGGAGCGGTATTGCAACGCAGGTGATGAGTTGGTCATCGCTGCCAGGAAAATGATCGGCGACGAGATGAAGCGGATTCGCCGCAAATTGCATCTGACGCAAAAAGAGACGGTGCAACTGCTATCTGGGGGTGGGCATAACGCATTCTCTCGCTACGAGCGCGGCGAAATCTTGCCGCCCAAGGCACTCATACTGCTGATGCGTTTATTGGATCGTTACCCATATTTGCTAACCGATGCAAAGACTCTCGGCGAAGGTGCAGATTTGAGAGGTTTCGAGCACATCGTCCACAAAGAACATGAATCCCTTTCGGTTTCCTGACCCCGAAAAAACAACCCGGCACATGGCCGGGTTGGTTTCACTTATCAACCATCAATGCAAAATCTGACTCAAGAACAACTTGGTCCGATCATTCTGCGGATTGTCGAAGAAATCGTTCGGCGCGGCCTGTTCAACGATTTCGCCCTTGTCCATGAAGATCACGCGGTTGGCCACGGTGCGGGCAAAGCCCATTTCGTGGGTCACGCAGAGCATGGTCATACCGTCTTCGGCCAGACCGATCATGGTGTCGAGAACCTCTTTCACCATTTCCGGATCGAGCGCTGAAGTCGGCTCGTCAAACAGCATGATTTTCGGCTTCATGCACAAGGCGCGGGCGATCGCCACACGCTGTTGCTGGCCGCCGGACAGTTGCCCCGGGTACTTGTGCGCCTGCTCCGGAATGCGTACGCGTTCCAGGTAATGCATGGCAATTTCTTCGGCCTTGCGCTTGGGCATTTTGCGCACCCACATCGGCGCCAGGGTGCAGTTCTGCAGAATGGTCAGGTGCGGGAACAGGTTGAAGTGCTGGAACACCATGCCGACTTCGCGACGGATCGCTTCGATCTGCTTGAGGTCGTTGGTCAGTTCCACGCCATCGACAACGATGCGGCCCTGCTGGTGTTCTTCCAGACGATTCAGGCAACGAATCGTGGTCGACTTACCGGAACCCGACGGGCCGCACAGGACGATGCGCTCGCCCTGTTTGACGTTGAGGTTGATGTCTTTGAGTACGTGAAACTGGCCGTACCACTTGTTCACGCCCTGCATCTGGATAATGCCTTCCGGACCCACAGGCTTTTTGATTGCTTCGCTCATTTACAGAGAACTCCTAACGCTTGTGGCCAGTGTCGAGCTTGCGTTCCAGATGCATGGAATAGCGCGACATACCAAAACAGAAAATCCAGAACACCAGGGCGGCGAACACGTAGCCTTCGGTGGCCATGCCCAGCCATTTCGGGTCGGCCGCGGCTTGCTTGACGCTGTTGAGCAGGTCGAACAGGCCGATGATGATCACCAGGCTGGTGTCCTTGAACAGCGCAATGAACGTGTTGACGATGCCCGGAATCACCAGCTTCAGCGCTTGCGGCAGAATCACCAGGCCCATCGAACGCCAGTAACCGAGGCCCATCGCTGCTGCCGCTTCGTACTGCCCTTTGGGAATCGCTTGCAGACCACCGCGCACCACTTCGGCGACGTACGCCGACTGGAACAGGATCACGCCGATCAGCGCCCGCAGCAGCTTGTCGAAGTTCATGCCTTCGGGCAGGAACAGCGGCAGCATTACCGAGGACATGAACAGCACCGTGATCAACGGCACGCCGCGCCAGAACTCGATGAAAGTCACGCAGACCACACGAATCGCCGGCATGTTCGAACGTCGTCCCAGCGCCAGCACGATGCCCAGCGGCAATGCTCCGGCGATGCCGACGGTGGCGATCACCAGGGTCAGCATCAGGCCGCCCCACTGGCTGGTCGGCACGGTGGTCATTCCGAAACCGCCGTGCAACAAGATGAAGGCGATGATCGGGTACAGCACCAGGAAGCTCAGGCCGTACACCGCTTTACGCGGCACGCGCGAGATGAACAGCGGTGCTGCGCCAATGACCGCCAGCCACACGGTCAGATCAACGCGCCAGCGCAGCTCGGTCGGGTAGTAGCCGTACATGAACTGGCCGAAACGCTGCTGAATGAACACCCAGCAGGCGCCTTCCTTGGTGCAGTCGGCGCGGGTGGTGCCGACCCAGTTGGCATCGACGATCGCCCAGCTGAGGATCGGTGGCACGACCAGGTAGATCAGGTAGAACGCAAACAGCGTCAGCAGGGTGTTGAGCCAGCTGGAGAACATGTTTGCGCGCATCCACGCCACCACGCCGATACTGCTGTTCGGTGGAGGCATGTCGGGTTTGAAAGTATGAGTACTCATGCGCTTTTCCTTACCGCTCGATCAGCGCAATGCGCTTGTTGTACCAGTTCATCAGCAGGGAAATGCTGATACTGATCGCCAGGTACACGCTCATGGTGATGGCAATCACTTCGATGGCCTGCCCGGTCTGGTTGAGCACGGTGCCAGCGAACAGCGAAACCATTTCCGGGTAACCGATACCGGCCGCCAGCGAAGAGTTCTTCGCAAGGTTCAGGTATTGGCTGGTCAGCGGCGGAATGATCACGCGCAGGGCTTGCGGGATGATCACCTTGCGCAGGGTCGGGCCGTTGCGCAGGCCGAGGGAACGCGCTGCTTCGGTCTGGCCGTGGCTGACCGACTTGATCCCGGAACGTACGATCTCGGCGATGAACGCTGCGGTGTACACGGTGAGCGCCAGGGTCAATGCCAGCAGTTCCGGGATCAACACCCAGCCGCCGACAAAGTTGAAGCCCTTGAGCTCGGGCATTTCCCAGTGCAGCGGAGCGCCGAAGATCAGCGCGCACAGGGTCGGGATCACCAGCGCAATTGCCAGGCCGGTCCAGAACTTGTGGAACGGTACGCCGGTTTCTTCGAAACGCTTGTTGGCCCAGCGGCACATCAGCACGATGCCGACAATGGCCAGGACGATGCTGATCACGAACGCCCAGAAGCCGTCGGCAGCGAGTGCGGCCGGCATGTTCAGGCCACGGCTGCTGACGAAGAAGGTGTCGCCGAAGTTGTGGCTGTTGCGCGGCCCCGGCATGGTCAGGAACACCGCGAAGTACCAGAACAGGATCTGCAGCAGCGGCGGAATGTTGCGGAATACTTCCACATACACCGTCGCCAGTTTGGCGATGATCCAGTTCTGCGACAGCCGCGCCACGCCAACGATGAAACCGAGAATCGTCGCCAGGATCACGCCGATAAAGGTCACCAACAGGGTGTTGAGCAGGCCGATGACAAACACCCGCGCGTAACTGTCCGCTTCGGTGTAGTCGATCAGGGTTTGAGCGATGCCGAATCCGGCACTGCGCTCCAGAAAGCTGAAGCCGGAGGTGATGCCCCGGTGCTGAAGGTTGGTTTGCGTATTGTCGAACAGGTACCAGCCAAGCGAGACCACCGCCACAACGGTGATGATCTGGAATAGCCACGCACGCACTCGTGGATCGCTGAGGCTGAGCCTCTGCTTTGGTGCGCCGATTGAATTTTGCATGAAGTGCCCCGGAAGAAATGGAACAAGAACATCACCCGGCGGTTGGCCCGCCGGGCGATAGAACCATTAGCGCACTGGTGGTGCGTACTGAATGCCGCCGTTGTTCCACAGGGCGTTCAGGCCACGGTCGATTTCCAGCGGAGTGCTCTTGCCGAGGTTTTTCTCGAAGATTTCGCCGTAGTTGCCGACCTGCTTGACGATCTGCACAACCCAGTCTTTCGGCAGTTTCAGGTCTTTGCCGTATTCGCCGTCAGCACCGAGCATACGGGCTACGTCCGGGTTCTTGGTGGACTTGGCTTCAGCTTCGACGTTCTTCGAAGTGATGCCGGCTTCTTCGGCATTGAGCAGCGCGTAGCCGACCCAACGCACGATCGCCAGCCACTCGTCGTCGCCGTTACGTACGACCGGGCCCAATGGTTCCTTGGAAATGGTTTCCGGCAGCACCACGTAGTCCTTCGGCGAGGCCAGCTTGCTGCGCTGCGCGAACAGCTGGGACTTGTCGGAGGTCAGCACGTCGCAACGACCGGATTCCAGCGACTTGGCGCTTTCATCGGAGGTGTCGAAGGTGATCGGGGTGTATTTCAGACCGTTGCCACGGAAGTAGTCGGAAACGTTCAGTTCGGTGGTGGTACCGGCCTGGATGCAGATGGTCGCGCCGTCGAGCTCTTTGGCACTTTTCACGCCCAGCTTGTTGTTCACCAGGAAGCCGATGCCGTCGTAGTAGGTGATGAAGCCCGGGAATTTCAGGCCCATGCCCGCGTCACGGGAACTGGTCATGGTGGTGTTGCGCGACAGGATGTCGATCTCGCCGGACTGCAGCGCGGTGAAGCGCTCCTTGGCGTTCAACTGGCTGAACTTGACCTTGTTGGCGTCGCCGAAAACGGCTGCCGCCACAGCGCGGCAGACGTCAGCATCGATGCCGAGAATCTTGCCGGTCGCATCCGGTACCGAGAAGCCCGGCAGACCGTCGCTCACGCCACACTGCACGAAACCTTTTTTCTGTACCGCATCCAGGGTTGCACCCGCCTGAGCGAACCCGCTGACGCCGAGTACTGCTGCAGCAGTCACGACCGCCAGAGTGGATTTCAACATCTTCATTCAAACCTCCAGTTTTGCTCTTGTTGTGTCGGAGCTTGAGTCCTGTCGCACCCTTTTGAGGCGTTGTTGACCCGTGTTGGCTTTTTTTGGGGTCAACCGACGTAAGACCTTCGCTATGAGTCTAGTAGGAGAAAATCCACATCATGGATCACTCACTTCTCACCAATCGGCCGAACGGGCTGTAGCCCTTTCACGTTCGCTAAGCCCGTTTCGGCCATTGGCGAACATCCATCACCGGATTCGTTGCTATCCCATCACGCGACTGACACTGATAGTGTTACCGCCGCGCAACGGATGCTTCGTACGCAAAGCTCCATAGCAAACGCCGTACCACACCGCTTGCGAAAGTGATTGCGCGACACGTCAATAGCTAAACTTGTAACCTTGCGACATCTTGTTAACGGATCAACCGGGCGCGCACTTCAATCACGCACTCAATGAGAGCGCCCGCACATTTTTGGAGCAGACATGACCGAGCCCTTGATTCTTCAGCCTGTTAAGCCCGCAGACGCCTGCGTGATCTGGCTGCACGGCCTCGGCGCCGACCGTTACGACTTCCTGCCGGTAGCCGAGGCATTGCAGGAAAGTCTGTTGAGCACGCGCTTTGTGCTGCCGCAGGCACCGACCCGTCCAGTGACGATAAATGGCGGATATGCCATGCCCAGCTGGTATGACATCAAGGCCATGAGCCCGGCCCGGGCGATCGATCGCGACCAACTGGAGGCGTCGGCAGAGCGCATCATCGAGCTGATCGAAAACGAGCGCGCCAGCGGAATAGACGCCTCGCGGATTTTCCTTGCCGGGTTTTCGCAAGGCGGCGCGGTGGTATTGCATACCGCGTTCCTTAAATGGCAGGGACCGCTGGGCGGGGTGCTGGCGTTGTCGACGTACGCACCGACATTCAGCGACGAACTGGAGTTATCCGCCAGTCAGCAGCGTATTCCGGTGCTGTGTCTGCACGGGCAGTTCGATGGCGTGGTGCAGAACTCGATGGGGCGCACTGCCTATGAGCATTTGGTGAAGCATGGTGTCACCGTGACATGGCAGGAATACCCAATGGAGCACGAAGTGTTACCTGAAGAGATTCGCGACGTCGGCGTCTGGCTGAGCGAACGCCTGCGCTGATTCGCGAGCAATGTCCGCCCATTGATCCCTCCTACTACGCCGCGCCCGATTCTTGCATTACACTGGCCGGCGTACATTCCTTAACCAACTGATGAGATGACCGTGCTCAAAGCACTCAAGAAGATGTTCGGTAAAAGCGAGGCTGAGCAGCTCGCGCCAGTTCCCAGTGCGCCGTCGCACGCCCCCGGTCATCGCACCGATGCCCCGCAGGCCGACCGCCCCGCTCCCGCAGCCGCACCGAAGCCAGAAGAAATACCCGCTGCGCCAGCGCCAATTGCCGTAGAGCCTGCACCCAGCGAAGCGCCGAAACCGGCCAGGCCACGTCGCGAACCGAAGCCCAAGGCACCGGTCATTCCATGGAAACTCGAAGACTTCGTCGTCGAGCCGCAGGAAGGCAAAACCCGCTTTCACGATTTCAAGCTTGCTCCGGAACTGATGCACGCCATCCAGGACCTGGGCTTTCCGTACTGCACGCCGATCCAGGCGCAGGTGCTGGGTTTCACCCTCGCCGGCAAAGACGCCATTGGCCGCGCGCAGACCGGCACCGGCAAGACCGCCGCGTTCCTGATCTCGATCATCACCCAGTTGCTGCAGACGCCGCCGCCGAAAGAGCGCTACATGGGCGAACCGCGCGCACTGATCATCGCGCCGACCCGTGAGCTGGTGGTGCAGATCGCCAAGGACGCCGCTGACCTGACCAAGTACACCGGCCTCAACGTCATGACCTTCGTCGGCGGCATGGACTTCGACAAACAGCTCAAGCACCTCGAAGCACGTCATTGCGACATCCTCGTCGCCACGCCTGGCCGCTTGCTCGACTTCAACCAGCGCGGCGATGTGCACCTGGACATGGTTGAAGTGATGGTGCTGGACGAAGCCGACCGCATGCTCGATATGGGTTTCATCCCACAGGTACGGCAGATCATTCGCCAGACCCCGCCGAAGTCCGAACGCCAGACTTTGCTGTTCTCCGCAACCTTCACCGAAGACGTGATGAATCTGGCCAAGCAATGGACCACCGACCCGGCCATCGTCGAAATCGAAATCACCAACGTCGCCAACGAGAACGTCGAGCAGCACATCTACGCCGTGGCCGCTGCCGACAAATACAAACTGCTCTATAACCTGGTCAACGACAACGGTTGGGAGCGGGTCATCGTGTTTGCCAACCGCAAGGACGAAGTACGCCGCATCGAAGAGCGTCTGGTGCGTGACGGCATCAACGCCGCGCAGCTGTCCGGCGACGTACCGCAGCACAAGCGCATCAAGACTCTGGAAGGTTTCCGCGAAGGCAAGATTCGCGTGCTGGTCGCCACCGATGTCGCCGGTCGCGGCATCCACATCGACGGTATCAGCCACGTGATCAACTTCACCCTGCCGGAAGTGCCGGACGACTACGTGCACCGCATCGGCCGTACCGGTCGCGCAGGCGCTGACGGTGTGTCGATCAGCTTTGCCGGCGAGGACGATTCCTACCAGTTGCCGTCGATCGAAGAAAAACTTGGTCGCAAGATCAGCTGCGAAACCCCGCCGACGCATCTGCTGCGTGCGGTTGAGCGTAAGCGTCCGCAGTAAGCCCCGCTATACGAGAAAGCGCAGCCGGCAACGGACTGCGCTTTTTTTATGCCCGATGGTTGCTCACCAGAACTAAAAGTCCATAATGGAAAAATAAGTTCAGTTTCGGAGCGCGAAATGTCCAATACGCCTTATGTGATCGATCAAGCCCAAGCCCATGAGCTATTGGCGCGTATCGATGTTCCGCAAATACTGCGCAAGCTGTTCCGCGATCTGGCGGCCGGTAACGCCGTGCAGCCGACGCAGCAATGGGTCGACTTCCCGCAGGGCGCCGGCGACTTCATCAATTATCTGGGCGTGCTGGCCGAGGATGGCGTGTACGGAGTGAAGACTTCGCCGTACATCGTCCGTGAGCAGGGTGCGCTGGTGACGGCATGGACATTGTTGATGTCGATGAAAACCGGCCAGCCGCTGCTGCTCTGTGATGCCGGCGAACTGACCACCGCGCGCACCGCCGCGACCACGGCAGTGGCGGTCGACGCCCTCGCCCCGTTGGACGCCCAGCGACTGGCAATCATCGGCAGCGGCAAGGTCGCTCAGGCGCATCTGCATTACGCCAAGGCGCTGCGCGACTGGCAGAGCATCAGCCTGTATTCGCCATCGCTGCTGGAAGATGCGGAAACACAGACTGTGTTGAAGTCCATCGCGCCGTCACTGAAGATTGCCGACAGCCGCGAAACCGCCATCTCCGATGCTGACGTGATCATGCTCTGCACCTCGTCTGCCGGGCCGGTGATCGATCCGGCGCAACTGCACAAACCGGCGCTGATCACCTCGATCAGCACCAACGCCCCGCGCGCCCATGAAGTACCGCCGCAAAGCCTCAACGACATGCAGGTGTTCTGCGACTATCGTCAGACCACGCCGGGTTCGGCAGGTGAGATGCTGATTGCCGCCGAACAGCATGGCTGGAGCAAGGATTCGATTGTTGGCGACCTCGCCGACTTGCTCAGCGAAAAAGTGCAACGCCCGGATTACCAGCGGCATGTGTTTTTCCGTTCGATCGGTCTGGGCCTGGAAGACATTGCCCTCGCCAATGCGGTTTATCACTTAACCCACTAACGCCAAAAATCCCTGTGGAAGCGAGCCTGCTCGCGAATGCGGTCTGACATTCACCGAAGATGTCGACTGATACACCGCTTTCGCGAGCAGGCTCGCTCCCACAAGGGACTAGCGAACGCCTTGATATTGCGTACCCACTGGAGACCTACATGAGCCACGCAGATTTCATCATCATCGGCGGCGGGATTGCCGGCGCTTCTACCGGGTTCTGGCTGGCGCCGCACGGCAAAGTGATCGTGCTCGAGCGTGAAACCCATCCTGGCTATCACTCCACCGGTCGCTCCGCCGCGCTGTACACCGCCGCCTACGGCACCGCACAGGTCCGCGCACTGACTCAGGCCAGCCGCGCGTTTTTCGACAGCCCTCCAAGCGGCTTCTGCGAGCACCCGCTGCTGACCCCACGCGGCGAAATGACCGTCGACTTCATCGGTGATCCCGCCGAACTGAACAACCAATACCTCAGCGCCAAAGCCACGGTGCCGCAGATGCAATTGCTCAGCGCCGACGAAGCCTGCGCGCGTCTGCCGATCCTGCGCCGGGACAAAGTCCACGGCGCGATCTACGATCCATCGGCCTGCGACATCGACACCGACGCGCTGCATCAAGGCTACCTGCGCGGCATTCGGCGCAATCACGGCGAAGTCCGCACCGATTGCGAGGTGCTCGGCTTGAGCTGCGATGCCGATGGCCTGTGGATCGTGCAGACCAACGGCGAGACATTCAGCGCACCGGTGCTCATCAACGCCGCCGGTGCCTGGGCCGACAAGATCGCTGCCCTGGCCGGCGCGCAGCCGCTGGGTCTGCAACCGAAACGCCGCGCCGCATTTATATTTGCCGGCCCGGAAGGCGTGGACACTCATCACTGGCCGATGCTGGTCAGCCTCGACGAATCCTTCTACATGAAGCCCGACGCCGGCATGTTCCTCGGCTCGCCGGCCAACGCCGATCCGGTCGAACCGCACGACGTGCAGCCGGAAGAACTCGACATCGCCATGGGCATCTATCAGATCGAAGAGGCCACCACGCTGACCATCCGCCGCCCGACCCGCACTTGGGCCGGTCTGCGCAGTTTCGTTGTCGACGGTGATCTGCTCAGCGGCTTCGATCCGCAAGTTCCGGGGCTGTTCTGGGTCGCCGCGCAGGGTGGTTACGGCATCCAGACGTCGCCAGCGATGGGCCAGGCCAGTGCGGCGCTGGTGCGCGGCGAGCCGTTTCCCGAGCACCTGCATGAATTCGGTCTGGACAGCGCCATGCTCTCCCCGGCCCGACTGGCTTGATCGCATCGACTCGTCGAAAAGATTGCGGCACACTCGCAGCGCCCCGGCACAAGGGGCGCTGACGCTGCCTGGAGCTCCACTGTCATGACTGCCCCCGAATTCGATCCGGCGCTGGATAACTTCCGCGCCATCGCCGACGCCATCGCCACGCTGTTCTTCCCCCACGCCGAGGTGGTGCTGCACGACCTGCGCACGCAGAAGGTCGACTACATCGCCAACAACCTGTCCAAGCGCGAGATCGGCGACGACTCGTCGCTGGAAGACATGCTCAGCGAGGATGTCAGCGACAGGAACATCGGCCCGTACGAAAAGCTCAACTGGGACGGTCAGAAAATTCGCAGCCTGAGCACCGTGCTGCGCGACAGCGAAAGCCGTCCGCTGGCGGTGCTGTGCATCAACCTGAATATTTCCCTGTTCGAGAACGCCAAGGCGGCGCTGGATCTGTTTCTCTCGCCGAGCAAACTGATTCCGCAGCCGGACTCGCTGTTCCGTGATGACTGGCAGGAGCGCATCAACACCTTCCTCCACGCCTGGCTGCGCGAGCGGCAGTTGAGCCTGAACCTGCTGACCCGCGATCACAAACGCGAGCTGGTGCTGGCGCTGCACGCCGAGGGCGCGTTCAAGGGTAAGAGCGCCTCGAACTACGTGGCCAATGTGCTGAACATGGGGCGGGCGACGGTGTACAAGCATTTGAAGGAATTGAAGGGCTGAAGATTTGCATCGCCAGCGCCGGCCTCTTCGCGAGCAGGCTCGCTCCCACATTTGGAATGCGTTACCCCTGTGGGAGCGAGCCAGCTCGCGAAAGCGCTTGATCAATCGCCGTAGATATCGGTCTTGAAATACTTCTCGGAAATCTTCTGGTACTCGCCATTCGCGCGAATCCCGTCGATGGCGCTGTTCAACTGGCTGACCAGTTCACCGTTGCCCTTGCGCACGGCAATCCCCGCGCCCTCGCCGACGTACTTCGGATCCTTCAGCTCCGGCCCGACAAACGCGTAACCCTTGCCGCGCGGCATCGACAGGAAGTCATTGAGCGGAATGGTGTCGGCAAAAATCGCATCAAGGCGCCCCGCCGCCAGGTCCATGTAGATTTCTTCGTTGTTGCTGTAGCGCTTGACGTTGATGCCCTTGGGTTCGAATACCTCGGTGGCGTAACGATCAGTGGTGGTCGCGCGCTGCACGCCGACGTTCTTGCCTTTGAGGCTGGCGTACTGATCATCGACCGTAGCGCCTTCCTTCATCACCAGACGCGAAGAAGTGAAATAGTACTTGTGGCTGAAATCCACCGACTTCTTGCGATCTTCGTTGATGGTCATCGACGACAGCGCCATGTCGATCTTCTTCACTTTCAGCGAAGGAATCAGCCCGTCGAACTCACCTTCAACCCACACGCACTTGACCTTCATCTGCGCACACAGGGCATTGCCGATGTCGTAGTCGAAACCGACGATTTCACCTTTATCGGTTTTCGACGCGAATGGCGGGTAGGCCGCTTCGATGCCGATGCGCAAGGTTTTCTCGGCGGCAAAGGTGCTGGCACAGGCCAGCAGGCTGAAGGCAAGGCCGGTGATGAGGGGGAGTTTCTTCATGTTCGTTCTCTCGCGGGTTGTTGTTGGTTTGGCGAAGAAGAGCAGCTACAAGCGGCAAGCTGATAGCTGCAAGACAGAAGCTTTTTTTGTACTTGGAAATCCATACTGGACTCTCAGGTACAAATCGTCAATCGGGTAGAGAAGGAAGGATTTTCGGTGTCGCAGATGATGACTTCGCGAGCAGGCTCGCTCCCACAGGGGAACGCATTCCAATTGTGGGAGCGAGCTTGCTCGCGAAGGCGTACTGAGGGGCGCTACAGGAATTACTTCTTCCAGCGATCGGCGGCGGCATGATCACTATCACGTCCTTCGACCCAACGTGGTCCATCGCTGGTATTTTCTTTCTTCCAGAACGGCGCGCGGGTTTTCAGGTAGTCCATGACGAAGGCGCAGGCATCGAACGCGGCCTGGCGATGGGCGCTGGCGGCGCCGACGAAGACGATCGGCTCGCCCGGTTCCAGCGCGCCAATGCGATGCAGCACTTCCAGTTTCAACAGCGGCCAGCGCTGCTCAGCTTCGACAGCGATCTTGCCGAGGGCTTTTTCGGTCATGCCCGGATAATGCTCGAGGAACATCCCGGCCACGTCGAGACCGTCGTTGAAATCGCGCACGTAACCGACAAAGCTCACCACCGCGCCAACGCCGACATTGGCCGCGTGCATCGCATTGACTTCAGCGCCCGGATCGAACGGCGTGGCCTGCACGCGAATCGCCATGTTCAGCCTCCGGTCACGGTGGGGAAAAACGCCACTTCGTCGCCATCGACCACCGGCTCATCGAGCTGGCAGAGGTCTTCGTTACGTGCGCACATCAGGTTCTGCTCGCTCAGCACTTCGGCGCCATCACGTTGTGCCAACAGTGCGCGAACGTCATCGACGGTAGCGAAATCGCCTTCAACCGCAACCGAATCCACGCCCAGCGCTTCACGGTAGCGGGCAAAAAACTTCACGGTCAGTTTCATGGCTGCTCCGCCTGGAAGTGGCCGCTCTTGCCGCCGACTTTCTCCAGCAGCCGCACGCTTTCGATGGTCATGCCACGGTCGACGGCTTTGCACATGTCGTAAATGGTCAGGGCGGCGACGCTGGCGGCGGTCAGCGCTTCCATCTCGACGCCGGTCTGCCCGGACAACTTGCAGCGGGCGACGATACGCACGCTGTCCTCACCCTCGGCGCTGAGTTCGACTTTGACGCCAGTCAGCATCAGCGGATGGCACAGGGGAATCAGATCGCTGGTTTTCTTCGCCGCCTGAATCCCGGCAATGCGCGCCACGGCGAACACATCGCCCTTGGGGTGGCCGCCGCTGACGATCATCTGCAGGGTTTCAGGGAGCATGCGCACCAGCGCTTGAGCGGTCGCTTCACGGAACGTCACGGCTTTTTCAGTGACGTCGACCATGTTGGCGCGACCTTGGGAATCGAGATGAGTCAGCACGGGATTACTCCTGATCAGGAGCGTGGATTGTAAACCTGTGGGTCAGATATCCGCATCACTGATTATGAAATCACCGTTGCCCCCTGTGGGAGCGAGCCTGCTCGCGAAAGCGGATTCAGATTCACTATAGATGTCGACTGATACACCGCATTCGCGAGCAGGCTCGCTCCCACAGGAGATATGCATTCATCCATAAAAAAACCGGGCGGCTTTAAGGGCCGCCCGGTCTTGTGGGAAGGGTTACAGATGCGATTCGGCGTATTCGGCCAGGATCGAGCGAGGCACCCCTTGCAAGGTGATGTGCACACCGTTGGGGAAATCCTTGAAGCGTTCGGTCAGGTAGGTCAGCCCGGAGCTGGTCGCGGACAGGTAAGGGGTGTCGATCTGCGCCAGGTTGCCCAGGCACACCACTTTGGAACCGGCGCCGGCACGGGTGATGATGGTTTTCATCTGGTGCGGCGTGAGGTTCTGGCATTCGTCGATCAGGATCAGGCTCTGCTGGAAGCTGCGACCGCGAATGTAGTTGAGCGATTTGAACTGCAACGGCACTTTGCTGAGGATGTAGTCGACGCTGCCATGGGTGTTTTCGTCATCCATGTGCAAGGCTTCGAGGTTGTCGGTGATGGCGCCCAGCCAAGGCTCCATTTTCTCCGCTTCGGTGCCGGGCAGGAAACCGATTTCCTGGTCCAGGCCCTGCACGCTGCGGGTGGCGATAATGCGGCGATAACGTTTGCTGACCATGGTCTGCTCGATCGCAGCGGCCAGCGCCAGAATGGTCTTACCGGAACCGGCGGCGCCAGACAGGTTGACCAGATGAATGTCCGGGTCAAGCAACGCATACAGCGCCAGACTCTGATAGATGTCGCGCGGCTTCAGGCCCCAGGCCTCCTGATGCAGCAGCGGTTCCTGGTGCAGGTCGAGGATCAGCAGGCGGTCTTCCTGGATTTCCTTGATCCAGCCGACAAAGCCCTGCTCGTCGATGATGAACTCGTTGATGTGCACGGCCGGCAGGTTGTCGATCAGTTGCACCTGATGCCAGGTGCGGCCGTGGTCCTGACGGGTTTCGACCTTGCTCACGCGGTCCCAGAAGGAGCCGGTCATGTTGTGGTAGCCGTTGGGCAGCAGGGACACGTCATCGACCAACTGGTCGGTGCTGTAGTCCTCGGCGTCGATGCCACAGGCGCGCGCCTTGAGGCGCATGTTGATGTCTTTGGTGACCAGCACCACCGGTTTTTGCGGATCGCGGGTATGCAGATCAATCAGTTGGTTGATGATTTTGTTGTCGTTCAGGTGCTCGGGCAGAATCAGGTTCGACTCGGCCTGTTTGCTCATCAGAATTGACAGCAAGCCTTTCGGCCCGCCCTTGCCGCGCTGGATCGGCACACCCAGTTCGACGTCCTCGGGGGACGCATCGCCCAGCGTCTTGTCGATCAGGCGGATCGCCTGACGGCATTCGGCGGCCACGCTGTGATGGCCGCTCTTGAGCTTGTCCAGCTCTTCCAGCACGGTCATCGGGATGGCGACGTGGTGTTCTTCGAAATTCAGCAGGGCATTTGGATCGTGAATCAATACGTTGGTATCGAGTACATACAGGATTGGCTGGTTGGAGGAAGGGCTGCGTCCGTGATCATCCATACTCGGTCACCTTTGTGGGAGCCATTCGACGCAATACCTTGACAGTGCTGCGCCTCGAGGTGACTGCCGAATTCATCCACGAGGGCCTGGATGAGCTGCACACAATAGGAGTCTGGGAAGACGCCACCTGTGTTGCAGGTTTCGGCGGTCTGTCTTCGTAATACTCCAAAACCGATGACATAAAAAAGCACTTTGACGGTTTTTTTAAGTTTATTTTGCAGAGTGACGAAAAGCCCTTGGCGGACTCCCCGTACCCCGCTAAAGTCGGAAGTCCGCCTGCATCGAATTCCTCCTGAAAATTACCCCAAGCCCAATGTTTCCGGGCTTTTTGTCGTTTCTCAACGAAACGCGTCCTGACAGTCTTCCCAGCCAATGCCGCTCTGCGCAGTCTGGGTGATCAGCCACGGCAGCGACGTCTTCACCGCATCCTGTTTCATGTTGAAATTGATCACCCCGTGCCGCCACAGCAGCATCAGGGTCAACACTCGCT
This sequence comes from Pseudomonas sp. CCNWLW23, assembly GCF_037095675.1. Taxonomy (NCBI): domain Bacteria; kingdom Pseudomonadati; phylum Pseudomonadota; class Gammaproteobacteria; order Pseudomonadales; family Pseudomonadaceae; genus Pseudomonas; species Pseudomonas sp. CCNWLW23. The sequence goes on along the minus strand of NZ_JBAWKM010000026.1, from coordinate 32,441 downwards.
GCGCGCTGGCCGGCCCCTTGAGCTTGCCGGCACCGTCCTGGGCATCGATGTCCCACAGTGCCACTTGCAGGCCCTGGCTATTGAAAAAACCTTGCGCGTCACTGCGGCGCTGGCCATCCGGCGGACGGAATAGCGGCACGTAGTTTTCCGGCAGTTTGTTCTTCACCAGATCGGCGCTGCGCCGTACCGAATCCTGCCAGTCCTGCCAATGGCTGTGGGAGCGGAACTCCCAGCCCTGCACGCCCACGCACTGCCGGGAGAAACTCGCCTGCAGACTGCTGACCGAACGGCCGGCGAGTCGTGCCTGAATATCCTTGCCCAGGACAAAGAATGTCCCGCTCAGGTTCGATTTGCGCAGGTACTCGGCCAGCCAGTCGGTGTTGTCCGGTTGCACGTTGGCGGCGCTGTCGAACGTCAGCAGAAACAGCCGGTCGTGCATGTCGTCGCCGTTGCGCTCGTAGTCGCCGAAACGATCGAATTCGTTACTGGTTTGCGGCGACAGCGCCGCCTTGCGCATCAGCTCGTCGAGGTACTGCAGATGGAAGATCCGGCTCGGCTCGGCCCATTTGGTGTAATAGCTGTCGTCGCTGACCACGAACTTGGCCGCCTGCTCGCGCAGGGTCGGCAGGTCTTCGACGAGGAAGCAGAACGAGGCGTCCTGATCGCAGCTTTGCTGGGCGTGGTTGTAGTTGGCGAGCAAGCGCTGCCAGAGGCGCTGGCGCAGCTGGTTGACCGCATCGATATTGACCGTGCGCAGGCCCAGGCGCTGGGCCAGTGCCGCCTCGTCGATGGACTCGGTGCCGAGCAGGCCGCGAGCGAACATGAGGATTTCCGCCCGCGACGCGACGTCGAACAGGGTCGGATTGCTGAGCTGCTCCGGCCAGGTCGTGCGATCCAGCGTCGCCGCGTCGCCGGGCGCCGCCATGGCGCCGAAGCTCAGCAGCCACGCGGTGAATATAAGAACAATGCGCAAAGGGATGTCTCCATAACAAAACCCGCGCGGCACTATAGCTGATGTGCAAGATTCAAGGTCGTCACCCTCACCCCAGCCCTCTCCCAGAGGGAGAGGGAGCTGACCGAGCGGTTCTTTCGATATCCGTCTACCTGAGCTATCGAGTCGAACTCAAATTTGAATCCAGCGAACATCGGCCCCCTCTCCCTCTGGGAGAGGGCTGGGGTGAGGGTAAAATCCACCAACCGTCGCAAATCCCGGCACTTGCACCGACCTATAACCCCCATAGCTGGAGTCAACAAGAACAACCCCCTAGAATCGCCCCCACGATTAAAGGAGACGACTTCATGCTGATGGTGATTTCCCCCGCCAAGACCCTCGACTACGAAACACCGCCGGCGACCCAGCGCTTCACCCAGCCGCAGTACCTCGACCATTCCCAGGAATTGATCCAGCAGTTGCGCGAGCTGAGTCCGGCGCAGATCAGCGAGTTGATGCACGTGTCCGACAAGATCGGTGGCCTCAACGCCGCGCGTTTCGGCAGCTGGACACCCGCCTTCACCCCAGAGAACGCCAAGCAGGCGCTGCTCGCCTTCAAGGGTGATGTGTACACCGGCCTCGACGCGCAATCCTTCAGCGAGGCGCAATTCGATTACGCGCAAAAGCACCTGCGCATGCTCTCTGGCCTTTATGGCCTGCTGCGGCCGCTGGACCTGATGCAACCCTATCGCCTGGAAATGGGCACCAAACTGGCCAACGCCCGTGGCAAGGATCTGTATGCGTTCTGGGGCACGCGCATCAGCGAGTGGCTGAACGAAGCGCTGGCCGAGCAAGGCGATGACGTACTGCTCAACCTTGCATCCAACGAATACTTTTCCGCGGTCAAGCGCAGCGCGTTGAAGGCGCGGATCATCAACACCGAGTTCAAGGATCAGAAGAACGGTCAGTACAAGATCATCAGTTTCTACGCGAAGAAAGCGCGCGGTCTGATGAGCCGTTTTGTTATCCAGGAACGCATCAACGACCCGGCTCAGCTCAAGCAATTCGATGTACAGGGTTATCGCTACAGCGCCGAGCAGTCGAAACCCGACAATCTGGTGTTTTTGCGCGACCACGCCCCGGAATAAAGCATGCCCTTTGCACGACTCTTTTCGTCAGGAGTCGTGCAGTCCGCCCGAAGTCAAAATCCCCCCGCGACATATCGCCAAATTCATGGCGCCAATAAAACCACACTCTATTTTCTAATTTTAGTTTCACTCGACACTGAAGTTTTTTTTCAGTAGTGGCACCTAAATTTTTACCCGTAGTGGCACAAAACTATCGGCCCCGGTTTCGCCCCGATAATTAAAGGGCGAAATCGTTAGTGCTATCAATTTGCACCCAGTGCCATCTTCATCAATATTTCAAAAAATTTCGGCTGGCACGATGAGCGGGCTGGAACTATGTCCAAATGCGTCGCTCATACCACCGGTAACGATTCTCGCCGAGTTTGTACGAGATAACTTACGCAGAGCTGATAGCCATGTAACCAAGTTGTCACAGCAACTTGCCTGAGTGACTAACTAGTCTCAAAACAATCGAAGGACAGGAGATACGCACCATTAATATCCCCTACAAAGGCCAAGGCCGCGCCCCTATAAACGTGCTCGCCTGAGCACCTAACTGCTTGATTTACCGGCTCCCTACCGGACGTCGAGCAGGCTACACGACTGCACTAGAGTCTTCCCGCACGGAAGATCGGCTGCATAACAGGGCAAGTCATAACAACAAGGCCTAGTTGCGCACATCTTGAGTGCACTTATTAGACACTCGGAACTTTGTATGCCTGCACACGGCATTGTTGCGCCTGTAAGCCGCACTTCCGAGTGCACTAGTGACCGCTGAACACCATTAACTCCGGCCTCTAAGGCCTGATATATACAGAGGTAATTGCGATGCGCATCAGCATATTTGGTTTGGGTTACGTTGGCGCAGTATGTGCCGGTTGCCTGTCTGCACGGGGCCATGACGTAGTTGGCGTCGATGTTGCCAAAGACAAGATCGACATGATTAACGCCGGCAAATCGCCGATTGTAGAACCGGGCTTGGGCGAACTGCTGCAACAGGGAGTCCAGACCGCTCGTCTGCGCGGTACGACCAACTTCGCCGAGGCGATTCGTGATACCGACCTGTCGATGATCTGCGTCGGCACGCCGAGCAAAAAGAACGGCGACCTGGAACTGAACTACATCGAGGCCGTGTGCCGCGAGATCGGTTTTGTCCTGCGTGAAAAAACCACCCGTCACACCATCGTCGTGCGCAGCACCGTGTTGCCAGGCACCGTGGCCAACGTGGTCATCCCGATTCTGGAAGACTGCTCGGGCAAGAAGGCTGGCGTCGATTTTGGCGTAGCGGTCAACCCGGAATTCCTCCGCGAATCCACCGCCATTGCCGACTACGATCACCCACCGATGACCGTAATCGGCGAGTTCGATACCGCCTCGGGCGACGTTCTGCAATCGCTGTACGAAGAACTCGACGCACCGATCATCCGCAAGGACATCGCCGTTGCCGAGATGATCAAGTACACCTGCAACGTCTGGCACGCGACCAAAGTGACCTTCGCCAACGAGATCGGCAACATCGCCAAAGCGGTCGGCGTCGATGGTCGTGAAGTGATGGACGTAGTCTGCCAGGACAAGACCCTGAACCTGTCCCAGTACTACATGCGCCCGGGCTTCGCCTTCGGCGGTTCGTGCCTACCCAAAGACGTACGTGCGCTGACCTACCGCGCCGGTTCCCTGGACGTCGAGGCGCCGCTGCTCAACTCGCTGATGCGCAGTAACGAATCGCAAGTGCAGAACGCTTTCGACATCGTTGAAAGCCATGAAAAACGCAAAGTCGCCCTGCTCGGTCTGAGCTTCAAGGCCGGCACCGACGACCTGCGCGAAAGCCCGCTGGTCGAACTGGCGGAAATGCTGATCGGCAAGGGTTACGACCTGAGCATCTACGACAGCAACGTCGAATACGCCCGTGTCCACGGTGCGAACAAGGACTACATCGAATCGAAGATTCCGCACGTATCGTCCCTGCTCAACTCCGACTTCGACTCGGTGATCGACAACTCCGACGTGATCATCCTCGGCAACCGCGACGAGAAATTCCGTTCGCTGGCCCAGGAAGCGCCGCACGGCAAGCAAGTCATCGACCTGGTGGGCTTCATGTCCAAGCCCACCAGCGCCGGTAGCCGCACCGAAGGCATTTGCTGGTAAGGCAAGCCTC
>NZ_JBAWKM010000026.1:0-28128 GCF_037095675.1 Pseudomonas sp. CCNWLW23 | reverse complement strand
AAGCCTCCATCACCTTCGGATGACGGTTATGACCAAGCTCAAACATTTTTTTCTGCAATCAGCCGGCTGGCTTTTTTATCTCAGTCTGCTGATGGGCCTGGCCTTGATGCTGCCCACGTCCACATTCGACTCCGAGTCGAAGGACTTCATTTTCCTGATTGGCGCCGTGGGTATCTGGCGCTACTCGATGGGTGCAACGCACTTTGTGCGCGGCATGATTTTTCTCTACATCGTTTACCCGCACTTGCGTCGCAAAGTACGCAAGCTGGGTAAAGCGGCCGATCCGTCGCATGTGTTTCTGATGGTCACCAGCTTTCGTATTGACGCGCTGACCACCGCGCAGGTCTACAGCTCGGTGATCCGCGAAGCCATCGACTGCGAACTGCCGACCACCATTGTCTGCTCGATCGTGGAAATGTCCGACGAGCTGCTGGTCAAGGCGCTGTGGGCGCGGATGAATCCGCCTGAGCGGGTCAAGCTCGACTTCGTGCGTATTCCCGGTACCGGCAAGCGCGATGGTCTGGCCTTCGGTTTCCGCGCGATCTCCCGTCACCTGCCGGACGACCGTGCCGTGGTGGCCGTGATCGACGGCGACACCGTGCTCGGCGAAGGCGTCGTGCGCAAGACCGTGCCGTGGTTCCAGCTGTTCGGCAATGTCGGCGGCCTGACCACCAACGAGTTCTGCGAAGTGCGCGGCGGCTACATCATGAGCGAATGGCACAAGCTGCGTTTCGCCCAGCGCCACATCAACATGTGCTCGATGGCCCTGTCCAAGCGCGTACTGACCATGACCGGTCGGATGTCGGTGTTCAAAGCCTCCGTGGTGACCAATCCGGAATTCATCGCCGACGTTGAAAGCGACTCGCTGCAACACTGGCGTCTGGGCCGCTTCAAGTTCCTGACCGGCGACGACAAGTCGAGCTGGTTCAGCCTGATGCGCCTGGGTTACGACACCTTCTACGTGCCGGACGCCGCGATCAACACCGTTGAGCATCCGCCGGAAAAGAGCTTCATCAAGGCCAGCCGCAAGCTGATGTTCCGCTGGTACGGCAACAACCTGCGCCAGAACTCTCGTGCACTGGGTCTGGGTATCCGTCGCCTCGGCGCGTTCACCTCGGTGGTGCTGTTCGACCAGCGCGTGTCGATGTGGACTTCGCTGCTCGGCCTGACCGTCGCACTGATCGCCAGCTTCAAGTACGGCACCGCATTCATCCTCGTGTACCTGCTGTGGATCGGCATCACCCGCCTGATCCTGACGCTGTTGCTGTCGTGTTCCGGCCACCGCATCGGCCCTGCTTACCCGGCGATTCTGTATTACAACCAGATCGTTGGCGCCTTGGTGAAGATCTACGTGTTCTTCCGCCTCGACCAACAATCCTGGACTCGCCAGCCCACATCCCTGACCCGTGATCTCGCCAGCTTTCAACGTTGGTTCAACACCTGGTCGTCTCGGACCATGACCTTCTCCGCCGGCAGCATTTTTGTCGCCGTGCTGCTGATGATGGTCTGACCCGCTCCTATTGAATTAACAAGGAAATCGCCCCTATGAATACCGCCGTCAACGTCAACGTAGTGCATGAATCCGAAGCCCAGCGCCAGCACGCTCGCGTGAAAATCCCGGCCAAGCTGCGTTTCTTCGGCCCTGACCGGACGCCGCTCGAAGCGCGGGTCCTCGATCTGTCGGCTGGCGGACTGGCGTTCAACGCCGGGCAGATGCCGCTGACCATCGGCGAGGTGTACAAGGCGCGTCTGCAATTTGTCATCGACAACCTCGGCCTGGCCATGGACGTTGAACTGCAGGTGCGTTCTTTCGATCGCGCCACCGGCCGCGCCGGCTGCCAGTTCCAGAACCTCGAACCGCAGGACATTTCCACCCTGCGCCACCTGATCACTTCGCACCTGGCCGGCGACATCGTCAGCATCGGCGAAGTGCTGGCGACCCTGCAGCGCGACAACTTCACCAAGGCGCGCAAGAACAAGACCAACGACACCGGCATGACCCCGTTCGGCCGCCTGAAAGCCGTGACCTTCAGCGCCGGTATTTTCGCCGTTGGCCTGGTCGCTGCCGGCTTCATCTTCAAGTCGGTGTACGGCATGTACTTCGTCAGCCACGCCCAGGCCGGTCTGGTCAGCGTGCCAGGGATGAACATCACCATGCCGCGCGACGGCACCGTACAAAGCCTGGTCAAGTCCGACGGCGTTGCCGCCAAAGGCGCACCGCTGGCGACCTTCAGCACCAGCATGCTCGACGTACTCAAGGGCCATCTGGCCGAAGACCAACTGGCCCCGGCCAAGGTCGAAGAACTGTTCGGCAAGCAAATGACCGGCACCCTGACTTCGCCGTGCGACTGCACCGTGGCCCAGCAACTGGTGGCTGACGGGCAGTACGCGAGCAAGGGCGACGTGATCTTCCAACTGGTGCCGCGCAACACCCAGGCCAACGTTGAAGCACGCTTCTCCTATCGCCAGTTCGGCGACGTGCGTCCGGGCACACCGGTGAGCTTCCAGATCGCCGGCGAAGACAAGACCCGCACCGGCAAGATCGTCAGCAGCACCAGCCTGAAGAGCGCCGACCTGTCCTCCGACATCCGCGTACAGATCCAGCCTGACGAGCCGCTCGACAGCAGCCTGGCCGGCCGCCCGGTGGAAGTGAACAGCGACCGTGGCCCGAACCTGAACTGGCTGATCGACAAAGCCATGGCTGCCGGTCTTTAAGTCGAGGACATGCCTGTGACTACGCATAACTTGAACACACCGCCGACCCTGGGGGAGCGAGCCTGCTCGCGAAAGGGCCAGCGCGGTTTGTCTGAAGTACCGAGTCGACTGCTTCGCGAGCAGGCTCGCTCCCACATGGGATTGATGGTGTGCTCGCTGGCACTAGCAGTTTCTCTAGCCGGTTGCGCCGGGCTGCCCGATCAGCGTCTGGCCAACGAAGCGCTCAAGCGTGGCGACACCGCCACCGCTGCGCAGAATTACCAGCAACTGGCCGATCTGGGTTACAGCGAGGCGCAAGTCGGCCTGGCCGATATCCAGGTCGACAGCCGCGACCCGGCGCAGATGAAACAGGCCGAAGCGACTTACCGCGCAGCGGCCAGCGTGTCGCCGCGTGCCCAGGCACGTCTGGGGCGTCTGCTGGTGGCCAAGCCGGGCTCCACCGAAGCCGAGCACCACGAAGCCGAAACCCTGCTGAAAAAAGCCGCCGCCAATGGCGAAGGCAACACGTTGATCCCGCTGGCGATGCTGTATCTGCAATACCCGCACAGCTTCCCCAACATCAACGCGCAGCAGCAGATCGATCAGTGGCGCAAGTCGGGCTACCCGGAAGCGGGTCTGGCGCAGGTGCTGCTGTATCGCACCCAGGGCACTTACGACCAGCATCTGGATGACGTGGAAAAGATCTGCAAGGCCGCGCTCAACACCACTGACATCTGCTACGTCGAACTGGCTACCGTTTACCAGAAACGTGGCCAGCCGGAGCAACAGGCCGAGCTGATCAAGCAGATGCAGGCCGGTTACAGCCGTGGCACCGTCACCGCGCAGCGTGTCGACTCCGTAGCCCGCGTGCTGGCCGATTCGACCCTGGGCAAGACTGACGAAAAAACCGCGCAGGCGCTGCTCGAGCCGATCGCTCCGGGCTACCCGGCATCGTGGGTCACCCTCGCCCAACTGCTTTACGACTTCCCCGAACTGGGCGACGTCGACCAGATGATGAAGTACCTGGACAACGGTCGCGCCGCCGACCAGCCGCGCGCCGAACTGTTGCTGGGCAAGGTCTACTACGAAGGCAAAATGGTCCCGGCTGACGCGAAAGTCGCCGAGGAACATTTCCAGAAAGCCGTCGGCCGCGAAGTCGCTGCCGATTACTACCTCGGCCAGATCTACCGTCGTGGCTACCTGGGCAAGGTCTATCCGCAGAAAGCTCTCGACCATCTGCTGACCGCTGCGCGCAACGGCCAGAACAGTGCCGACTTCGCCATCGCCCAGTTGTTCTCGCAAGGCAAGGGCACCAAGCCCGACCCGCTGAACGCTTACGTGTTCAGCCAATTGGCCAAGGCGCAGAACACCCCGCAAGCCGATGAACTGGCAGCGACCCTCGAGGCGCAATTGCCGCCCGAGCGCCTGCCCGAAGCCCGCCGCCTGTTGCAACAGGAACAGGCCAGCCGTGGCGCCCTGAATTCGAACACGCTGCAACTGCACGCCCTGCAAGAAGAAGACGGCGAGGAAAAACTATGAAGCTGAACCCATTCGTGAAGGCCGGTATTGGCCTCACCTTCGCGCTGCTCTGGTCTTGCCCGACACTGGCTGCGATGACTGAAAGCAAGAACTTCGGTCTGGAAGTGAAACTCACCGGCCAGTCCGAAGACGACCGTGACCTCGGCACTGCCGGCGGCGGCGATGTCAACGGCGTGGGCCTCGACCTGCGTCCATGGATCTACGGCGAAAGCGGCGCGTGGAGCGCCTATGCGATGGGGCAGGCGGTGACCTCGACCGACATCATCGAGACCGACACCCTGCAACAATCGGACGGCGAACAGACCACCGACAGCGGCGATCGCGAAACCAAGAAAAACTACCTGGCGATGCGCGAGTTCTGGGTCGGCTACAGCGGCTTCACGCCCTACCCTGGCGAGATCCTCAAGTTCGGTCGTCAGCGTCTGCGCAATGACGACGGCCAATGGCGCGACACCAACATCGAAGCGCTGAACTGGACCTTCGACACCACCCTGCTGCGGGCCAACGCCGGTGTTGCCGAGCGTTTCAGCGAATACCGCACTGACCTGAAAGAGCTGGCACCGAAAGACAAGGATCGCCTGCACGCCTACGCCGACGCTGCTTACCAGTGGACGCCGGGCCAGTGGGTCGGCATTCGCGGCCACCACAGTCACGATGACGGCAAACTCGATTACGCCGAGCCGGGCGTCCCGCGCGATTCGCTGGACAAGACCGAGAACGGCGACATCAGCTGGATCGGCCTGACTGCCGACAGCGACGCCTACAACTGGCGCAACACCAACACCGTCAACTACTGGGGCAGCATCACCGGCATGAGCGGCGACCGCGACACGGTCAATGCGCTGAACGCCGACGGCACGCGCCCGACACAAGCCAAGCGCAGCGATGACATCAGCGGCTGGGCAGCCGATGTCGGCGTGCGTCTGCGCCTCGATCCGCAGTGGCAAGTCGGCGGTGCCTACGCCCGCGCCAGTGCCGATTACGAACAGAACGGTCTGGAGAGCAACCGCTCCAACTACACCGGTACCCGCTCGCGCGTGCACCGTTTCGGCGAAGCGTTCCGTGGCGAAATGAACAACATGCAGACCGCCACCCTGTTCGGTTCGTGGATGGTCAACGACGAGTACGACGCCAGCCTGATCTACCACAAGTTCTGGCGTGTCGACGGCAACAAGCCGGTCGGCAGCAACGGCATCAATGCGGTGGAAAACAACACCGACGACGTCACCGGCGCAATCCTCTCCAGCACATCCTTGCCGCTTGAAGATGGCAACAAGGACCTGGGTCAGGAAATGGATCTGGTCGTCACCAAGTACTTCAAGCAAGGCCTGTTGCCGGCGGCGTTGAGCCAGTCGATCGACGAGCCTTCGGCACTGGTGCGTTTCCGTGGCGGTGTGTTCAAACCGGGCGATGCCTACGGCAGCCAGGTTGATTCCTACATGCACCGCGCATTCATTGACGTGATCTGGCGCTTCTGATGCAAACCGCCAAGGGAGTGCCCGACATGATCAGCACCAGAACAGGCTCACTCAGCCTGCTGGCCGGCGCGATGCTGCTGGCCAGCGCCGGCGCCTTCGCCAATGTTGAACCGGCGAAACCTGCGACCGTGGCCAAAGAACTGCAACAGGCCAAGACCTACACCGTCAGCAGCGCGCCGACCGACGCACTGAAACTGGCCAAGCCGACACTGCCCGACCTCTCCGGCTTCACCGCCGAAGCCGCTGCGGCGAAGATCGTGCGCAGCAAGCCGGGCAAGATCAGCGTGCGCCGGATGATGCAGGAAAACGCCCTGAAGGACTTCATCGGCGGCGATAACAAGATGGCCGAATGGGTCGTGCGTCAGCACGGCATCCCGCAGGCGATCTTCATCGACGACGGCTACATGAACCTCAAGGATCTGGCGAAAAAACTGCCCAAGCAGTATTTCAGCGAGACCGCTCCGGGCGTGTACCTGGCCAAATTGCCGATCGTGGTCGGCGAGAAAGGCATCCTCGAAATCGATGGCCAGACCCAGGAACTGCGCCTGTCCCAGGAAGCCGGTTCGTTCCTGGTCAACGACGGCAAGCTGTTCGTGCGTGACACCAAAGTCACCGGCTGGCGCGAGAAGGACAACGGCCCGGCGACCTTCCGTTCGCCGAAGGAATTCCGTCCGTTCCTGCTCTCCTGGGGCGGCACCGAGACCTACATCGTCAACAGCAAGATGGCCAGTTTCGGTTACGCCAACAGTAAGTCGTACGGGGTGAGTATTTCCCAGTACACGCCGAACATGGCCAAGGTCCTCAAGCGCCCGGAACCGACCGGCTGGATCGTCGGCTCCGAGTTCTCGGACATGTGGTACGGCTTCTACTGCTACGAAACCAGCGACTTTGTGGTCAAGGGCAACACCTACAAAGACAACATCGTCTACGGCATCGACCCGCATGACCGCTCGCACCGTCTGATCATTGCCGAGAACACCGTTCACGGCACGAAGAAGAAGCACGGGATCATTATTTCCCGTGAGGTCAACGACAGCTTCATCTTCAACAACAAGAGTTTCGACAACAAGTTGTCGGGCCTGGTGATCGACCGTAACAGCGTCAACAACATCATTGCCTACAACGAGATCTACAAGAACCACACCGACGGCATCACGCTCTACGAGTCCGCCGACAACCTGCTGTGGGGCAACAAGGTCATCAGCAATACCCGTCACGGCATTCGTATCCGTAACAGCGTGAACATCCGCCTCTACGAAAACGTTGCCATGACCAACGGCCTGACCGGTATCTACGGCCACATCAAGGACCTGACCGACACCGACCGTGACATCAAGCTCGACCCGTTCGACGCGCAGGTTTCGCTGATCGTCGTCGGCGGCGAGCTGGCGGCCAATGGCAGCGGCCCGCTGTCGATCGACTCGCCGCTGAGTGTCGAGCTGTATCGCGTGTCGATGCTGGCGCCGACCAAGTCCAGCGGGATCAGCTTCAACGGCATCCTCGGCGAGCGCCAGGATGAGATTCTCGATCTGTTGGTGCGCCAGCAGAAAGCCGTGCTGATCGACCCTGTCGAACGCCAGACCGAATTGCAGGACTGAGGATAATTTTTATGCACCCACACATGATCAAACTGCTCAGCCTCTCGGCCCTGACCCTCGGCATTCTCGCTGCCGGCAACGCCCGCGCCGACGCTGAAGGCGCAAGCGTCACGCCACCGAAGTTCACCGCCGAACCGTGCTGCAACCTGTGCCCGGCGGCCCATGACGCGAAGAACTACACCACGCGTTATCAGCAGAACTTCACCACCCTGGTACAGGCCCAGGGCGACTGGCTGTTCCGTACCCAGGAAGACCTGCGCACCGAGTTCAACACCACGCCGGCCGGCTATAAGCGCCTGCAACAGTTGCACGATGCGTTCAAGAGCAAAGGCGTGGAGCTGGTGATCGTTTACCAGCCGACCCGTGGCCTGGTGAACCGCAACAAGCTCAACCCGCAGGAAAAAGCCGCGTTCGATTACGAGAAAGCGCTGGGCAACTACAAGACCATGCTTGGCCGTTTCGCCAAGATGGGCTACGTGGTGCCGGACCTGTCGCCACTGACCAACGAATCGCTGCCGGACACCCTGCCCGCCCACGATTTCTACTTCCGTGGCGACCAGCACTGGACACCTTACGGCGCCCAGCGCACGGCAAAAATCGTCGCCGAAAAGGTCAAGCAAATCCCGGCTTTCGCCGACATTCCCAAGCGTGAGTTCGAGACCAAGCGTTCCGGGCGCATGGGCAAGACCGGCACCCTGCACAACATGGCCGGGCAACTGTGCGGCACCAGCTACGCGATCCAGTACATGGACCAGTTCACCACCGAGCCGAAAGGCGAGGCTGGTGACGGCGATCTGTTCGGCGATTCCGGCAATCCGCAGATCACCCTGGTCGGTACATCGCACAGCGGCAAGAACTACAACTTCGCCGGTTTCCTTGAAGAAGCCATCGGCGCTGACATTCTCAACGTGGCCTTCCCCGGCGGTGGTTTCGAAGGTTCGATGCTGCAGTACCTGGGCAGCGAGGAATTCCAGAAGACCCCGCCGAAGATTCTCATCTGGGAATTCTCGCCGCTGTATCGCCTCGACCAGGAAACCATCTATCGCCAGATGATGGCGCTGCTCGATAACGGTTGCGAAGGCAAAGACGCGCAGATGTCCGCCAGCGCCACGCTGAAGCCGGGCAGCAAGCAAGAACTGCTGGTCAACAGCAAGAACCTGAACCTGCAGAACGCCAACCATCAGGTCGACATCCGCTTCGCCGACACCTCGGTGAAAACCCTGCAAGCCACCCTCTGGTACATGAACGGTCGCCACGAGGACATCAAGATCGAGAAACCGGAAACCTCCGACACCGACGGTCGTTTCGCCTTTGAGCTGCGCACGGACGAAGACTGGGCCTCGCAAAACCTGCTGGCGGTCGAAGTCCAGGGTCCTGAAGCCGGACCTGACGCCGCGCCACAAAAAGTCGAAGCGAAAATCTGCAAACGCAACGTATTCCCGGGCGCTGGTCAACAGACCGCGCAGCTCGGGCAATGAGGTCTGCTATGCGAAATCCGAAACTGAAAAACCTGTTGGCACCGACACTCCTGAGCCTGGCGATGTTCGCCGGGGCAACTCAGGCTGCCGCGCCATTGCGTCCACCGCAGGGCTACTTCGCCCCGGTGGATAAATTCAAGACCGGCGACAACAGCGATGGCTGCGACGCGATGCCGGCGCCATACACCGGTCCGCTGCAATTTCGCAGCAAATACGAAGGTTCGGACAAGGCCCGCGCGACGCTGAACGTGCAGTCGGAAAAAGCCTTTCGTGACACCACCAAAGACATCACCACGCTGGAACGCGGCACCGCCAAGCGCGTCATGCAGTTCATGCGCGACGGTCGCCCGGAGCAGCTCGAATGCACGCTCAACTGGCTGACCGCGTGGGCCAAGGCTGACGCGTTGATGTCCAAAGACTTCAACCACACCGGCAAGTCGATGCGCAAATGGGCGCTGGGCAGCATGGCCTCGTCGTACATTCGCCTGAAGTTCTCCGACTCGCATCCACTGGCCCAGCACCAGCAGGAAGCGCAGTTGATCGAAGCCTGGTTCAGCAAAATGGCTGATCAGGTGGTCAGCGACTGGGACAACCTGCCGCTGGAAAAAACCAACAACCACTCGTACTGGGCCGCCTGGTCGGTGATGGCGACCGCCGTCGCCACCAACCGCCGCGACCTGTTTGATTGGGCGGTGAAGGAATACAAGGTTGGCGTCAACCAGGTCGACGCCGACGGCTTCCTGCCTAACGAACTCAAGCGCCAGCAACGCGCCCTCGCCTATCACAACTACGCCCTGCCGCCGCTGGCGATGATCGCCAGTTTCGCCCAGGTCAACGGTGTCGATCTGCGTCAGGAAAACAATGGCGCACTGAAGCGTCTGGGTGATCGCGTGTTGGCCGGCGTCAAGGACCCTGATGAGTTCGAGGAAAAGAACGGCAAAAAGCAGGACATGACCGACCTGAAAGAGGACATGAAATTCGCCTGGCTCGAACCGTTCTGCACGCTCTACACCTGTGCGCCGGATGTGATCGAGAAGAAGCGCGACATGCAACCGTTCAAGACCTTCCGTCTTGGCGGCGACCTGACCAAGGTCTACGACCCGTCGCATGAAAAGGGCAACAAGGGTTCCTGAAAGGCGAAGAGCAAAAGCCCCTCACCCTAGCCCTCTCCCGGAGGGAGAGGGAACTGACCGAGGTGGTAGTGCGGACTGCGGCAAAAGAAATATCGAGTCGATCTCGGGCTTTGAAAAGCAGTGAGATCAGGCTGCAAGGCAATACCGGGTCGATCCCCATTTTTGAAAACCATGGAGATCAGGCTCCCTCTCCCTCCGGGAGAGGGCGGGGGGTGAGGGGCGCGGTCTGACGGCCAGCTCCGACCTCAAGCGAACACTGTGTCACCCCTCCACTATCACGGGGGGTTTGGGGGGGCTTTGGCCCTTGACTGTTGATTCAAACATGGAGAGATCGGGATGGTATTTTCATCCAACGTGTTCCTGTTTCTGTTCTTGCCGATCTTTCTCGGCTTGTACTACCTGAGCGGGCAACGCTATCGCAACCTGCTGCTGCTGATCGCCAGCTACGTGTTCTACGCCTGGTGGCGAGTGGACTTCCTCGCGCTGTTCGCAGCGGTCACGCTGTGGAACTACTGGATCGGCCTCAAGGTCGGTGCTGCCGGCGTGCGAACCAAACCGGCGCAGCGCTGGCTGCTGCTCGGCGTGGCCGTCGACCTGTGCATCCTCGGCTACTTCAAGTACGCCAACTTCGGTGTCGACAGCATCAACGAGATCATGACTTCGTTCGGTCTCGAGCCGTTCATCCTCACCCACGTGCTGCTGCCGATCGGTATTTCGTTCTACATCTTCGAATCGATCAGCTACATCATCGACGTGTACCGTGGCGACACTCCGGCCACGCGCAACCTGATCGACTTCGCAGCATTCGTGGCGATCTTCCCGCACCTGATTGCCGGCCCGGTCCTGCGTTTTCGCGACCTCGCCGATCAGTTCAACAACCGCACGCACACCCTCGACAAATTCTCCGAGGGCTGCACGCGGTTCATGCAGGGTTTCATCAAGAAGGTCTTCATCGCCGACACCCTCGCCGTGGTCGCCGACCATTGCTTCGCCCTGCAGAACCCGACCACGGGTGATGCCTGGCTCGGTGCGCTGGCGTACACCGCGCAGCTGTATTTCGACTTCTCCGGTTACAGCGACATGGCCATCGGTCTGGGCTTGATGATGGGTTTCCGCTTCATGGAAAACTTCAAACAGCCGTACATCAGCCAGTCGATCACCGAGTTCTGGCGCCGCTGGCACATCAGCCTGTCCACCTGGCTGCGTGACTACCTGTACATCACCCTCGGCGGTAACCGTAAAGGCACGCTGATGACCTATCGCAACCTGTTCCTGACCATGCTGCTCGGTGGTCTGTGGCACGGCGCGAACATCACTTACATCATCTGGGGCGCCTGGCACGGCATGTGGCTGGCGATCGAAAAAATGCTCGGCCTGAACACATCGCCGCGCAGCCTCAACCCGATCCGCTGGGCACTGACTTTCCTGCTGGTAGTCATGGGCTGGGTGATCTTCCGTGCCGAGAACCTGCACGTTGCCGGGCGCATGTACGGTGCAATGTTCAGCTTCGGCGACTGGTCGCTGTCGGAACTCAATCAGGCCAGCCTCACCGGTCTGCAAGTGGCAACCCTGGTGGTGGCTTACGTGACCCTGGCGTTCTTCGGCCTGCGTGATCTGTACACCAATCAGCCGCCAGCCAAGACCAAACCGGAAGTCAACGTCGAGGCCGATGGCCCTGCCACGGCGACGCCGGGAATGATCAAGGCAGCGCCTGGGGAAAATCCGGCGAGCATCCACGAACCTGGCTACACCGTCGGCGTCGAAGCCCAGGTGCAACCGGCTTACTGGACCGCTGACTGGTCGCGCTACGTGATGCGCGGGCTGATCCTGCTGCTGTTCATCGCCTCGATTCTCAAACTCTCGGCGCAAAGCTTCTCGCCGTTCCTTTACTTCCAGTTCTGAGGGATCTGACATGACCCGCTCATTACGCATCTTCTACATCGCCCTGTTCCTGGTGACGTTGTTGGTCCTCGGTCTTTGGTCGATTCGCAGCTTCTTCGGCTTCAGCACCAACGCCGACGCGACGGTGCTCAATGGCCGCTGGACCAAGGCGGTGGAAACCCACTACGACGATGAATTCCCGATCAAGCGTCTGGGCACCAACCTCTGGGCCGCGCTGGATTTCAAACTGTTCAACGAAGGTCGTCCGGGCGTTGTGCTCGGCCGCGACCAGTGGTTGTACAGCGATGAAGAATTCAACCCGATCGTCAACGAACAGCAGAACCTGCAAGGCAACTACGCGCTGGTCGAAGGCGTGCGCCAGACCCTGAAAGAGAAAGGCGTGAAACTGGTGATGGCGATCGTCCCGGCCAAGGTGCGTCTGTATCCGGAGCATCTGGATGAAGTGAAGCCTTCGAGCATTCACCAGAACCTGTATCAGGATTTCCACGCCCGTGTCGCGGCCGACAAGATCCTCGCCCCTGACCTGCTCGGCCCGCTGCAACAGGCCAAGCAGAACGGTCAGCAAGTGTTCCTGCGCACCGACACCCACTGGACGCCGGAAGGCGCCGAGATCGCCGCCAACACGCTGGCGAAAACCATTGCCGAGAAATTCCCGCTGAGCGGCGAGCCACAGCGCTTCGTTACCACGCCAGCAGAGAAGGTCACGCACAAGGGCGATCTGCGTCTGTTCCTGCCGCTCGATCCGCTGTTCGAAAACATGATGCCGGCGCCTGAGCCACTGCTTAAACGCAACACCGTTGCCGCCGAGCAGCCTGCCGGTGACGACGCCCTGTTCGCCAACAGCGAAGTACCGGTCGCGCTGATCGGCACCAGCTACAGCGCCAACCCCAACTGGAACTTCGTCGGTGCGCTCAAACAAGCGCTGCACAGCGACGTCGTCAACTACGCCGAAGACGGCCATGGCCCGATTCTGCCGATGCTCAGCTACCTGAAAAGCGATGACTTCAAGAACAGCCCGCCACAAGTGCTGATCTGGGAGTTTCCTGAACGATATCTGCCTGTGAACAACGAAATCGGCGACGCCGACCCGCAGTGGGTCGCAGAGCTCAAACAAGCCGGCGCCCGCCAACAAAACGTAGCCATCAACACTAAATCCGAGACGCCCGATCGGGCGCAAAACTGAAAGAGAGGTACACCATGACTTTCACTACTACTCCTCGTCGTCTCGCTAAAAGCTTCGCACTGGTTGCTGGCCTCAGCGTACTTTCCGTCCCAGCCTTCGCCGGTGGCGACGCCGCGCTGTACGGCCCGACCGCTCCGAAAGGCTCGACCTTCGTGCGTGTCTACAACGCCAGCAACGCTGAAGTCAGCGCCACTGTCGGCAGCACCAACCTGAGCGACATCGCGCCACTGGCCAGCAGCGACTTCAGCTTCATGCCGGGCGGCGATTACAGCGCCAAGGTTGGTAGCCAGACCCTGCCGGTCAAACTCGCTGGTGACCACTACTACACCCTGGTCAACAACGCTTCCGGCGCGCCACAACTGATCGAAGAGCCGCCGTTCAAGAACAAGCAGAAATCCCTGGTTCGTGTACAGAACCTCAGCGACAAACCGCTGACCCTGAAGACCGCCGACGGCAAGACCGAAGTGGTGCCGAACGTGGCAGCCAAGGGCCGTGGCGAACGTGAAATCAACCCGGTGAAAGTCAGCCTGGCGCTGTACGAAGGCGACAAGAAAGTCGGCGACGTGAAACCGGTCGCTCTGGAGCGTGGTGAGGCAGCCGTGCTGTACGTCACCGGCAACGGCAGCAACCTGTCGCCAGTCTGGGTGAAACGCCCGGTGTCGACTCGCTAATCCTTTTGTGAACTGACGCAGTACCCCTTGTGGGAGCGAGCCTGCTCGCGAATACGGTCTGACATGCAACATCAATGTCGACTGAGCCATCGCCATCGCGAGCAGGCTCGCTCCCACAGGGCTCTAACCAAATTGATTTTATGGAGTAAACATTATGATTCCGGTGATCTTGTCAGGTGGTAGCGGTTCGCGTCTGTGGCCTCTTTCGCGCAAGCAATTCCCCAAGCAATTCCTCGCTCTGACCGGCGAACACACACTGTTCCAGCAAACCCTCGAGCGCCTGGTGTTCGAAGGCATGGACACGCCGATCGTGGTCTGCAACAAGGAACACCGTTTCATCGTCAACGAGCAACTGGCCGCACGCAATCTGGAATGCCAGCGCATCCTGATGGAACCGTTCGGCCGCAACACGTCGCCGGCCGTGGCCCTGACCGCGATGATGCTGGTCAATGAAGGCCGCGACGAACTGATGCTGGTGCTGCCGGCCGACCACGTGCTGGAAGACCAGAAAGCCCTGCAACGTGCGCTGGCCCTGGCGACTGTCGCAGCCGAGAACGGCGAGATGGTCCTGTTCGGCGTACCGGCGACCAAACCGGAAACCGGCTACGGCTACATCAAATCCACCGCTGATTCGCTGCTGCCCGAAGGCGTCAGCCGCGTCTCGCACTTCGTCGAAAAACCGGACGTCAAGCGCGCCACCGAGTACGTCGAATCCGGCGGTTACTACTGGAACAGCGGCATGTTCCTGTTCCGCGCCAGCCGCTTCCTCGAAGAACTGAAAAAGCACGATCCGGACATCTACGACAACTGCCTGCTGACCCTTGAGCGCAGCCAGCAGGACGCTGACACCATCACCTTCGACGAAGCCACCTTCGCCTGCTGCCCGGACAACTCCATCGACTACTCGGTGATGGAAAAAACCCAGCGCGCCTGCGTGGTGCCGCTGACCGCCGGCTGGAGCGATGTCGGCTGCTGGTCGTCGCTGTGGGAAGTCAACGAGAAAGACGCCAACGGCAACGTCAGCAAAGGCGACGTGGTCATCCAGGACAGCAAGAACTGCATGATCCACGGCAACGGCAAACTTGTCTCGGTGATCGGTCTGGAGAACATCGTCGTGGTCGAAACCAAGGACGCGATGATGATTGCCCACAAGGACAAGGTCCAGGGCGTCAAGCAGATGGTCAACACCCTCAACGCCCAGGGCCGCAGCGAAACCCAGAACCACTGCGAAGTCTATCGTCCGTGGGGCTCGTACGACTCGGTGGACATGGGCGGGCGTTTCCAGGTCAAGCACATCTCGGTCAAGCCGGGCGCGTGCCTGTCGCTGCAGATGCACCACCACCGCGCCGAACACTGGATCGTGGTCAGCGGCACCGCCGAAGTAACCTGCGACGAGAACGTGTTCCTGCTCACCGAAAACCAGTCGACCTACATCCCGATTGCCTCGGTGCATCGCCTGCGCAACCCGGGCAAGATCCCGCTGGAAATCATCGAAGTGCAGTCGGGTTCGTACTTGGGTGAAGACGATATCGAGCGTTTCGAAGATATCTACGGCCGCTCCACCCCGATCGAACGCGGCGTGTCGGTGAAGACCATCGCGCAGTAATCGATCACTAAAACGAGAAGCCCTCGTCCAGCCCGTTGCGTTCCCTATCCGCAGCGGGCTGGGCGGGGGCTTTTTTGTCTAGCCGAAGACTGAATTGCGGCGTCTCGCCAGCGGTGAATCTTCATCGACCGACTCGCCTTCCGTCCCCTGCGCCAGCCCCGCGGGACCCTGTGTAAACGCGGCTGCAAACAGTTGCTGGGCCAACGGTGTCGGTGTTGATTCCGGTTCTGCAAACAACGGCTGCCGCCGGGTCGATCGATTGAAGGACTGCAAGTCGACCGCCGGACTGTTCGAGGAGATGGCAAGAGGCACGGCAACGGGTGTGCTGAGCAGTTTGTACTGGATCCGCGTCTGAGCCTCGGAAACCTGCATGGCATTGCCCATTGCCACACTCAGTGAGCCCACCAACTGAACTGCGGGGTTAGCGGCGTGCATCAGCAGATTTCCGCCGATCTGGAAGCCTTTGGCCACGGCACCGCGCCTGGCTGCAAGCACTTGCGGTTCTTCGACAGGGCTGTTGAACGCAACGGACATGGGTCCCATGATCCGGCTGGTGGTCTCCTCCCCCAACACCCGATTCATTGTCGAAGAAACGAATTCACCGGAGTGGTACAGCACGGCCCCCGAAGGTGGCGCGGTGTGCGTCCGCGCGGCGGCAATGACATGTGCCTGATGTGTGTTGAGCACGGAGTTGTCCCGGGCTCCCAGCTCTGCCAGCGCTACCGGTATTTCGCGGCGATAGGCCTGGACGTCGGGATTGGGGTCATTCTCGAAGTAACGGCGCACTGGCTGCATGCCGGCGGCTTGCACGGGATTGACCAGTTTCTGGTCGGCAAGATCGTGGTACACCCGATCGGGTGCATGCTTGTCGGGCTTGCGCCCGTCGCTGTCTCTGTAAGTGACTGGGTTATTGCGCATCGCGCGATAGCGATTATGACCGTCGATCGCCCCGCCAGGATCGGTATTCAACCAGCGTTGCAGCCACGGCACGTAATAGCGAAACCCAAAGTAATAAAGCCCCGTGGCATCACGTTCCTTCCCTGAATAGCGCGCGGTCTTGTAGCTGACGTCGGGCTCCTTGGCCCACGCCGTCGCGCCAAACGGATAAAAATGCTCGCGGCTGATCAGCCGCGCATCGGCGTCCAGCTCAACACTGATCGAACCCAGGTGATCATTGAAATTGTATCGGTAGAGATTATTCAGGCCGGTCGGCGGTGGGCTTTGCCAATGCAGGACGCGTACGGTGTTGAGTCCGGTCTGCACGGTGAGCACTTGCAGGCTTTCTCCGGTGCCAGTGTCGGTGCGTAACTCCAGCGCTGGCAGATACCGCACCTGTGCAAGAAGACTGCGCGCAGCCGTGCGTGACGAACGCGTTTTCAATACCCGCTGACCGGCGCCGTCGTAGAGATAGTTTTCACAATCATCGGCGCCTGATACGCGCAGCACGAGCACCACCGAGTTCAGCTGGTTCCGCAGATTCCACTGCAACCGGCGTCCTTGATCCAGCAACAGCAAATTGCCTCGCGCATCGAACGCCTCAGCGATCTGGGACTCAGATGGCGGCTTACCGTCATGCCACGGCAAGCAACGATTGCTGTAGCGCGCGGCCTGCAATTGATGACCTGGACTCTGTGGGCCAACGTGAGTCAGCTCGAGCAAATTGCCGGCGGCGTCATAACGATAACTCTGGCTGTAGTTGGCGACAGCGGTCGGCCCGCCACCGGCAGCGCCGGCCTCCCAGCCAGTGGCGTGAGTCAACTGGCAAAGGCTGTCATAGCGGTAGCGACTGACCGGCTCGATGCGCTGGTTGGCGAACCAGCGCACCGGCAATGCCTGGTCTTCGATGCTCAGCACATTGCCCATCGGGTCATAGGCATACAACAGGTCCTGCCAAACGTTGCCCTCTTGATCCTGAGCATGACGCATGAGCAGACGGCCGTCTTCACGGCGGTAGCTCAGCGTGGTCAGAACGCCGTTACCTGCCAGCTCCTGGGTGACCTGACCTTCGGCGTTGTACCGAATATCACTGACCACAGGATGGTCTGAAGTCTGATACCTGAGCCGTAGATCAACCCCGCGTAATCGTCCGTCGTGAGTCAGCGCGAATACCTGCCGATGACCAGCGGCATCCACCTGTTCCAGCACGGAGCCCTGCGGTGAAAAGCGCCATTGCGTGGTTGCCCCTTCGGACTCCAGCGGTACCTTGCACTCAACGTCAGCATCTGGCCAATCCGGCACAACCGGATCGAGCGCGAAGTGTCGGGTGTTTTCACAACACTGGCCGGTGATTGCGAATTGCTCGAACAGGACGCTACCGGCCGGATCGTCATGCCGGATCAACTGACCGAGCTGATTGCGCAGCGGCTCGCCAAAGCCGGGCCGGCCATAGGCAAAACGCTCGGCGCAGCGGCGAGGTACGCCTGTGCCTTCTTCGAACACCGCGACAGGGCGCAGCAAGTCATCGTATGCAATCTCGCGGCATGTGCCACGGCTGTCCCAGTTGAACAGCGTCTGGCCGGCCAAACCCGGCAACCGGACCTGAACTCCCGCATCGCTACTGTCCGAGCGCAGCGCGATATCGTTCAAGGCATGGGTGGTGGTGAGGCTGGCGGGCGCTTGCGGATCGATCACCTGCAACGCCCACAATCGCGCATCCCATTGTTTGACTACACGCCCGGCGACGTCCCGCAACGTCCGCTCGATTCGGGGCTCACTTGCCAGCGCCGCATCGGCGCGCCAGTAGTTGACGTTGAGGATGGCCAAACCGCGCGGATCGTTCACGGCAAGCGTTGGCGTATTGTGGTGGATGCCCATAGTGCGTCAACGTCCCAGTGTGCCCTTCGCGCATGAGAGCAAGCCCGGACGTGGATGCCTACTGTCAGAAATTACAGTCCCGACCAACGGCAGGCTTGTTGCCGCTCCGAATATCCATTGTGCGACGCCTTCGGTAGGATGAAGCTCACTCACGGAGCGTTCCCGCATGTTCATCGGCATCCTGCTGGTCATCACCTGGCTGATCCTGCTGCTGCGCTATCCGGCCAAGGCCTTGCCGGTGTCGGTGGCCGCTGCCATCGGCCTCGGCTTCGTAGCCATGTGGGTGGTGTGGCTGGACAACCGCGAAATCAAACAACTGGCGCGCCTGGAACTGCGCATTGCCTATGCCCCCGAACAATGCCCGGCCGACCGTCCACTGCAATTGAAAATGAACAACGGTAACGATGTGCCGCTGACCGAACTGCGTTGGCGCATCGCCGCGTACGCGCCGGGCGATACGGTCAATCTGGCCGACAATCAATACACCGCCCCGCGCTATCGCGGCCCCGGCGAACTGCAGGCCGGCGCGACCTGGGAAGATTGTTTGCCCTTGCCGCCGCTGCGTCCCGGCTATCGCCCGCAAACCCTGGAGTTTCGCGCCGAGCATTTGCAGGGTAGTTTTGCCGACTGATCCCCTCCCCCGACTTTTTTGCACAAGGAATGCGCCATGCCCGTTGCGTTGATTACCGGTTGTTCCAGCGGCATCGGCCGCGCCTTGGCCGACGCGTTCAAAGCCGCCGGCTACGAAGTCTGGGCCAGTGCGCGCAAGACTGAAGACGTCGCTGCGCTCAACGCCGCCGGTTTCACCGCGATTCAGCTGGACGTCAACGATGGCGCCGCGCTGGAACAACTCGCCGAGCGTCTGAACCAGCAACATGGCGGCCTTGATGTACTGATCAACAACGCCGGTTACGGCGCGATGGGGCCGCTGCTCGACGGCGGCGTGCAGGCGATGCAGCGCCAGTTCGAGACCAACGTGTTTTCGATTGTCGGCGTCACCCGCGCGTTGTTTCCGCTGCTGCGTCGGGCCAGGGGGCTGGTGGTGAATATCGGCAGCGTGTCAGGTGTTTTGGTCACGCCGTTTGCCGGCGCCTACTGCGCTTCGAAAGCGGCGGTACACGCGTTGAGCGATGCCTTGCGAATGGAACTGGCACCGTTTGGCATTCGTGTGATGGAAGTCCAGCCCGGCGCCATCGAATCGAGCTTTGCGAAGAATGCCGGACATGAAGCCGAGCAATTGATCAACGAGCAATCGCCGTGGTTTCCATTGCGTGAAGGCATTCGGGCACGCGCCAAGGCATCGCAGGACAAACCCACCCCGGCCAGTGAGTTTGCTGCCGAGCTGTTGAAAGCGGTGCGGCAGAGCAAGCCGCCACGGCTGGTTCGCATCGGCAACGGCAGCCGGGCGTTGCCGTTGCTGGCGGCGTTGTTGCCGAAAGGGTTGTTGGAATCGACGTTGATGAAGCGCTTCGGATTGCGCGCAAAGCTCTGATACCCAGTTGTTGCGACGAGCGGTATCCCGACCTGTCAGAGTTGACAGTAGGCGCCCTCTCAAGGAAGGCCTATCGTGAGTTCAAGCCAGGTGAACGGTGTTGAGGCTGTGTTAAAGCCCGGCGAGTAAACCGACCTCACGACAACCGCGCAGGGACGTATATGACAACCGCTACGAAGGCCACGAACATCAGGGCAACAATCGACGCTACATGGGGAAGCGGTGAAGGCAAACTTCAACTTGACGATATATTTCAGGACGACCCGGCGAAGTCCCGGCCCCTCACCGGATCGACGCTGCTGCGCGATAAATCGTTGCTGGTTACCAGTACCTTCGACAATAGCTCCTTCTTCATTTCCAAGCTGAACCACTTGGGTGCCGTAGACCTGGCGTTTGGGGTCGAAGGGCGTGTCATGGGTTCGTTCCTGGCCAATGAGCTGGCCTCTGGCGGGCCTATTGCAGAAGGTGCCGATGGGCGGCTGTTCATGGCGGGCAGCACAACCAATGGGAAGTCGAGCGAGGTTAGCCCCGCGATTCTCTGCCTCGACAGCAAAGGCAATCGAGTGAGCAGCTTTGGCGACAATGGCCAAGTCATCATCGATCCCCCAGACACACAACGGCTTACGAAAAAAGGCCCGGCATTCGTGTTCGCGTTACCCGATGGCAGCATTATTGTCGGCGTTGATTACCACACGCCTGACGTGCTCAGGGCGCACCTGTACAAATTCGATGCGCAGGGAGCACCCGTAAAGGCATTCGGCACAGATGGCCGAGTTGAAATAAAGCACAGGCTGCGGCATGCATCGACCTCACTCAGCGACGGTTGCGTGCTCGACAATGGGCTGTTGTTATTTGCAGGCTACGAAAAATACGAGCCCGACGTGAACACGGACGGTCTCGTCGTGATGTTGAATTCAGACAGTGGTGCGCCCCATGAGAATTTCGGTCACCCGGAAAGACCCGGGATTCTGGTAGTCCGGTACAACTCCAGGGGTGCCGAACTCAATACTGTGAGACAGCGAGCCCCCAATAGGTTCACGGCATCCGGCTACACCAACATGGGCAACGCCTTGAGTGAGCGATACGGCATGTTGATCGCCTTCGATGAAGAAGGTAAGCCCGATTTCGACGTTTTCGGCAGTCCGAATATCATGCCGCTTCCAGCAGATCTCGGCAGCGACAGGCGAGTCAACTGGGCGGACCATGTTCCTTTCGCTGATAACATCGTAGTTTCTGGTGGAGACGAGAAGGGCAATTATATTGCCTGTGTGAAAGCACGCAGCGGTGGCTACAACTCCGATTTTTCAGACGCGGGTGGCGTCATCCCTCGCGAGGAGACCACCGACTCTCTCTCCAGGCTTCATTATCAGCAGGACCCTGGAAAATTGATTGTTGCCCTCAACATCAATCCAGAAAATCCTCTGGGTTGTCTGTATCGCTACAACATTTCCCAGTAGCTGGAAGCATAACCGCGTCGCCCGGTCCAGGGGCGACTCGGTCGATCAATTATCTGCCAGGTCCTGCTTCACCACTACCGTGCAAGTAATTCCCGCCGCCAGCAACACCCCCGCCGGCACCTCATCAATGTGAATCCTTACCGGCACCCGCTGAGCCAACCGCACCCAGTTGAACGTCGGGTTCACATCCGCAATCAGCTCGCGGCTTTCCGGGTTGTCGCGGTCGTAAATCCCGCGCGAAATGCTTTCGACATGGCCCTTGAGCACTTCGCCGCTCATCAATTGCATGTCGGCTTGGTCACCCACTTTGACGTGAGGCAGTTTGGTTTCTTCGAAAAAGCCGTAAACCCAAAATGAATTCATGTCGACCACGGCCATCTTCGCCTCGCCAATGCGCGCGTAGTCGCCGCGATGCACATTGAGGTTGGTCACGTAGCCGTCCACCGCCGCACGCACTTCGGTGCGTTTGAGGTTGAGTTCGGCGGCTTCCAATTGCGCCTGGGCGTGTTGGTAATCGGCCAGCGCAGCGTCGGCGATGTTGCTGGCGTCGTCGCGGTTCTCTTTGGAGATCACCAGATTGTCGAGGTCGGCGCGGCGATGGGCGTTGACCTTGCGCATTTCCCAGGTCGACTTGCGCGAAGCCACCAGTGACTGCGCCTGCTTGACCGCGATGCGGTAGTGCTCGGGGTCGATGCGCATCAGCAGATCGCCCTTCTTCACCAACTGGTTGTCGCGCACCGGCACTTCGACCACTTCGCCGGTGACGTCGGCGGCGACGTTGATGATGTCGGCACGCACGCGACCATCGCGGGTCCACGGCGTGTTCATGTAGTGCTCCCACAACGTGCGGCCGATCCACAGCGCCAGGGCCAGTACCAGCAGGGTCGCGAGCAGGCTGAAAAACTTTTTCATCAAGATGTTCTCAACGGTAGACAGTCAGCGCCATGGCGCCGAACAGACAGGTAAACAGGCTCAGACGCAGCAGCGCCGGGTGCCAGAAAAAACGGTACAGGTCGAACCCCGAGAGGAAGCGGTCAACTGCCCAGGCCAGTCCCGCAGCGATGAAAAACATCAGGGTCATGGTCGGCATGTACACGCCGTGGAAGGCGATTTCACGAGGCATGGGCAAGTCCTTCGGGCCTGGCAGAAGCGAATTCGGCGAGGGGTGATTGCGGGTCGAGCAGCGAGGTGCGGATGAAGTGCAGGTAGCTTTTCACCCGGCGCAACGCCGAGGTATCGAAGTGCGGCGCGAACGGCTCGTCGGTGGCGGCGACGCGGCTGATCGCGTGATCGACCGCCACGAGTGCGCGTTCGAGATTGCTCGCGTTCGCCTGCAAAAACAGGCGCACCAACGCGCGCCCCATCACGCGGATTGCCTGGCGCCACGGCTGCGATTCGGCATACGCCGGATGCACCGGCAGGATCGCCTGTTCCTTGCGCAATTCGATGATCGCGTGGCCGACTTCGAGCACCACGAACATCCAGCGCAGCAGGCTTTTTTGCACTTTCGGTTGCCCTGCCGCGAGGCCATACGCCTGATGCAGCAGATCGCGGGTACGGCTCTCGAAACGCGAGGCCAGGCCCTTGAGTTTGCCGCTGATCGCGTAGACCACTTGCCCACGCAAGTCCTGCTCCAGGCGCTGCCACAGCCAGCGACTGTTCGGCGGCAGAATGATCGCCCCCGCCGCCGCACAGACGAGCATGCCCATGACCATGGCGATGTGTTCGTTGATGAAGGTGTAGGGGTTGTAAATCGTGAGATTGTCCGGCACTGAACCGGTGCTGAAAAAGATCAACAACCCGAGGCCGACACCGGCGTATTGCGGTCGTGAAGCGAGGAACGAACCGAGCACGATCACCGGCGCGAGCATCACACAGAGCAAGGGGAAACCGTCGATCAGCGGGAAGATGAAAAACATCTCGACGAAGCCGATCAGTGCGCCGAGAAACGTGCCGCAGGCCATTTGAAAGGCCATGCGTTTGGGGTTGGGCGTGGCGGCGGAAAGGCCGACGGTGGCGGCGGCGATCAGGGTCATGGTCGCCCCGCTCGGCCACGCGGTGGCGACCCAATAACTGCCCAACACAATCAGGATGAACGAGGCACGAATTCCCGACGCGGCTGCGGCCCACCAGTTGGTTTGCGGGGTGAAGGGCTCGTCCCAGCGCTCGCGTTCGTGGCGGTGCTCGGCCAGAGACGCATGGGTCTGCGCATAGCTGTGCAGGTCATCGACGAAGCGGTAGAGCAATTCGTAGGCGGTGTGGAAATCCAGTTGTTCGGCTTCGCTCGGACCGGTGTCCTGAAAGATCCCGCGCAGGGTTCGGACACGTGCTGGCAGACCTTCCTTGTAGGTGGCCAACGCGGTCGCCAAACGTGCCGCATCGGGGCTGGTCAGGGCGCGACCGCTGAAGCCGTCGAGCACTTCGGCGAGGTCCTGCAAGCCCGGTTTGATCGCCCCTACGACATGCTCTTCGCCATTGCCGCGCAGGCGTTCAAGCAATTGATGCAAGGCGTTGAAGCGCGTGGTGATGCCCATGAACTCGCTGTTCAATCGGCTCAGGCGGCCGTTGCGCCGGCGCATGTGCGGGTCTTCGAACACGGTCACACTGCGCAGCCCTTCCAGGCCGACAGCTTCGGCAATGAAGCGCACGTTGCTGGCTTCGAACGCCTCGGCTTTGCTGCGCCCGCGCAGGCCGTCGGTGACGAACAGGGCGAACACACCGAAGCGCTGATACAAGGCATTGCGCATCGCCGCGCTGGCGGTCTGCGGCAGAATCGCCGCGCTGATCAGCGTCGAGCAGAGAATCCCCAGCGAGATCTCCAGCACCCGCCACACCGCCGCCATAAAGGCGCCGTCCGGGTGCGCCAGCGCCGGCAGACCGACCATCGCTGCGGTGTAACCGGCGAGCACAAAGCCATACGCGCGAAAGTTGCGGCAACGTGCGGCACCGGCCGAGCAGATGCCGACCCAGATCGCCAGCGAGCCGAGAAACAGCTCCGTGTTTTGCGCGAACAAAGCGATCAGCGTGACCATCATCGCCGATCCGGCCAGCGTGCCGAGCAAGCGATAGAAACTCTT
This sequence comes from Pseudomonas sp. CCNWLW23, assembly GCF_037095675.1. Taxonomy (NCBI): domain Bacteria; kingdom Pseudomonadati; phylum Pseudomonadota; class Gammaproteobacteria; order Pseudomonadales; family Pseudomonadaceae; genus Pseudomonas; species Pseudomonas sp. CCNWLW23. The sequence goes on along the minus strand of NZ_JBAWKM010000026.1, from coordinate 4,006 downwards.
GGCGAACACCTGACCGCTCTGCGGCTGCATGACGATAAACACCGTGATCATCGCCGTACGCGGTTGCGGTAGTTCCAGCCGCATCGCCAGCCACAGGGTGAGAAACGCGGCGAGCAACACCTTGAAGATATACACCCAGGTCACGCCATCGCTGCGTGCCCAGTCGAAAAAACCGCGACGCCATTCCAGGGAGTGGAGCCAGCGTAGAGGGGCGGGCAAGGAGGTCATTGAAAATACTCAGGCATGCAATGCGGACTCGAAACCTGTGGGAGCGAGCCTGCTCGCGAAAGCAGCGTGTCAGGCAACATGTTCATTGACTGATACGCCCTCTTCGCGAGCAGGCTCGCTCCCACAATGGATGCTGTGTTCAACGCAGCAGCGCCGGGGTTTTCGGGGCTTGGGTCTGCTCGGCAGTCGGCACGTCATCACCCGCACCGAGGCCGCCCCCCAAGGCAGTCACCAGCTCGGCATGCGCACTCAACCGCGCCGCCTGCACCTGCTGCTGCACTTGCTGCTGTTTGAACAGCAATGTCTGCGCATTGAGTACGTTGAGGTAATCGGTGAGGCCGCGTTGGTAGGCGATCATCGCGATGTCGTAAGTCTTCTGCGCTGCGGCCACGGATTCGGCAGCGAATTCCTGCTGCTTGTCCATCGACTCGCGGCGGATCAACTGATCGGAAATGTTCTTCAGCGCGTTGATCAGGGTCTGGTTGTAGTGCGCCACAGCGATGTCATAACCGGCCGCCGCTTCGCCCAATTCGCCACGCAGTCGACCGCCGTCGAAGATCGGCAACGAGATCGCCGGGCCGACGTTGTAGTTGAGTTTCTTGCCGCTCAGAAACTCCAGCGCGCCGCCGCCAGTGGCCATGTAGCCGAGGCTGCCGACCAGATCGACGTTGGGGTAGAAACCGCCGTGGGCGACATCGATGCCGCGCGCCTGCGCCGCCACTTGCCAACGACTGGCGACCACGTCCGGACGCTGGCCGAGCAGTTCGGCAGGCAATGCCGAGGGCAACTTCAACGGCGCCGCGAGGGACAGCGTCGGCCGTTGCAGTTGCGCCGCCGCGCCCGGCCCTTTGCCGGCCAGCGCAGCAATCTGGTTGCGGCTCAGGGCAATTTCCTCGTCCAGCGCATCGAGTTGGCGATGGGTTTCCGGCAACGGCGTTTCGGCTTGGCTGACTTCGAAATGCGTGCCGATGCCACCGCTCAAACGCTTCTGCGCCAGATCGAGAATCTGCTGTTGCTGTTTGAGCATTGCGGCAACGATGTCGCGCTGGGCGTAATGCAGCGACAGCTCGATGTAGGCGCGGACGATGTTGTTCTGCAGTTCCAGTTGCGCCAGGCGCGCCTCGGCCACACTCACATGGGCCAGATCCACCGCGCGTTCACTGGCATTGCGCTCGCGGCCCCAAAGATCGAGGGCGTAGCTGAAGCCGAGCGCGGCGTTGTTGTCCCATGTGGTGGTATTGGCCAGTTCGCCGGGGCCGTAGAACTGATCGGTCGGCCAGTTGTGGCGCTTGAGGGTCGACTCGCCATTGATCTGCAACGCCTCGGCCGCTTCGGCAACACCGGCCATGGCCTTGGCCTGACGCACCCGCGCAGCGGCCATGGCCATGCTCGGGCTGCCTTGCACGGCGAGGTCGATCCAGCGATCAAGTTGCGCGTCACCAAACGCCTGCCACCATTGGGCGCTGGGCCAGTGGGCGTCTTTGGCGGCCTCGGCAATGGCAGCGTCGGTGGCCAGTGAATCGGCCGCGAGTGCCTCGCCGTGAGGGGCAATGCCTTGGGTAGAGATGCAGCCGCCGAGAGCCAGGGTTAAAGCCAGAACACTGAGCGGCAAAAGCGCTCTGTTGATGCGACGCGGCACAGCTGCGAATTCCTGAGAGAGGGATAGATCGAGGACCGTGCAGGAGCTGCCGCAGGCTGCGATTTTTGATCTTGCTTCCCTTAAAACAAAATCAAAAGACCGCAGCCTTCGGCAGCGCCGGCACAGGATCGGCGCAATTCTATGGAGCTGCCTCTGCGGCGATAAGCTGGGATTTCTGTGAATCTTTGTTACGGTTAACGAGATAATCCCTTGGTCGGGGGTCTCAGCCCCTGAAACTTCGTGTCACAATTTGCCATCTCCCTTGAGAGCACCCCATGGACACTTTGCAAAACATGCGCGCCTTCAGTTGTGTTGCCGAAGCGGGCAGCTTCACCGCCGCCGCCGTGCAACTGGACACCACTACCGCCAACGTCTCGCGCGCGGTCTCCAACCTGGAAGCCCACCTGCAAACCCGCCTGCTCAATCGCACGACCCGGCGCATCGCCCTGACCGAGGCCGGCAAACGCTACCTGCTGCGCTGCGAACAGATCCTCGCCTACGTCGAAGAAGCCGAAGCGGAAGCCAGCGACGCCCACGCGCGCCCGGCCGGCCAGCTGAAAGTGCACACCATGACCGGCATCGGCCAGCACTTCGTCATCGACGCCATCGCCCGCTACCGCAAGACCCACCCCGACGTGACCTTCGACCTGACCCTGGCCAACCGCGTGCCGGACCTGCTCGACGAGGGCTACGACGTGTCCATCGTGCTGGCCAGCGAACTGCCCGATTCCGGCTTCGTTTCGCAACGCCTGGGCATCACCTACAGCATCGTCTGCGCCTCGCCGGCCTACGTAAAAGCCAACGGCGCCGCGCAAAAACCCAGCGACCTGCTCAACCACGCCTGCCTGCGCCTGGTCAGCCCGGTGATACCCCTGGAAAAATGGGCCTTCGACGGCCCGGACGGCCAGGAAACAGTGACCATCAACAGCTCACCATTCCTGGTGAACTCCGCCGACGCCATGAAAACCGCGATCACCAGCGGCATGGGCGTCGGCGTGCTACCGGTCTACGCCGCCATCGAAGGCCTGCGCAACGGCACTCTGGTGCGCGTGATGCCCAACTACCGCTCGCAGGAACTCAACCTCTACGCGATCTACCCGTCGCGGCAGTACCTGGATGCCAAGATCAAAACCTGGGTGGAATATTTGCGCGGATCGTTGCCGGAGATATTGGCGGCGCATCAGGCGGAACTGGTTGCGTATGAGTTGAGCGGGAGTCTGGCTGGCGCGCGCGTCGCCACCTGACTTTAAACACCGCTGACTTCGTGTAGGAGTTGACGAGTGCAACGAGGCTGCGATCTTTTGATTTTGCTGTTTAAAAATCAACGGATCGCAGCCTGCGGCAACTCCTACATCGCGGTGTTTTCAAGGAACTTTCCGACAGGGTTTGCAGGTTGTCCGTCGGAAGAGCGCTGGCTAGGATCTGGTGGTTGCTGACGAATCAGCGACCGGGCTTGGTCGTCCGGGTTTAGAATGGCGCACATTTTTAAGCATGCTTAATGGCGAGCTGTGCGTGGGAGGGCCTCGGCCCTGCCGGGTTTCCATTCCCTGGTCGACCAACCCGCGTACGGTTCGCCACCCGATTGCTTGGTCGCAGTCAGTGGCGAACTCCACTTCCCGAATGGAGTTTCACCATGTTCAAACCCACACCCAATCCCCCCGAATCCGCAAGCACCTCACCCTACCAATCCCCCGACTCAACGAAACTCCACGACGCCGCCGAGCGTGCGCTGGATCACTACCTCAAACCGGCCACCACCGCGCAGCAAAGCCACAAACCCAGCACCATGTTCCAGGTCGCCCCGGACCAGGACAACGAAAGCCTGCTGGCCCACGCCTGCGAATCCCTCGCCTCGGCGAGCATCATGAGCAGCGACATCGCCGCCCACGTCGACAGCCCACAGCGGCACACCATACTGGCCATCCAGCAGGTGATCATGCTGGCGGAACTGGCGGTGAACCGGGTGCTGGATAATTACGAAATCCACCAGGCCCCGTCACGCAGCTGATCTTCCCGGAGCGAGCCCCACCGCGAGGGCTTCGGCACATTCAACATTCAACATTCAAGGTGTCAGACAAACCGCTTTCGCGAGCAGGCTCGCTCCCACAGTTTGAATCGAGTACATCAGCGAGAAACAGG
>NZ_JBAWKM010000025.1:0-78536 GCF_037095675.1 Pseudomonas sp. CCNWLW23 | reverse complement strand
GCACCACAGAGCTGTTTCATGTCGAGAAAGGCGCGTTGCATTTGCAGGTTGGCGATGCCGAGCTGATTGTCGGGCCTGGGTGTTCGGCGGTGGCGCGGACCGATGTGGCGCATGGGTATGCCAACCATGGGCGAGCGAAACTGGTTTTCACGATGTCAGTGACTGAACTGCATCAGGGTGCCAGGGAAAGCCCCTCACCCTAGCCCTCTCCCCGAGGAGAGGGAACTGTCCGGGTTGACCATCACAGGGAGCGTTCCCCTTCAAACAGCACGGTCAGCGTGACGGCGGATGCTCCGTCGAAACCGAATTGGCCGCATCCACATCCGACATGTCTTCTTCTACAGGCGCCTCATCGTCCGGCGGCAAAGGCACCTCGGGGTTTTCGCGCTTGGGATCGTGCCCGGTCTCATTGTCGGTGGTGCGCGTCACGGCTTGTTGCGACTGGTTGCCCGGTGCGTTTTCATCAATGTCCATGTCGTTCTCCGAAGTGTTCAGCGATAGGTACCTGAACGTGTGAAATGCCCTCGCGTGACAAGTGCCCGACAATGGACGAACGGCGTTCTGTAGAAAACGCAAAAAGCCTGCTTTCGAGGCAGGCTTTTGCTTTGGATTTAACGCTTACTTCTGCTGCGTCAACGCCGAGTAGCTGTTCATCAGGTTGCGGTAGTTAGGAATGCGCTGCGACAACAGATTGCCCAGGCCTTCAATGTCGTTGCGCCAGTCGCGGTGCAGCTCACAGGCCACCGAGAACCAGTTCATCATCTGCGCGCCGGCTTGAGTCATGCGGCTCCACGCGGCTTGCTGCACGGTGGTGTTGAAGGTGCCGGACGCATCGGTGACCACAAACACATCAAACCCTTCTGCCAGCGCCGACATGGTCGGGAACGCTACACAGACATCCGTTACGACACCGGCGATGATGATCTGCTTGCGGCCTGTGGCCTTGATCGCCTTGACGAAGTCTTCGTTGTCCCAAGCGTTGATCTGGCCAGGGCGAGCGATGTATGGCGCGTCCGGGAACATCTCTTTCAGCTCCGGTACCAGCGGGCCGTTTGGGCCTTGTTCGAAGCTGGTGGTGAGGATGGTTGGCAGGTCGAAGAACTTGGCCAGATCCGCCAGCGCCAGCACGTTGTTCTTGAACTCGTTCGGCGAGAAGTCCTGCACCAGCGAGATCAGACCGGTCTGGTGGTCAACCAGCAGCACGATAGCGTCGTCTTTGTTCAGCCGGTTGTAGGTTGGAGTGGTCATGGTGTGCGTCCCTTTTCAAGTTTGAAGTTTTGTCGTTGCGTTCAAGTTGGGTACAGATTACTGACGCACAGCAAAGGGATAAATCGCTTGAAAAGGGTTACACCGTCCACTCAAACCGGACAATCCACTTCAATCGTAGAACGGTTCAACCAACGCCCGACTACCGACAAAGAAACTGTCCGCCACCAGGCGCAACGGCTGCAGATCCAGGTCGCTGGCCTTGTCGCTGATCAATTGCTGGAAGTGGCGGTAGACCGCTGCGTACTCGCCATCCTCCGAGACGCTTTGGCGCACGCCGTCGATGCTCAGCACGGCGCCGCCATTGTCCAGGCGCAGGATGCCTTCGACGCAGCGGATTTCGATGCTCCACAGTTCGTCGTGGCCATGGTCGAAATCGAACTCGGCGCGTACGTCGAGCTGATGTGCATCAGACATTTTGATCGAGGCGGCAATCGGCGACTGGCAGTTGCTCGGCACGCGCAGCTCGGCGGCTTCGACAAACAGCGGCAGCGCCAGCAGGTGGGTGACGATCGACAGCGCGTTGATGCCCGGGTCGAAGACGCCGAGGCCGCCCGGCTGCCAGATCCATGCCTGGCCCGGATGCCACTTGCGCACGTCTTCCTTCCAGTCGATCTGCACGCTTTGCAGGGTGCGGCTGGCAAGCCAGTCGCGGGCGGCGGCGATGCCCGGTGCGTAGCGTGAATGCCAGGCGAACAAAGCGCTGACGCCTTGTTCGGCGACTTGATCGACCAGGGCCATGGCCTCGCCCAATGTCGCACAGGGCGGTTTTTCCACGAGCACGTGCTTGCCGGCCGCCAACGCCTGTTGCACCAGCGCGAAGCGCCCTTGTGGCGGCGTGCAGAACGCAATTGCGTCGACAGTCGGGCCGTTTTCGAGCAGTTCGCCCAGCGACTGGAAGTTCTCCACCCCGGCGCAAGGTTTGCCCTGGGTAGCGACCGCCACCAACTGGAACGCCGGGTTGGCGAGGATGGCGGGAACGTGTTGATCCTGGGCGATCTTGCCGTAGCCCACCAGGCCGAGACGAATCGGTTGCATTACAGACTCCTGTTGTTGTTTTGGTCTTTGCAGCGCAGCGGCAAGAGTACGTGTTTCTGCGCTCGTCTCCAATCGTCATACTATTTAAATCAAAGTTTGGTCGCGCCGAACGCATGGCTTATTCGTCATTTCTTCTTACACCTTTTGTCGTCCGATCCCGCACCGCGCGGCGATCGGCAGCCGGCGATCAGCCTCAGTTTGCTATCATGCGGCGCTTTTACGGTTAACCCCTCGCCAGTCCTGCCGACTGGCGGGCTGCAAAAGGCGGTATTAAATGACGGCTTTGTTGACTCGCCGCAAGGTACTTGCGGGAATGGGCGTGCTCGGGCTCGGCCTGCTCGCCGGTTGCGATACCCGTGGCCAACTGTCGTACAAGTACGGCAAGGATCTGAGCGACAAGATCCTCGGACGCACCTTCAAGCTGAAGAATCCCGAAGGCGAAACCATGTCGCTGTCGAGCTTTCGCGGGATGATGCCGATGATCTTCTTCGGCTTCACCCAGTGCCCGGCCGTTTGCCCCACTACCCTGGCCCGCGCCGCACAGATCAAAAAACTGATGGGCCGCGACGGCGACCGTTTGCAAGTGGTGTTCATCACCCTCGACCCGGAACGCGACACGCCGCAGATCCTCGACGCCTACGTCAAAGCCTTCGACCCGAGCTTCGTCGCGCTGTACGGCACGCTTGAGGAAACCAAGGCCACCGCCAAGGAATTCGACGTGTTCTACGAAAAAGTCCCGGCCGGCGACACCTACACCATCTCCCACACGTCCACCAGCTACGTCTACGACTCGCGTGGTGAGTTGCGCCTGGGCCTGTCCACTTCGCTGACAGCCCAAGAGTGCACGGAAGATTTGCTTACTGTTATGGAGGTCTGCTGATGCATCCCGTTCTGAATCACCTCAAACGCACCGTATGTGCACTGTCCCTGCTCGGCCTGGCCTTTCAGGCGTCGGCGCAGACCAAAGTCGACGATGCTTGGGTCCGTGCCACCGTGCCGACCCAGTCCGCCAGCGGCGCGTTCATGACCGTCACTGCCGACAGCGACAGCAAACTGCTCAGCGTTGCCTCGCCAGTGGCCAAGGACGTTCAGATTCATGAAATGAGCATGAAGAACGATGTGATGACCATGGGCCCGGTGAAGTCGGTTGAGTTGCCTGCCGGCAAAGCCGTGAGCTTCGATCCGAACGGCTACCACGTCATGCTGATGGGCCTGACCGGTCAGTTGAAGGAAGGCGAAAACGTGCCGCTGACCCTGACCGTGGAAAACGCCAAGGGCGAGAAAGAAACCATTGAAGTCAAGGCACCGGTCCGCGCGCTGACCAACATGGGCGGCCACGATCACAGCAAGATGCATTGATCGCTGACTGAAAGACTGTTCGCCTGACAGAAAAACGGGGCGGCCTGATCGATGATCAGGCCGCCCCGTTTTTTATGAAAACGATGCTCTGACGCATGGAAAGCTTGCTTTACATAAGCGAAGATTTCGATGAGGATGTAAAGGGTCTTTTACAGGGAGTTGAACATGAATCGCTATTACCTCGAAATGGGCGCCGCATTGACGCTGTACACGCTCGTGCTGATCGCCTCGGTGGTTGCCAGCCAACATTTTCTGGACGCCCATCTGCTGTTGCGTTCAGCCGTCGCGCTGGCGCCGATGATCCCCGCCGGATTGATGTGCTGGGCTATCGTGCGCAACCTGCGGCGCCTGGATGAAATGCACCTGCGCATCCAGTTTGAAGCGCTGGGCTTTGCCTTCGCCGCTTCCGCGTTACTGACGTTCAGCTATGGCTTTCTCGAAAATATCGGCGCCCCGCACATACCGTGGACCTGCGTATGGCCGGTGATGGCCGCGATGTGGATCCTCGGTCTGCAAATCGCCCGACGTCGCTATCAATGAAAAATCACCTCAAGGCGCTGCGCGCCGAGCGCAAGTGGTCACAGGTCGATCTGGCGGAGCGCTTGAACGTCTCGCGCCAGACCATCAACGCCATCGAAAATGAACGCTACGACCCGAGCCTGCCGCTGGCGTTTCAGATCGCGCGAACGTTTGGATTGGCCATTGAAAGTATTTTCGAGGATCCGGAAGCAGAATCCGATTCGCAAACTGCTGTGAGGGGTGGCAAACAGCCGTAGTTGATTTCGATTCATGCTAAAAACTGTCAACTTTTACAGTGTTGCATCGATGCCATGCGCCCTATCCTGCCTACTCCCGGCAATGATTGCAGGGGTCTCATTGATCAGATGGAGCATTGCAAAGATGACTAGCACAGTAGCCTTTCCTTTTAAGTTCCAAGGGTTGAATGCCGAGAAAACCGAGATTTCGCTATCCAGGATCAGCGACATCGGCGCGCAGATAACGCCGACGGAGCAAATGACCCGTCTCAATCTGAATTTCACTTTTGCCGACGGCAGCAGTCTGAGTACCGATATTGTTCCCAGCGCAAACGTGACAGAAACTTACGGAATCGTTCCCCGCTGGGGTCTGGAGCGCAGCAAAAACAATTCGGTCACCTGTACGTTCCGCTGGTGGCCCGACAACCAAGTTTTCCAGAGCACATTCAAGGTCGTTGCATGATGGTTCGGGACGGCTGTCCGGCAACGGACAGCCATTACTCAGCAGCATGAAGCGTCAACCAAGCTCGGCAGCGTAAGGCCACAGGATCCTGCTGCACTCGCCTCAACTCCCCGCACCACCATGCGCCTCTTCAAAGAAGTAATCCTTCCAGCTCCCCGCCTTGTTCTTCAGCACGCCCAATTCCTGCAATTTTTCGGCATAGATAAACGTGCGTTGCGGTACGACGGTGAAGTCGATTTCCGGGTCTTTGACGATTTGCTCGACCAGGGCCAGCGGCAGTTTCGATTGCTCTACACGAATGTAGGCCTGGGCGGCGGCGGGTTTGTCGGCTTTGATGATGTTCTCGGCTTCGGCCAGTGCGTCGTAGAACGCCTTGTAGGTTTTCGGGTTTTCGTCGTGGAATTTTTCCGTGGTGTAGAGCACGTTGAACGTCGCCGGGCCGCCGAGGATGTCGTAGGAGCTCAGCACTTTATGCACGTTGGGGTTTTGCAGCGCCTGGTACTGGAACGGTGGGCTGGAGAAATGCGAGTTGATTTCCGAGCCACCGGCAATCAGCGCGGCGGTGGCGTCCGGGTGCGGCAGGCTGACCGAAATGTTGTCGAACTTCTTGAACTGGTCGTCACCGAATTGCCTGGCGGTTTCAATCTGCAGAGTGCGCGACTGGAAGCCTACGCCTGCGGCTGGCACGGCGATGCGGTCCTTGTCGCTGAAGTCCTTGAGGGTTTTGATGTTCGGGTTGTTGGTCAGCAGGTAATTGGGCATCGACCCCAGCGCGGCGATGGCTTTGACGTTCTGCTTGCCCTTGGTGCGATCCCACACGGTGAGCATCGGCGGCACGCCGGCCGAGACGACGTCCAGCGCACCGGTGAGCAGCGCCTCGTTCATCGCCGTGGCGCCGGAAATGCTGTTCCAGTCGACCTTGATCTCCAGGCCCTGAGCCTTGCCGTGTTTCTCGATCAATTGTTGATCGCGCACGACGTCGAGAATCAGGTAACCGATGCCGAATTGCTGGGCGATGCTGATTTTGCCCTCGGCCCGGGCGCCGCTGCTGAACAGCGCGCCCGCTGCCAGAGTTGCGGCCAACAGAGTCAGCGCAGAACGTTTGAACGGTGTGGCCATGACAACCTCGCAGCATGGGGGTGGGCTGAAAGGCCTGACTTTATAGCTATAAAAAAAAGAAATTAAATATCCTTTTCGCATATCGATAGCACTGAGCGCTTTGACGTCTGCTGCTGGAATTCAGGAGCAGTGGATGGACCTACAACAGTCTGAAACAAAAAACTGCCCCTCCGAAAAACAGCCATACGTCCCACAACCCACGCCCGCTATGGGCACGCGCCGTTTCAGCGATCGCCAGCCGCAGGTTTTAAAAGCCGATCAGCCTTCCTGCCCTTGGTATCATCACCCACACTTTTTTGACCCTTTGATGACAAGCAGGCCTTTTTTGTGAGCGCTCTTTTCAACTGGCTGCGGCGGCCGAATGCCCGCCTTCTTTCTCTCATCGTTCTGGTATTGGTCGTGCCGGTGTGCCTGCGGGCGGCGCTGGGCTGGTCAAACCCGCTGGGCTTTTTGTCGGATCTGGCCGTCGGCAGTTTGCTGGTGGTAACGCTGCATCGCCGCGCATGGTGGCTGGGTTTGCCGGTGCTGATGTTCTGGGCGCTGCTGGCGATCGCCACGGCAGAATTGGTCAGCGCCGTCGGCCGCCTGCCGACGCCTTCGGATATTCACTACCTGATCGACCCGCAGTTCGTCGAGAATTCCACTGGCGGCGGACTTGCGCACCCTGCCCTGGCCATGGCTTTGCTGGGTGCCCTGGCTTTCTGGCTGCTGACTCAGTTTGTTGGTCGCGGCTTGTCTCGCCCTGCTCTGCCTCGCTCTGTCTGGGCCGCGCCAATCGTGTTATTCGCCGCACATTGGGCCGCGCAAAACCTGTGGCCGAATGACGGCGACGCCTGGCGCCTGTACAACCTGCCGCATCAGTTGCTCGCCAGTGAAGTCGCCGACCTGCAGATCCAGGCCGAGGAATGGCTCGACGGCGACGTCGAAGAACCTACACCGGCGATGGCCGGGCTCACCGACGTCGATCTCAATGGCCAGAAGCTGCTCGCCGCGCCAGGCCAGGCGCGCAATGTGTTGATCATCGCGCTCGAAGGCATTCCCGGCGCCTACATCCGTGCCAACCGTGAGGCGATCGGCAGTCATTATCAGGAAGACCTGATGCCCAACCTCAGCCGCTGGGCCGAGCGCGGCATGAACACCCCGGATTACGTGCTGCACACCCATCAGACCATTCGCGGTCTGTACGCCATGCTCTGCGGTGACTACGACAAGCTCAACAATGGCACGCCCAAAGGCGTGGAAATGCTCACCCTCAACGAACGCAATCAGGCCTGCCTGCCGGCACAATTGCGCGAGCACGGCTTCAGCACTCATTACTTGCAGGGCGCCGGCCTGCGCTTCATGGCCAAAGACAAGATCATGCCGCACATCGGTTTCGATGCGACCCACGGTCTGGAATGGTTCAGCAACAGCAACTATCTGGAATTCCCCTGGGGCAAGGATGACAAGGCGTTTTTCGAAGGTGCGCTGGATTATGTCGGCCAGTTGAAAAAGCAAAAGCAGCCCTGGATGTTGACCCTGCTGACGGTCGGCACCCACCAGCCCTACTCCGCACCGGACGATTATCTGCAGCGTTATGAAACGCCGAAGCAGGCTGCTGTGGGTTATCTCGACGATGCGCTGGATGAATTTCTTTCGGGGCTGGAGCGCCAAGGCATTCTCAAGGACACGTTGGTGGTGATCACCTCGGATGAATCCCACGGCATCGACGGTGTGCGACTGGCCTCCTCGTGGGGTTTCAACCTGACGCTGGCGCCGGAACAGGCACAGCTGCCGCGCCTGAATGCCGGGGTTTATGGCCATGTCGATCTGAGCACCTCGATCCTCGACTATTTCGACCTGCCGGTGCCGACTGCGCTGAGCGGCCGCTCGCTGTTTCGCGACTACGATTCGGGGCGCGAGATCATTTCGTTCACCAACGGCAAACTGCGTTACCACAACGGTCAGGGCATCTTCTCCGAGTGCGACCTGCCGCGCCGCTGCCGCTATTACCAAAGCACCGGTTTCATTGCTGACAGTGCCACCTACAAAGGCACCTACAGCGGCCACCCGGCCCGGCAGATCGCCGCGCGCGCCGATGCGCTGGACCTGTCCTTGCTGCGCACACCGCTCAATCATCGCTACCAGTTCGGCAGCAACAACATCATCCCTCTGCAAGCGCAGATCAAGGATGACTGGGCCGACAACCTGATCGGCGCGCAATACCTGGAAATGCCCAAAGGCTCGCACACCCGCGTGCGCCTGACCGTGCGCTCGGTCGATCCGCAGCAGGCGGCGTACATTCAGCTCAAGGCCAAGCAATTCGAACAGGACGTGCAACTGGGCCTGCCTACGGAAATGGTCGCCACGGCGGACCAGCCACTGGAGTTGGACTTCAGCTTTGAAAACCCCCAGCCGCGCAAGGCGTTCTCTTTTCATTTGCTGGGGTATGGCAATGGCGCGGTCGAGGTCTCGGACTTCAGCGTGATCACTGAACTGCCCGGCCAGGAAGACATCCTCGACGACGTGCCAGAGGACGACACCGCACAATCGAGCTAACCCCTGTAGGAGCTGCCGAAGGCTGCGATCTTTGCTTTTGATTTTTTGGTGAACAAAGATCAAAAGATCGCAGCCTTCGGCGGCTCCTACATGGGACGGTGAAAGAGTTTGCCTATCGGTATCCAATAGTCGGGCTATTAGCCGACTTGCCAACTCGGGTCTAGCCTTACCAGTCCGAAGTCGGCACGAGCCGGCCGCAGACCTGATAGGGATACGAACATGGCAAACGAATCGAAATGCCCGTTCAACCACGCCGCCGGCGGCGGTACGACGAACCGTGACTGGTGGCCGAATCAACTCAATCTGAAAATCCTCAGCCAGCATTCCCCCAAGTCCGATCCGCTGGGCCAGGACTTCGACTACGCCAAAGCCTTCAAAAGCCTCGACTTTCAGGCGCTGAAACAAGACATCAGAGCGCTGATGACTGATTCTCAGGACTGGTGGCCAGCCGACTTTGGCCATTACGGCCCGCTGTTCGTGCGCATGGCCTGGCACAGCGCCGGGACCTATCGCACCGCCGACGGCCGTGGCGGCGCCGGCTCCGGGCAGCAACGCTTCGCCCCGCTCAACAGTTGGCCGGACAACGTCAGCCTCGATAAGGCCCGCCGCTTGCTGTGGCCGATCAAGCAGAAATACGGGCGCAATATTTCCTGGGCCGACCTGATCGTGCTTACCGGCAACGTCGCGCTGGAATCCATGGGCTTCAAGACCTTCGGTTTTTCCGGGGGCCGCGCCGATGTCTGGGAACCGGATGAAGACGTGTACTGGGGTTCGGAAACCGAGTGGCTCGGTGGCGATAACCGTTACGGCAAGAGCAATGGCCCAGTGCAAGAGCCCGGCGACGGCACGCTGGTGGCTGAGCCCGATTTGCATGGCCATGAAGAAAGCCGCACCGATCAGGGCGAACGCAATCTGGAAAATCCCCTCGCCGCCGTGCAGATGGGCCTGATCTACGTCAACCCTGAAGGCCCTGAAGGCAACCCGGACCCGGTGGCCTCGGCCAAGGATATTCGCGAAACCTTCGGCCGCATGGCCATGAACGACGAAGAAACCGTGGCGCTGATCGCCGGCGGCCACGCGTTCGGCAAGACCCATGGCGCCGGCCCGGCCGACAATGTCGGCCCCGAACCGGAAGCGGCCGGTCTGGAGCAACAGGGTCTGGGCTGGAAAAACGCCTTCGGCACCGGTAAAGGCGCCGACACCATCACCAGTGGTCTGGAAGTGACCTGGACCACCACACCAACGCAGTGGAGCAACAACTATCTGGAAAACCTGTTCGGCTTCGAGTGGGAGCTGACCAAAAGCCCGGCGGGCGCCCATCAGTGGCAACCGAAAAACGGCGCGGGTGCAGGCACCGTTCCCCACGCTCACGATCCGAACAAGAAGCTCTCGCCGACCATGCTCACCTCCGACCTGGCGTTGCGCTTCGATCCTGCCTACGAACAAATCTCGCGGCGCTTTCTGGCCAATCCCGATCAGCTCGCCGACGCGTTCGCCCGCGCCTGGTACAAGCTGATCCATCGCGACATGGGTCCGCTCTCTCGCTACCTCGGCCCGGAATTGCCACAAGAGGAATTGCTCTGGCAAGACCCGCTGCCCGACGTAACGCACCCGCTGATCGATGACAGCGACGCCACGGCGCTGAAAAACAAGGTGCTGGCTTCAGGGTTGTCGGTGTCGCAACTGATCTCCACGGCGTGGGCTGCAGCATCGACCTTCCGCGGTTCGGACAAGCGCGGTGGCGCCAACGGCGGACGCTTGCGTCTGGCCCCGCAGAAGTTCTGGCAGGCCAACCAGCCCGAGCAATTGGACAAGGTGCTGAGCACACTCGAAGGCATTCAGAACGAGTTCAACGGTTCTGCTGCCAATGGCAAGAAGATCTCGTTGGCGGACCTGATCGTCCTGGCCGGTAATGCCGGAGTGGAAAAAGCCGCGCAGAACGCCGGGCATTCAGTGTCGGTGCCGTTTTCACCGGGCCGCGTCGATGCTTCGCAGGAGCAGACCGATGTCGAATCGTTCGGCTTCCTCGAACCGATTGCCGATGGCTTCCGCAATTACAGCAAAGGCAAATACACGGTTGCGGCGGAAACCCTGCTGATCGACAAGGCGCAGTTGCTGACGCTCACGGCACCGGAAATGACCGTGCTGCTGGGTGGTTTGCGGGTATTGAACACCAATGTCGGCCAGACGCGGCATGGCGTGTTCACCGATAAAACCGAAACGCTGAGCAATGACTTCTTCACCCACCTGCTGGACATGGGAGTTGAGTGGACCCCAACGTCACGGGATGCCGATGAGTTTGAAGGCCGTGACCGCAAGACCGGGGCGCCAAAGTGGACGGCGACTCGGGTGGATCTGGTGTTCGGCTCGAATGCGCAATTGCGCGCGTTGGCCGAGGTGTACGCCAGTTCCGACGCGAAGGCGCAGTTCGTCAACGATTTCGTCAAGGCATGGACGAAGGTGATGAATCTGGATCGGTTTGATCTGCGTAAATAGCTGTTTGTTGTGCCAAATGAAAATGCCGCTCGTTGAGCGGCATTTTTTTGTTGATCGTTCCCACGCGCAGCAAAGGAATGCAGCAAGGGACGCTCTGCGTCCCAAAGCCGACGCAGAGCGTCGAGAGAGTCATTCCCACGCAGAGCATGGGAACGATCAACTCGACGGTTCCTACCGGATCGGGTTACGCCAGGCTTTTGCTCACCACTTCATACACATCGCTGGACAGCGACCCGGACGCCAGAATCCGCTCCAGCTCGGCCTTCATCAGTGCCTGACGGGCGCTGTCGTATTTGCGCCAGCGGGTCAGCGGGGCCAGTTGGCGCGAGGCGATCTGCGGGTTGAAGCCGTTCAGTTCGATCACCAGATCGGCGAGGAAGCGATAACCGGAACCGTCCGCCGCGTGGAAGTTGATCAGGTTCTGCCCGGCGAACGCGCCGATCAATGCCCGCACCTTGTTCGGGTTCTTGATGTTGAATGCCGGGTGCTGCATCAACGCCTTCACCCGCTCCAAACCGCCCGGCAAGGTGCTGCCAGCCTGCACGCTGAACCACTGATCCATGACCAGCGGATTGTCCTTGAAGTGCTCGGCGAAGCTGGCCAGGGCGAGGGCCTTCTGTTCTTCGAACGGCGAGTTGACCAGCACCGCCAGCGCAGTCAGGCGCTCGGTCATGTTGTCGGCGGTCTCGAACTGCTCCAGCGCCGCCGCCAGCACTTCCGGCTTGCCGCTGAGCATCAGGTACGACAGGGCAATGTTCTGCAAGGCGCGACGAGCGAAGTGCTCTGCCTCGGCGACGTACGGAGTCTTTTTCGAAAGATCGCGATTGGCCTGATAACGCAGCCACAGCGCTTCGAACAAGCCTTCGGCGAGTTGCTTGCGGGCAAACTCGCGAGCGACATGAATCGCCTCGACGTCAGCCACTTCGCTGATCTCGGTGAGATAGGCCTCACCCGGCAGCGAGAGCATTTCGGCAACCATCGCCTGATCCAGCGACTCGTCGGACAGCACCGTGCGCAGCGCCGACACCAAACGCGGATCGAGCTTCAGGCTCTCGCCTTTCTGATGTTGGCCGATCAACTCTTGAAGCACTTGCACCGACAGTTGCTGACCGGCATCCCAGCGATTGAAACCGTCGCTGTCGTGCTGCATCAGGAACATCAGTTGATCGCGGTTGTACGGGAAGCTCAATTTCACTGGCGCCGAGAAGCCGCGCAGCAGCGACGGCAACGGCTGTTCGTTGATGTCGACGAAAGTGAAGGTCTGCTCGGCTTCGGTCACCGAGATCACCCGAGTGGTGCCTTGTGCCGAGGCTTCGCCAGCCAGACGCAGAGCGATTTCATTGCCCTGGCTGTCGAGCAGGCCGAGCTCGACCGGGATCACGAACGGCAGTTTTTCCACCTTGTCCGGGGTCGGCGGGCAGCTCTGGCGGAAGGTCAGGCTGTAGGTTTTCGCCGCAGCGTCGTAGGACTCGCTGACGGCCAGACGCGGTGTGCCAGCCTGGCTGTACCAGCGTTTGAACTGGCTGAGATCAACGCCATTGGCATCTTCCATGGCCTTGACGAAGTCGTCGCAGGTCACGGCCTGGCCGTCGTGACGTTGGAAGTACAGATCGCTGCCCTTACGGAAGCCTTCGGCGCCCAGCAAGGTGTGGATCATGCCGACCACTTCCGAGCCCTTTTCGTACACGGTCAGGGTGTAGAAGTTGGAAATCTCGATGAAGCTGTCCGGGCGCACGGCGTGGGCCATCGGCCCGGCATCTTCGGCAAACTGGTGGGTACGCAGGTACGCCACGTCCTGAATGCGCTTGACCGTCGCCGAGTTCATGTCCGAGGAGAAACCGGCATCGCGGAACACCGTGAAACCTTCCTTGAGCGACAGCTGGAACCAGTCGCGGCAGGTCACGCGGTTGCCCGACCAGTTGTGGAAGTATTCGTGAGCGACAATCGCCTCGACCCGCTGGTGCGCGGCGTCGGTGGCGGTTTCAGCGCGGGCCAGCACGGCGCTGGAGTTGAAGATATTGAGGCCCTTGTTCTCCATCGCGCCCATGTTGAAATCGTTGACGGCGACGATCATGAAGATGTCCAGATCGTACTCGCGACCGTAGACCTCTTCGTCCCAGCGCATGGATTTCTTCAGGCTGTTCATCGCGTGCTGGCACTTGTCGATGTTTTCCGGCTCGACATAAATGCGCAGCGCGACGTTGCGCTGGCTCATGGTGGTGAAGGTGTCTTCGACGCACCACAGATCACCGGCGACCAGCGCAAACAGATACGCCGGTTTCTTGAACGGGTCTTCCCAGGTCGCCCAGTGCCGGCCATCTTCGCCGGGGCCGGAAGCGATCGGGTTACCGTTGGAGAGCAGCACCGGGTAGCTGTGCTGTTCGGCCACGACGGTGGTGGTGAACTTGCTCATCACGTCCGGGCGGTCGAGGTAATAGGTGATCTTGCGAAAGCCTTCGGCCTCGCACTGGGTGCAGAACATCGTGCCGGACTTGTACAGGCCTTCCAGCGCGGTATTGGTTTCCGGGTGGATGCGTACGCTGGTGTCGAGGGTGAACGTTTCACTGGTTGGCTGCAGGGTCAGGTGGCTGTCCGAGACTTGATAGTCAGCAGCGCTCAGCTCCCGGTCCGCCAGCGTTACCGAGAGCAGCTCCAGTTGCTGGCCGTCGAGCACCAGCGGCGGCAGGCCGGCGCCGCGCTCCGGGTTGCGGCGCATCACCAGTTGCGCGTGAACCAGGCTGTGGTCCTCGAACAACTCGAAGGTCAGGTGCGTTTCGTCGATCAGGTACTCGGGCGCCTGATAGTCCTTGAGATAGATCATCTTCGGTTGTTCGGTGCGCATGCTGGAATCCTTATTGATGCACGGCGAGCTGGTACGCCGTGTATTTACGAATGTTGATCACGCCGGTGTCGAAGATCAGGTACTGACCCTTGATCCCCAGCAGCGTGCCTTCGGCAATCGGGTTCTTGTCCAGGTTGAAGCTGACGATTTTCGCCGGGTATTGCTCGACGGGATAGCGGATTTCCAGCGGTTCGACATCGGCAATCGTCTGAATCGCCTGTAGGCCGAATCGCTCCTGCAACCCTTGCAGGCCTTCGGCGCAGCTTTCGAACAACTGATCGCGCACCTGCGCCAGATCCACCGCCGCCGCATCGCCCTTGAGCAGTGCGCGCCAGTTGGTCTTATCCGCCACCTGACTGCGGAACAAGTCTTCGACAAAGCCCGATTGCTGCCGTGTCGACACGCGCATGATCGGCAGCGCCTGACTCGCGCCCTGATCGAGCCAGCGGGTCGGCAACTGCGTGGCACGGGTGATGCCGACCTTGATCCCCGACGAGTTGGCCAGGTAGACCACATGGTCGGTCATGCAGAACTGCTGGCCCCACACCGGATCGCGGCAGGTGCCGGCGTCGAAGTGGCAGCGCTCCGGGCTCATGATGCACAGGTCGCACTGCGCCAGTTTGGTCATGCACGGGTAGCAATAACCCTGACTGAAACTGGTTTTGGTCTTGCGCCCGCAATGGGTGCAGTGGATCGCCCCCAGGAATTCCAGACGCAACGTGCTGCCGATCAACGGATTGACCGGCACCTCGACGTCATCCAGACGAAACGCGTACTGCACGTTCGGCCCGTCCAGACGCGCCGACATTTTACTGATTGCACCGCGGCCAATCTCGATCAATGGATGGCATCCGACTTGAACAGGATGTTCGGCACTTCGATCGACTTCGACGCACACTCTTGCGGGCCCATGTAGCCAGTACGCTGGTCTTCCGGCAGGTTCTGGATTTCCCAGGCAATCATCGCCTGCAACGACAGCTCGCGCTGTTCGGCAGTGAGTTTGTTGCCGTCGGACCATTTGCCGATTTCCACGGCCAGTTTCAGGCTTTCGTAGATGTCCGGGGTGATGTTGCTGATCATGTCGTTGAAAGAGGACATCAGGGTCTCCGTGCTCTTTACTGAAACAAAAAATGTTAGACGGCCAGTTTACGGCGGTTATACAAACCGCCCAACAAACCGGTGAAGCATCCGATGAGTAACCCGCTCAGGTGCGCGGCGTTGGCGATCTGGCCGAAACCGATCAGCGAAATCAGCCCGGACATGCACACCACCAGCCACACCAGCATCATCACCAGTACGCCGCGCGGCAAACGATAGGCCGGGTTCGGCGCCAGCAACTGGAAAATCCAGCAATGCCCGAGCAAGCCGTAAAGCACGCCGGACAGCCCACCAAACAGGCTCGGCCCGCTCCAGACGAACTGCGCGTAGTTGGACACCAGACTGAACAACAGCGTCAAACCGAGCAGATTGATGCTGCCCTGACGCGATTCGATACGCCGCCCCAGCTCCCAGTACCACATGCCGTTCATGGCCAGATGGAGGATGCCGAAGTGGATCAGCATCGGCGTGACCAGCCGCCACCACTGCCCTGCCGCCAGACTGTCGGCCAGGGGCGTGAAGTGGATGTACTCGCCGATCACGCGAAAATCGAGGAAGGTCAGCCAGCGCAGCGTTTCCAGGTTTTCGCCGAGGAAGGTCAGACCACCGACGATCAGGCTCAACAGCAGAATCAATCCGGTGGCTTTGGCGTGTTTCAGCTGTTCGGCGAAACCCGGCCGTTTAAAGGTCTGGCCCACGGGAATGTCCAGCTGCTGATCCGGGTCGCCGGCCGGGAAGCGCTCGTACAACGAACGCACGTCCTCGCTGATTTCCTCCGGCGCCCACAACACCTGTTCGCCCGCCTCTTCGCTGACCCGATGGGGCACTTGCATGCGTTGCAGCAGTTTGACAAAACCGCTCAAATCCACCGCCAACGGCAGGCGCAATACCGCTACCGCACTCATTGCAGGACCTCCGGCCGCTCGACATCGACCCAGACGAATTTTTGCGGATCCAGGCGCGTTTCCTGGTCCAGACGATAGGCCACCAGTTTGCCGTAGAGCACGGCGCTGTAATCCAGGCACGCGAGGTTCGGGCGGATCGGCGCCGGTTTTCCGCTGCGCCAGTAGTGGCCGACGAACAGCAACGGCTCGTCGACGCCATAGCGCAGCAGGGAATTCTTTTCGGTTGAAGTCAGCGGCGTCTGCGCGACAGGTTCCGGCAGTGCATCGGGCTGGAAGACGATGTCGCCGTAGGTTTTCGGGTCGTCTTCCCAGAACTTGGTGCGGAAGAACGAACGCACCAGACCGTCGCCGCTGGTCATGGTCAGGCCACCGGGCAGGCGCATGTCGGTGCCGCGCAGCAGGCGATCGAACACGGTGCAGGCGAAGCTGCCGGGCACCGCCGAGGCCTGGAGGAAATGCTCATCGACGCAGCCATTGGGGAACAACACCCGCAACGGCTCGATCAGCCCGGCGTCCCAGCACGCATGGACGACGCGGAAGCGCCCAGCATCGACGAACAGCGGCAGCTCGTAGAACCATTGCTGGAAGTCATGCCAGTCGCCGGGATGGTTTTCAAATTGAGTCAGGGTTTCCTGCAACAGCCGCGCATGGCGCTTGGTGTGTTCGCGCACGAACTGCTTGCCGCTGCCCGGTGGCGCCGGGGTGACCCAGCCGAGCGCATTGAATTCATGGTTGCCCATGATGCACAGCGCCTGCCCTGCTTCGACCATGTCGTGGACGATGTGCAGCGCCTCGCGAATGCGCGGGCCACGGTCGATGATGTCGCCGACGAACACCGCCATGCGTGACGGATGCCGCCAGACCCCGCCCTGCTTGTGATAACCGAGACGGTCCAGCAAGTGTTCGAGGGTCATGGCGCATCCGTGCACGTCACCGATCAGGTCGTAACTGCGCGCGGGATCAAGCATCAGTCGCCTCCGCCCCCCAGCTTGCTGCCCCAGCCAAGCTTGGTGCGGCACACCTCGTAGTAATTGTGATCGAGCGGATGAATCAGGCGCAGCTTCTGCGCTTTCTTGCTCACGGTAATGGTGTCGCCCGGTGCGCAGGTGAAGTGGTTCTGGCCGTCGCAGGAGACCTGCGGGTAGATCTGCATATCTTTGGACACGACGATTTTCAGCTCACTGTTGCCATCGACCACGATCGGCCGTCCCGACAAGGTATGGGGGTACATCGGCACAATCACAATAGCGTCGAGCTTGGGATGCATGATCGGCCCGCCGGCGGACAAGGCGTAGGCAGTGGAACCGGTCGGTGTGGCGACGATCAGGCCGTCGGCCTTCTGGCTGCAGACGAACTGGCCGTCGATGTACAGCTCGAATTCGATCATCCGCGTCGATTTGCCCGGGTGCAGCACCACGTCGTTGAGCGCATCGCCCTGGCCGATGGCCTCGCCATGGCGACGCACTTCGGCTTGCAGCAGGAAGCGGTTTTCCACCAGATAGTGGCCGTCGAGCACTTCGGCGACCTTGATTTCCAGCTCGTCCGGGCGAATATCGGTGAGGAAACCGAGGCTGCCACGGTTGATGCCGAGCACCGGAATATTGTGTTTGGCCAGCGCCCGCGCGGCGCCGAGCAGGCTGCCGTCACCGCCGACGACGATGACCATGTCGCAGACTTCGCCGAGCATCTTGCGCGACGAGGTTTGCAGGCCGTGGCCGGGCAGGACTTCAGCGATGGTGTCTTCGAGGATCACATGCAAGTGACGGTCGAGCAGAAAGCGTTTCAGTCGGCGGACGGTATCCAGCACCTGGGAGCTGCCCAGGCGACCGATGATGCCGATATTACGAAATTGCTCCATGGGACCTCTGCGGACAATCGAAAACGCGAAAACCCGATTATGGGCGAAAGCGCCAGATAGACAAAATCCTTTCAGCCTCAAGGGTGCGCTCAGGTTTAAGGCTATGCTCGCAAGATGATCCTGTTTCCCGATTTGTTGCAGTTGCCCCATCAGTTACGCCATCCCGAAGTGCGGGACCTGGCGTGGGTGATCCTCGCCCCGCCGATGCTCGCCGCCACGCCGTGGCCGCAGCGCCATCCGCTCGCCGGCAGCGACTGGGTACAAGACCCACAGCGCCTCGAACACTGGCTGCGCCAGCTCGACCTCGACAGTTACGCCCTGCTGCAATGGCTGTCGCAGGCGCGCACCCGGCGTCTGGGTCTGTATTACGAGCGTCTTTGGCAGTTCGCCGTCTCGCATGCGCCGGGCATAGAATTGATCGCCGCCAATCTGCCGATTCGCCGCACCGGGCACACCCTCGGCGAACTCGACATGCTGCTGCGTGACCGCGACGGCGTGCATCATCTGGAACTGGCGATCAAGCTCTACCTTGGCCCGCAGGATGGCAATGGCCGCGATCCCGCGCAGTGGCTGGGGCCGGGTTGTCATGATCGGCTGGATCGCAAACTGGCGCATCTGGCCGAGCATCAATTGCCGATCTCGGCGCGCCCGGAAAGCCGCGAAGTGCTGGCGGCGCTGGATATCGAAACCTTCAGCGCGCAGCTGTGGCTGGGCGGTTACCTGCTGTATCCGTGGCCGGGGCAGGCCGAGTCACCGCACGGC
Organism: Pseudomonas sp. CCNWLW23; assembly: GCF_037095675.1. Classification (NCBI taxonomy): domain Bacteria; kingdom Pseudomonadati; phylum Pseudomonadota; class Gammaproteobacteria; order Pseudomonadales; family Pseudomonadaceae; genus Pseudomonas; species Pseudomonas sp. CCNWLW23. The sequence continues at coordinate 60,037 of NZ_JBAWKM010000025.1, read as the reverse complement.
GCGCATCCGCAACATTTGCGTGGCAGCTGGCTGCATCAGAAGGACTGGCCGGCGTTTGTCGCCCAACACCCGCCGGGCCGCTGGCAACCCCTGCCCCGCCACGCCTGGCTGGCGCCGGCACATTACCCAGCAGATCAGGTCTGGACAGATGAGCACCTGCGTTTGTGGCTGGAAGACCTGCCAGCACTGGCCCCGGCGCAGTTGATGGTGCGCATGACCGAGAATGCCCTGGGCGAATGGGAAGAGGCGGAGCGGTTGTTTCTGGTGGCGGATCTTTGGCCGAATGTGCCGGGGCAAACCTGAGATTTGTGGTTTCTGACCCAATTCGCGAGCAGGCTCGCTCCCACAGAGAATGCATTTCAAACGTGGAATGCGATCCCTGTGGGAGCGAGCCTGCTCGCGAAAAGAGCAACTCGATCTATAGAGATAACCGCACCGCCAACGCCGCCAACGTCACCAGCAACACCGGCACCGTCAGCACAATCCCGACGCGGAAGTAATAGCCCCAGCCAATGTGAATGCCCTTGCGCTCCAGCACATGCAACCACAACAAGGTCGCCAGACTGCCGATCGGAGTGATCTTCGGCCCCAGGTCGCTACCGACGACGTTGGCGTAGATCATCGCTTCCTTGATCACGCCGCTGGCCTGACTGGCGTCGATCGACAGCAAGCCAATCAACACCGTTGGCAAGTTGTTCATGATCGACGACAGCAGCGCCGTCAGCACCCCGGTGCCCATGGCCGCGCCCCATACACCGTGCTCAGCGAACACGTCCAGCCACCCGGCGAGGTAACCGGTGAGCCCGGCGTTGCGCAGGCCGTACACCACCAGGTACATGCCCAGCGAGAAAATCACGATCTGCCACGGCGCTTCTTTCATAACCTTGCGCGTGGAGATCTTGTGGCCGCGCGCAGCGATGCCCAGTAGCAGCGCAGCACACACCGCCGAAATTGCGCTGATTGGAATGCCCAGCGGTTCCAGAGCGAAGCAGCCAATCAACAGGATCACCAGCACCGCCCAACCGGCATAGAACGTCGCTTTGTCGTGGATCGCGGTATGCGGGTTTTCCAGTTGTGCAGGATCGTACGCCGCCGGGATGTCGCGGCGAAAAAACCACAGCAACATGCCCAGCGTCGCCGCCACGCTGACGAAGTTGACCGGCACCATCACCGCTGCATAGCGGTTGAAGCCGATGTGGAAGAAATCCGCCGAAACGATGTTGACCAGGTTCGACACCACCAGCGGCAGGCTCGCCGTGTCGGCAATGAACCCGGCGCCCATGACGAAGGCCAGCGTCGCCGCCGGTGAAAAGCGCAGTGCCAGCAGCATCGAAATCACGATCGGCGTGAGAATCAGCGCCGCGCCGTCATTGGCGAACAACGCCGAGACCAGCGCGCCGAGCAGCACCATGAAGGCAAACAATTTTCGCCCGCTGCCCCGCCCCCAGCGCGCCACATGCAGCGCCGCCCAGTTGAAAAAGCCAGCCTCGTCGAGCAACAGACTGATGATGATCAGCGCCACGAAGGTGCCGGTGGCGTTCCAGATGATCTGCCAGACCAGCGGGATATCCGTGAGGTGGACGACGCCGAAAATCAACGCCAGCACGGCGCCCAACGTTGCACTCCAGCCGACGCCGAGCCCCTTGGGTTGCCAGATGACGAGGGTGATGGTCAGCAGGAAAATCAGTGACGCAGCGAGCATTCGCAGAAGCCTTCAAATAGCGAAACGGATGGAAGTCGAACAAATGTGGGAGCGAGCCTGCTCGCGAAAGCGGTGAGCCAGACATGAAATTATTATCTGACACACAGCCTTCGCGAGCAGACTCGCTCCCACAGTGAGTTTCGGTGAGCTTATTTCTTGTGTTGCTCGACGAACTGGCCGTAGGCATCGATGAATTTCTGCAGGAACGGTTTCACCGAGTCGCTCAGCTTGCCCGCTTCGTCGAACGCGTTACCGGCGCCGCCCAGGTAGGCTTCCGGCTGTTGTAGGCAATGGATATCGAGAAAAACAAAAGTCTGACGCAGGTGCTGATTAGCGCCGAAGCCACCAATGGCGCCTGGCGATACGCTGATCACCGCACCGGGTTTGCCGCTCCAAGCGCTCTGGCCATAAGGGCGCGAACCGACGTCGATGGCGTTCTTCAACGGTGCCGGGATCGAGCGGTTGTACTCGGGGGTGACAAACAGCACCGCGTCGGATGACGCCACTTTCTGACGGAAAGTGCTGTAGGCTGCCGGCGGAGAAGCGCCGTCGATGTCTTCGTTGTACAGCGGCAGCTCACCGATTTCGACAATCTCGAGCTTGAGATTGGCCGGCGCCAGTTCGGCGAGGGCCAGTGCGACTTTGCGATTGATCGATGCTTTGCGCAGGCTACCGACCACTACAGCGACGTTGTAGACATTGCTCATGGATGACTCTCGATGGTCCGTGGGAAGAGTCGCTAGTTATAGATGATCCAGTGACGCTTTCACCAGTGGTCATTGGTTTTTCCTGCGCGGCGAATATTTTTTTCCTGTAGGAAAACTTACCGAGCTTGGTGACGGTCTACAAAGCCGCAAATCAAGCGTTTTATCTCCAGAGGTTCTAAGCAGATGGCAGCAGTACTCGTCGGTCAGTTTCATGCAAGAGATGCGGAAGGCCGTGTTTATTCCGTGCATGAATTCCAGGAATCGAACCCGTCTGCAGACGGATCCACTGGCTCGGAGCCCATTTACAGACTGGCCATTGGCGATCGGGTCAACAAGGTCAGTGACAGCGAGTTTCTCCTGGTTCAATCAGGCATTACCCTGATTCGCGAACCTGAGCCAACCGTCGCTCAATAACCCAGCGTTATGAGCAGAAGTCATGCGAGCGGACTTGGGGTAGGATTCAGCGTCTGACCCCACCTGCTGAACATGGACTTCACGCATGCGTTTACGCCACATCGAAGTGATTCAGGCGCTCTTGCAGACCGGTCACCTGGGCACCGCCGCCGAATGGCTGCAACTGCCGGTGACCGAGGTCGAAGAGCGTTTGCGCGAAGCCGAGAGTCAGCTGGGGTTCATGCTGTTTGCCAGCGTTCGCGGGCGTTTGCAATCGACCCCTGAAGCGCGCGCCTTGCAAGTGGAAATCGCGCACATCTATGAGGCGCTGGAACCGGTGCAGCGTCTGGCCAGCAGCCTCAAGCAATACCTCGCCCCGCCCTTGCGCATCATCGGCACCCCGCCGCTGGCCCAGCAATTGCTGCCACAAAGCCTTGCGACTCTGCGTCGGCGCTTGCCGGACGCACCGTGCAGCCTGCTCAGCGCGCCGACTCGCGACATCGTTCGCAGCCTGTTACTGCGCGAAAGCGATCTGGGCCTGAGCCTGCACGATCCCGAACACCCCGATATCCATTGCCAGCCGTTGGCCCAGGGCAAGCTGCAATTGCTCGCTCCGCACGGCTGGCTGCAACCGAAACAGAAATACATATCCCTTGCAGATCTGGCCGGTCAGGCCATGGTCGGTCTCGAAGGGCATGATCCGCTGAGCCCGGCACTGGAAAACAAACTCCAGGCCTTGCGCCCGGCGCCAAGCATTCAGACCCGCGTGCAGACCCATCAGATGATGCGCAGCATGGTCGAGGCCGGCGAAGGCCTGGCGATCGTCGACCCCTTCACCGCGTTGGGCGCCCGCGCCGGTGGGCTTGACGTCTGCCCGCTCTCACCGGCTGTGCCGATCAACCTCTACGCACTGACCTTCAAACATGCCACGCCGTCGGCGGCGATTCAGACACTGCTGGCCATCGTCACGGAACAAGCCGAGGCGATGTTGTCGAGCTGAGTGGTTTTTCCAGCGGATTATCGAACAGGCGATACCAGAACAATGCGACTTCGGCGGTGTGCGGATCGATGCCGCGATAGCGCAACTGGTCGATGCCGCCGATCACATAACCGCAGCGCTCATACAGCCGACAGGCGCCGAGGTTGTTGTTCTGGGTTTCGAGCATGATGCCCGGCAGCTTCTTCTTGCGACTCCAGAACTGCGCGACATCGAGCAACGCCTTGGCCACGCCGTGGCGACGGGCCGGGGCATGCACCGCCAGTTCATCGATGTGGGCAAAGCCGTTCCAGTTGGTGCTGATCACCAGGTGACCGACCGGCTCGTCGTCCAGGTACGCCATGAAAATCGCACTGTCGGGCGCGTTGTGAAAGGCGCTGAACTCTTCCGGATCGATGCCGTAGCACTTGCGGTACGGCACGATTGGCGTCACCGGCCACTGCTCGACCGGCTTGCCGATCACGGCGGCGCCATAGGCGGCGACTTCGAAACTGAAGTCGCTGCCCCAGATATACGGCGCAAAACCTTCGTCGGCGACCCGCACCGACAACCCTGGGTATTTCGGATTCATGACCGGTTGCATACTGGGAAAAGTCCTCATTCCTTGACGCAGCCGACAGTGTCGACCTTGCTGTCGCGATGGATGATTGCCAGCGCAAATTTCAACTCTTTGTACATGGGGCTCAGTGTCCTGAGGCGGCAGATTTGCGCCTGACCAGTGCACTCAGGGTAGAGGGTTGCGACGAATGTGGCGAGAGTGGCCACTTGGCTCCATGTCGCCAAACGCAAAAAATCGCTGCCTTCCTGGTCCCTACTATGGAATGCAATCCCCATAGGAACTGCCGAAGGCTGCGATCTTTTGATCTTGATCTTTAGACCTTTCAGACCTGCGCATCAGCCTCGGCAATCTGCGTCCACAACGCCGGCGCCCCCGCCGATTTGGCGATGATTTCCAGCCGCACCAGATGCGCCGCCAGTTCTTCTTCGGTCGCCCGGATGATGCGTGCTGGCTGACGATCGACCGGCAGGCGGCGGATTTCGGTAGCCGAGTTGTCGGCGCCCTCGCCCGTGCCATTGCCGTCGGACGCGTTGCCAGCCAGCGACAGGCTGGTCTGGCCGCCGGTCATGGTCAGGTAGACGTCGGCGAGAATCTCCGAGTCGAGCAAGGCGCCGTGCAGTTCACGGCCGGAGTTGTCGACGCCGTAACGTTTGCACAACGCGTCGAGGCTGTTGCGCTGCCCCGGGTGACGTTCCCGGGCCATCATCAGGGTATCGAGGATGGTGCAATGCTGGGTGATATCGGCGCGATCGTGCTGGCCCATCAAGGCGAATTCGTTGTTGATGAAGCCAACGTCGAACGCCGCGTTGTGAATGATCAGCTGTGCGCCCTGGATGAACTCGAAGAACTCGTCGGCGACTTCGGCAAAGCGCGGCTTGCCAACGAGGAATTCGTTGGTAATACCGTGCACACCGATCGCACCCTCGTCGCTCTCGCGATCCGGTTGCAGATAAACGTGAAAATGCCGGCCCGTCAGGCGCCGACCGATCAGTTCGACGCAACCGATTTCAATGATCCGGTGACCATCGGTCACCGGCATGCCGGTGGTTTCGGTATCGAGTACTACCATCCTGTTAGGTGTATTTTTGTAAACCGTCATCGCTGCCTGCCTATAAATACGCCCTAAATCTTAACATATCGAGAGAGAATCATCGCAAGGAGCAATGACGAGATGTAAACACTCCATATCATTCCATCAAAGTACGCCAGAGTGTAAACATGATCTATACAACCAAGACCTTCATTGCGAATAACGGTGAACGCTTCTCTCAGCTTCACGAAGCTGATGAACCTGGTTTCCCTTTATTTTACCCAACTGCGTATATCCTCCGCGCTGTGCGCCCCTCCGCTACCCACGAAACGCAAAAGGTCCACCTCGCTGTGATAAAGCGAATCTGTGAGTGGGAGTCCAGCAGAAATGTCGATCTAGCTAGGAATTTCCAAGCCTTCAAATTTCTCAGTGCTGTGCAGATTGATGACTTGGCGAACTATCTGCGCGCCAGCAAGCTGGGTCACAAAGGAGACGTCATAAGTAGCCCAAAGTACAACACATACGTTGTTTATGCTGCTGGTTATCTTCGCTGGTTGGCGCAAGAGGTCATCACCGATTCCAACACCCGTGACATCAGGGATGCAGTTGAGGCGCAACACAAATCGATGCTCAGTAAAAAGAGACGAAAGGCTGGGTCAAAGTCGGCACGCGAGCAAAGGACTGCGACTGCGAAATTGCCCGCGGAAGCCCGTAACCAACTTCTAGACCTATTCGATAAACCTTTTGAGGACCTCCAGCAACCGCAAGACTTTGGACCCAGGATGCGTAATGTCGTGATGCTGCGCGTTCTTTACGAAACGGGCATGCGATTGGGCGAGTTACTTAGTTTAAAACTCAAACACTTCATCGAATCTGGTGGCGGCGACAGTGCCTACTTGGATATTGAGCGGAATCACAATGATAAGGTCGACAGCCGACTAAATCAGCCTGTTGCTAAAACCACGGGGCGCAGGTTACCAATATCGGAAAGTCTCGAAGAGCAGTTAATGGAATATCGAAATGATTGGCGGGCAGAAGTACCGGGGGTCGGATTCTCGGATAACGCCTTCATTTTTGTAGTCCACCGTGGAGGTCGTAGCCAAGGCAAAGCACTCCCCAAAACTGCGTTTAGTTCAGCGCTTGCTAATCTCAAGAAATTCTTTCGCCCCTTAACGTCCGTACACCCTCATTTATTGAGACATGATTGGAATTATCGCTATTCTAAGCTGGCAGATAGCCTGGGTATCCCTTATGAGGAGGAACGCACTTTGAGGGAGCAACAGATGGGCTGGGTGCCTGGCTCACCAATGTCACGTGTCTACAATCTCCGCCACATTGAAGAAAAGTCACTTGAAGTTGGAAGAAAAATCGCCTCTGACACAGCTAGGGCTACAGTATGAACAATGAAACCTCTACGCTAAGCATGCCAATTTTGTTTGATCTGGATCTCCAGCGGACTGAACGCGCTAGGCAGGTAAATGGGATTTACTATTGGGAAGAAGATGATTTAATCCGCATCGGTCAACGACGACTCAGATGGTCGAGAGCGCTTTCGCAGCTGAGCCCCAGTCTCAAAGCGTCTTTCAAACAAAACCTTATCTCCTTCTCAAGTCAAGGTGATTATTCGCCCAATAGCTTCACATCTCTCTGCGAATCGATAATGGGAGCGCTGAAGGCATTCCCCACCAGTACTTTTGACACCAACTGGGTATCACAGGCGTTGAGATGCTCTTCCTTCCACCGATACAAGAGCGGAATCAAACGATTCTTCCTCCATTGGCAAGAGCTCGATAGCACAGCCATTAGTCCGGAATCCTTGCGCTTACTGCATGACGCTAGCGCCATCCGCACGGGGCCGCGCAATGTTCTTTCGGACGACCCAGAGAAAAGTTGGCTAACCAATGAGGAATATGAGGGCCTACTTAGCGCAGTTTGGAGTAACTACGACAACGGCGTCTCTAGCACTCAGGTGACGCTGATTAAGTTACTATCAATGCAATATGCCCGAAGACCAAGACAGATTGCACTTCTCAAAATCGGTGATATACGTGAATGCGAAGACTTGGTTGGCCAAGGCCTCAAAGGGCGCTTCATCGCCTTTCCGGGCATCAAGGATATCACTGCTGAAAACGATTTTCGTGACAGCAAATTTGAACTACACCAAGTACCTGATCACCTGTGGAATCTATGTTGTTTACAGCGCCATGAAGCCAAGGACCTTTATGAGCAGACCTTGAGTCATTCGCTGTGTGATCTTCAATTAAGTAAATTACCATTATTCTGCAGCGAAGCACGTATAAAAGAGGCCCGGCAAATTATCGAAAATCAGTACCACCTGAATATTTTTGAAAATCTAGACAGTGAGCTATTTCACCTAAAAAAAATAGTTATGATTGATATACTCACATGGAAGAACAACACCCCGAATTGCAATTATGGTTTAAAGCCCCATAAGCGATCATTGCGACCTAAACCTCCGATCACCGTCCGCACTGGCCAGATAATGGTTGTCACCGCGACACGGATGCGCCATACGAGAGCACGCCAGTTAGCTAGAAAAGGAGTGCCCAAACACATGCTCTCTCATTGGCTGGGCCACATTTCTGAAAAGTCGGTGGAGGCGTACTACAATGACCCCGCCGAGCAAGCGCGCCAACTCGATGAAGCAATGGCCCCAGCATTGGCACCGCTGGCAATGGCTTTTACAGGAGCGTTGATCGACTCCGAACGGCAGTCCACAAAAGCAAGTGATCCGACCAGCCGGCTGGAGTTTGCCCGTGCAGGCACGCTCAAGAATGTCGGTATCTGCGGAAAACACAGCTTCTGCACCACAACATCCGTACCTATTCCGTGCTACCGCTGCAAGCATTTCGAGCCTCTAGTCGATGCGCCGCATCATGAGGTACTAGAGGCACTCTTGGAACGACAGACGGCCGAGGAACAGATGGTGAAAATCGGCGGTCCGCGAAACCTACTTGCACCCATTGACCTCTCATCTGACATTCGTGCCGTCGAAAACTGCATTGAACGCTGCAATGCTCGTAGAACTGAACGGGAGATGGACCAATGAACCAGGCAAAATATTAGCAGACCTTCGCATCCTCACCATCAAACCACTCCTTACGTCGGCAAGCACGAAAAGATGTCAGGGCGATAGAGATACCAGGCTAGGACGCACTACCGGCGACTTTGCCGAGGTGCTCTAACGAAACGCTAGTGAAGCGCAGGAAACCGTCGACATCATCATTACTACCATCAGATGGCTGCTAATGAGTGACTGATGGGCTAGATGCCCGCCCGTATATATCAAGGCTATACCACTTACGCCATATCGAAGAAAAATCACATCAAACCGGCTAAAAAACCGCTTCTGACACGAAGAGGGATACGAAGTGAACAATAAGACCGCCTCGACGCCCATGTTGCTTGAACTCGATCTCAATCGGACTCAACGCCCCGGCCAGTACGACGTGTCATTTTATTGGGACGACGACGTTCTTATTAGTGCAGGCCTGAATCGGATAAATATGGCCAAAGGCCTGTCACCGCTAAGTCCCTCTCTCAAGGCGTCATTCAAACTAAATCTCATCTCATTCACGAAGCATGGCGACTATGCGCCCAGGACCTACGAGGGTCTTTTCCAAGCGATACGCATGGCGCTCAATGATTACCCCACAAGCATCTTTGATCGCAACTGGATAGCTCAGGCGCAGACCCGGCCCGTATTCCAAGTTAATAAGAGACCAATCCTCCGTTTTTTCCTGTACTGGCAGGAGCATGACAGCGACATCATTAGTCAGGATGCCCTGCGCTTGTTGAAGGATACTGCTGCGTACCGCCGAGGTCCGCGGAATGTACTATCGGACGATCCGAAGAAAAGCTGGCTTACCGATGAAGAGTATGAAGACCTGCTGAGCGCCGTATGGGAAAACTACGACAGCGGCGTCTCTGGCATCCAGGTGACGCTCATGAGGTTACTTTCGATGCAATATGCGCGACGGCCCATACAGATCGCACACCTTAAACTTGGGGATGTTCGTGACAGCGATGGATCAGATAGTCAGGGCCTTATTGGGCCCATCATTGACTTTCCGGGCGTAAAAGACTTTTCAGCCGAAAACGATTTTCGTGACAGCAAGTTCGAGCCTCATCCGCTGGCCGATCACTTGTGGGATTTATGCCATGTCCAACGCAACGAAGTCAAAGCGCTGTACGAATATAATCTGGGCTTCGCACTCACGGACGATCAACTGAATAAACTACCGCTCTTTTGCATGGAAAAAAGCATCAAACAAGCCCGGCAAACCATCGAAAGGCACCATCAATACAACCTTTGTGAGAGTTTGGACAGCCGGCTTTTTCACCTGCGGACACTCCAGGTATCCCAGGTTCTTCGCTGGGCGGAGAACACCCCAACTTGCAACTACGGTGCGTTGCTACCCAAGCCGCCGATCAGCTACCGCACCAACCAGGAAATGGTTGTTAATGCAACGCGGATACGCCATACGCGGGCGCGCCAGCTCGCCCGAAAAGGCGTACCCCAAGACGTGCTTTCGCACTGGCTGGGCCATACGGTTGAACGCTCACTGACTGCCTACTACAACGACCCCGCCGAACTGGCACGGCAACTCGATGAAGCAATGGCCCCAGTATTGGCTCCGCTTGCAATGGCTTTCGCCGGAACACTAATCGACTCGGAGGATCAAGCATTGAGGGCAAGCGACCCAACCAGCCGACTCGAGTTCGCAAGCGCAGGTGTACTCAATACCGTTGGTCGTTGTGGCAAGCACAGTTTCTGCGCCACTACCTCTGTACCCATTCCGTGCTACCGCTGCAAGCATTTCGAACCCTTAGTCGATGCCCCGCATTATGAGGTGTTAGAGGCGTTGGTCGGGAGGCAAATTGCCGAGGATCACGTTCTGAAAATTGGCGGCCCGCGAAACCTGCTGATACCCATCGACCTCTCGGCTGACATTCGCGCCGTCAAAAATTGCATCGCGCGCTGCAGCGCCCGCAAAGCCGAACGGGAGTTTACTTCATGAACCAGATTATCGAGTTCATCCCCAAGCGCGAATTGTCGTACAAGCAAAATCTCAACGAGTTCATTGCCCTGGCCCGCGACGATCTGACGCTATGGTCAACCATCGAAGGTTTTTCCTGGAACGCTGACATATGGCCAACGACACACAGGACCGTTCGCTTCACCAACTTTGAATATAGAAATCTGCACTCCACCAAGTCCCCCGAACCACATCAATTGATGCACCCAGCTTTTATCGAGGTTGCAAAGGCCTACCTTCGCTACAAGCATACATTGCATTCAAGCAAGCGAATATCGGACGAGCTAAGTGCACTGCGGGCGATAGAATTAGCCTTGCGGCAGGACATGGCAGTGCCCGATATCACCAAGTTTCAACAGAGACACTGGGACAGCGCCGTAAGCGCCCTTGAGCCTGTGGCTAGCCGCCAAAAAACTGCCGGCACCATGCGCCGAATCCTGATGATACTGTCGGACCTTTTTATCCTCAGTGTCGATCCGAGCTACTGGAAGAATCCCTACGTCGGCCCACACAGCTACGACGTTGCAAATGGCGCAAGGGCAACAGATGAAGCTAAGTCGAAGAAAACACCAAATCAGGACGCGTTGCTGGTCGTTGCCGAAGTGTTCTCACGAGGCGCCAATGAAATGTTGGAGGACACTGATGTCATGGTGACCAGCATCACTGCACTTCTAATGAGCGCACCCATGCGCTTTGGAGAGACCCTTCGTTTTCGCACCGACTGTCTGCGTGATGACCGCGACAAGAATGGGACACGCCAATACTACCTAGCGTACTGGGTGCCGAAGACCCGGCAATTCACCCGCAAGGCCGTCCCCAGCACGATGGTCGAAGTCACGATAGAAGCGATCAGCCGGCTGACCGCAATCACCGAGGAGAGTCGTCGCCTAGCTCGATACATGGAGACCATTCCAGCAAAGTTTTACCGCCATGCGAACTGCCCAAATGTTCCTGACGACCAGGAGTTGACGAGCGATCAGGTGGTAAATGCGCTGGGTTTTCACAGCAGACAATCCTGTCAAAACTACCTTAAGGAAGCTACGGGCAAGTATGCACTGAAAGGCTTTACGCTGGACACCCTGTGGCAAATAGTGCTGACAGAGCATCGTAAGCTCAACCCGCATTTCCCATACCAGGAAGCGCTCGACAGCTCATCACAACCACCGCTCAAAATGTCCGAATCCCTACTATGCTTTCGCCGCCACCAACTGAGTAGGCATATCCACACAAGCCCCGTGCTGCTAGCCCCCTTCAATAGTGATTTTTATGGAGGTCGCTTACGCATTGGCAGTGAAGGATCAGAGCGCATGAATTTCTTCGCCAAGAATGGCTACGAAATCAACAAGCTTAAATCCCACAGCTTCCGCCATCTACTCACTAGGCTTGGGCGCATCAGCAATATCTCCGTGGACATGCTCACCGAATGGAGCAGTCGCGCCACCACAAAGCAGACTCGTACTTACTTGCACGACGACCCTGCTAAAGCTGCCGCCAGAGGAGCAATCGTGCTCGGGACAAACAAGGAGCAAATACCCAAAGAGCCGATCACCAGCGAAGAATCTGCGCTCTATAGCCAAGGACCATTTCATCGCAGCCGATACGGCATTTGCCGCCGTAGCTGGCGAGCTGGACCATGCAACAAATTCGCCGACTGCCTCAATTGCTCGGAGTTGCTCATGTGCAAGGGTGACAAGATCGCCGCCGAGATCATCAAACTGGATCGGGATAATCTCGTGCAGACATACACAGCAGCCCAAAATGCAATAGCGAATGGCGAACGGGCTGCATCACTCTGGACTGAAAAGGCCGGTCCACAGATTGAGCGACTCGACCAACTGATTGCCATCTTGCACAACCCTGCTATCCCTGACGGCAGCCCTATTGAAATGGCCGGTGAAGACTTCAGCCATGAAAAGGTAATCGTGTCCGAGAAGGCCAAAGCGGCAGGTGTGAATCTGTTGGACAGGAGTAAACTGGGCATTACTTACGGCGATGACTTGCTCGCTTGCCTAGAGCTACTTTGGGGTCCCGAAGATGCCTAAAACAATTGCTCAGAAGCACGAAAGAACTATCGCGCAGATGATTCGCAATTGGCCACCGGGCCATGCGTTGAGCTGGAACGCAGTCTGCATTGGTGCGCAAGGCATACTGGGATGGGAGAGCCCACCAACACGCCAAGCGCTCGACAAAAAAATAGTGATAAAGGTCGCCTACAAGTCCAAGAAAGAGCAATTGAAGATTGAGAAACAGAAGCTTGAGGGGATACCAAAGCCCCGTAGTACTCAGGATGCGATGAAAAAGATCATTCGGTTGCAGGCTGAGAACGATGCTCTCAAGGCTGAACTATCCAGAATGGCTGAGATGGCAAACAGGCTGATCTACAACGCGACCCTCTCGGGCCTTTCAAGAGAGAGGCTGATGGCCCCACTTCCAAGTATCCGTGAGCCTCAGAAATCAGCTCAACAATGAACTATCTAATTGAAATAATTCCAAGCTCTACGGTCATGAGGATTAGACGTTACGCCTGCCTTCGTCTTCCCTTATTGTTGACATTCCAATGAGTTGCAGGTCCTCCTCCAAGCGAGATAGAAATCTTCTGATATCGCCGGTGCTTTCTTTTCGCATATAACATGCTGCCATTAAGGTGACGGGATGGATGCCGAGAGCGCTGCAGAGTTCTTCGAGCTTATCAAGCGTTGGGCTGGTGCCACCTCGCTCGAGCAAGCTGACATTGGTCCGGCTACTGACGAGCGCAAAATCCTCCTGCGTAAGGTTTTTCTGAAGGCGAACCTGCCTCAGCGTAGCCCCAAATGCTTTTCTCAGTTCCATTTTGCTGTCTCACAAAAGGAACGATAAGGCTTCATTGCGCAATATATGACTACAACATATATTGGTCATTTGTGATACGGAGAGGCCTGCCATGAACCAGGAGCATGGACGATCGATGATATTTTCCAGCCTATTCAACGATGATTTTCTTGCACGCCCCTTCGTTCGACAGACGATAATGTGTCCATGGTTTTATCTGCACGCAGAGGTTCGTGAAGGCAAGGAGTTCGTGGGTGAGATGCTCATGGTCTCTTCGTTTGACTCACTGAAAGATATCCTTGAGCAGCAGCATGACTCCTTTCGAATTCGATCTATCCACTATGTCACCCCTGGTTTCGTCAACAAAACTGGTCAGTGGTGCATGGAGCCGCTTCTTGAAGCAAGCGAAGTGATCAATCAAGATGGGCAGAGAATACCGATTTTGACAGTTGCTGGCCGGTCGTATTCGCAATTGGAAATCAGCACCGAGATAGACCTAGCGAACGTCAAGGTATTGTTCACCCACAAGGCGGACGGGCATGACTGATTTTCCAGCAAAAAGGTCTCTGCCTCAGTCGTGGGGCCTACCGTACCCTTTCACTTCTGACGCACTCAGATGTGGTTTTTACGACTCAAGATCTTGTAGGAAGCTGTGGTGCCTCAAAAGAGTCATCACATAAACCAAGCACCGCTCGATTTTTCATATCATCGGCAATCAGCCACGCGACGATGGACCGTCAAAAACCTTCGTACGCTTCAAGGGCACACCGGCGAAAGCGGAGCCTTCCACCTTACTAAAAGCATCAATAGCATCGACGTTAAAAAAAGTACGATACTTGGACGACTTTTGCAGACGCTCAAGCTTGGCCCGGGCATTAGCTGCGATATCGCTATCAACTTCAGCGCTCATTCTTTGCACCCTTTTAAAGCACCGATACGTAAAAAAACCTGACGGAGACCTTGTCCGCGGTTTAGATACGCGTCTCGAGGATTTAGGCTGGTTTTACCCCCTAACACTCAAAGCCCCTCACTTTTTTCGGCGACGGGATTCTCGTCCAGTGAAATCAAAGCTTAATCCTGCGAGTGGGCCACACGGTTCTTGATCCGGATGACAATGGAGCAGGCTTTCACACAATTTGATATCCAGCTTATTCAATGAAATGCAGGCCTCGCTATCCTCAACCTCCGCTTCTGACTCACCTTCCCCGTCTTCCGGTACCGAAGATTCAGGGTTAGTCAAATAAAGAGCGAGCAATTTATGGTGTGGATAGCGGTTCTCAAAATTCCTGACCAACCCTTTGAAAATGCTTTCACCCGTGGGTGTGCCAGCAACTCGGCGAATCACATAGTCAGCGATAGCCAGGCGCACCTCGACCTCGTTTGAATCGAGTGGAAGATCCTCGTACCCATCTTCAAACCGGCTATAGGGTCGAAATTCGACGGGCTTATCAGTCATCATTCAGACCTCCTGCGCGGATATACTTTGATAGGTCAAACGGCCGTACACGAAACTACGGTATTACGATTGAAGTGAACGTCTTTGCGGGATCTAGGTGCGCCCTTCAAAGTACTTCAACACCAAAACAAATGGAACCACCGGAATCTCGTGTACGGCCAGCGAAGTCCAGGAGAGAACGACCTGCTATCCCTTTCAGGCTGGAGGGCCTCAGACATCCAATCAGCTGAGCTTTCAGTTAACCAGCAAGTGAGTCATCACATGAGTAATCGCAGCGAACGTTCAGGAGTAGCGAGCTCTGACGAAATATTGATGATCAAGAGTCGAGCAAGAGACAGGCTTGTTGAGGCGGTGTACGCAGCAGATCGTGAAAGCCTTGAGCTAGTGGCGGAATTTGTCAAAGCAGCTCTACGTGGCAACTCACCAATTCCACGACCACAACGATTTAGCTGTCTTGATAACGAGAAATAAAACGCCACGCACGGGTGCACTCACCTACCGTGCTGCAACGCAGGAACCACTATTGATGAGGATCACACTAGGTCATCCAACAGACCATCTTCGCGTAGAAGGTCAACTATCACCTGTTCCTCAATCGTATAGACACCGCGAGAAGTTTTCCAGACCAGTTTCTTTTCCTGCAGTGTCATGAGCGCTAGATGCACCTCTGGCACTTCGACCCTCTGCTCGCTTGTGGCTATGCCAGCGTTCGCTATCGCTTTGGCATACAAGTCCATAGTCGAAGATTCGAAGGGGGCGAAACCCTCACCCTCTGCACCCATCACACAAATGACGGCAGACTGGATCGGTGTGAGGCTATGAATCACCATCTTAAGATTCGCATTGAGCGCTTCCGCTTGCGCTCGGACAAGCTCGGCAAAACGCATCAGGATGGCTTTAGGGCCGACGGTGAGATCAAAACGGATACCGTCTGCGGCTGCGCTGAGAATTTCAGGGCGATAACCACTCTCTTGAAACAACTGGAATACATCTGAAGGGTCGAGATTATTTGGAAGGTCAAGCGCCTTGCAATACCAGTCAACGAAGTCTTCATCCAACATTGGGAGCTGCAGCATTGAGGCCCCAAAGAACGCCTCATCGCTGCTATTGCGAAGCATGGCAAGCTTGTTTTGGTTTGATCCGATGCAAACGATGCGAAGACCATAATGTTGGGAGCTGTTAAGTTCGTCCCTGGCCGCCTTTAGCGCGAAAAGTGCTGCGACGCCTTCGTCTGTCGTGATCGCATGCTGAGTTTCGTCGATTATCAGCACAATGAGTTTTTTCGCCTCATCGGACAGCGCTTCAAATGCCTTAGTGAGACCGATTTCATTCCCGAGCCCAATTTTGTTCACGTTGAAACTCACGCGACCGACACTTACCGCTTCCAGCCTGGGAGCTATCGCCAATCGGCTCATGAGTTCTTTGTCACGTCCAATAGCTTCTCGGAGAGTCTCGGCTATGACAGCTCCTGGCTCTGTCGTCAGGTCCTTCCAAAGATCGGCATACAACACAATGGCTCCCGCCTCTTCCAAGGCTGGCCTCAAATCTTCGCGGGCGAAAGTGGACTTTCCGGTTCGGCGTGGCGCTGTCAGGAAGACACCTGACGCAGCAGCACTGCCCACTGCCACTTGCGTTATCAGCTTAGTGAGCCGTGCAGCCAGCGCCCGACGACGGTAAAATTTTTTCTGCGACATTGTTGACCTTTGATGAGATCCATAGGGAATCAAAGAGTTGAAGCCTAATTTGAGCGGGATTTAGCATCGCGTCCAGCCAGCGTTGAGAGTAGCCCGCTAGCCGCGGGCCTCGGCCTCCAGCAATGCGAGACGTTCCGTCAGCTCTTTCTGAAACCTGCCGCCACTGCAATGCGCGAGTGCCCGCTCCATCTGGTCAACAGCGCCATTCGTGTCCCCGGCAGCGCTTAGACATCGGCTCATCATGTCAAAATACGCGGCGAGGTTTTTCTTCGCGCGCGGATCGGCTTGTGCCCTTGCGAGGGCGTCCTTCGCAGTCGCAAGAGCTTCGGGCATTCCCTGCGCCAACTCAGCCTCTGCACGCCGGTACAGTAGCCAGTGATCGAGCTTATCCGCAGGCACCATATTGATGACCTCCAGCGCTCGACTTGAATGCCCAGCAACGGTGAAAATTTTTGCGATGCCTCGGCGGGTAAAACCATCTGGATCGCCGTCTGCCAGAAGCGATTCGGCGTACACAAGGCTCAAGCCAGACAACCTCCTTGCAAGCCCTTCGTCACCAGAGCGCAGCGCGTTTTGTGACACGTTCGCGAGAGTTTCGCCGACGTTGAGTAGGTGACTCTTACCTATCGATTTGGGGGAGATTTCGAACATGTCTCCCGCCGCGCTGACCAGCTTGAAGCTAACGTCTGGGTGCTCGTACCCGAATTTTGAGGTGAAGGCGTAAAACGCGTCGTAAAACTGGTCCAGGCCTTCGAGTGCTGCTTGGCTGATGATTCTGCTAAGGGACTTGACGCTTAGTTCGTCACTGTTGAGTTGGGCCACGACGTTAGGATATGAGCGCAGGTTGCTCAGAACAGCCATTGCCACGCGAAGCGGCACGGATGCGGGGCTCTCGATCATCGAGTCAAGCAGCTGATGCAGCGCTCTCTCCCCCTCCTGCTTCGCCGTATCATTGGCACCGTACTGGGTGCCCAAGTGGACAATTTGGCCGAGCGTCGCGTGCCAATTGGGTTCGATTTCGAGCAGTTTCTGGAACGTTGCCAACGCCTTATCAATGTCCCCGCAGCGGCGGTAGGCCTTGCCCAGATGATGCAGAAGTTCTGCCTTGATTCTGCCTTCGGCGCCGACTAAGGCTGCGCGGTACTCATCTACGCAGACTGAGTAGTAGGCCGATCGCTCCCCCTGCGGCAAGTTGAAGGCATATTGCTCACGTGCATCGATACAGGACATAAGCGCCGCGAGACTACCGTTGGAAACTATCGGGCGTTGTGCATACGCACCAAATACATCGCGCTTGACTCCCTCGAGTTGTAGCAGCGCGTAGGAGAGCCAGTCGGGTTCCCCGCATCCGCGCCTAGCGTGCTCGTCCAGCAGCGCCTTACGAGAGAGGTGAATCTGCCGCAACGCCGATGGGGTCATTTCCCCTTCGAGTCTATCCAGGTAGCGCTCGAGCTCACGGGCGAGGTCCACTACCCCGTCACGTGTCCGCGCAGCACGGACGACAAGCTCATGGACGAGCAGGACACCGGGGGCGCCCGCGGGTGACAGAACTGCAAGCTTTTGGAGTTCCTGTTTTGGCAAATAACCGACAAGGTGTGCTATGAACTCTGCGTCGTGCATCGCAAGTCCGGTGTTGGCGATCTGCTGCAAAGCCTTGCGCGGAGCCTCCGACAGCCTGCCCAGGATGCGACTCAATATCGAGACGCCGTCATCGCCGCTCAGCACGACGGGTGTTGCAAGTACCTCTTCATAGAACTCGTGGCGGGGGACGAACTCTGATTCAATGACGCTACGGGCCGTAGCCAAAATAACGGGCAGAAAACTGCACGCGGCAACGAAACGTCCACTCGCATCTGTGGGACGCGTCGGATCCTCCCCCAGAATACGAAGTGCAACATCCCGCGACACTTTCGGAATAGGCACATGCGAGCGCGCACCTGGCGAGGCGACCTGTGAGGTCACGATAACAACACCACCCTTGTCGAACCCCGGCTTAAGTGCCGCGAATACGGCGGGATTGATGGCCTGGTCGATGCGGTCCACAACCAAGATGGTTTTGACTGCATTGAAGTTACCCACGACGTTGAGCGGCCGCCCTCCACGTTTGCGGGAGACCGCAGAAAGTGGAGTATCAGGGTGCCAGTCTCCGCCCGCGAGCCAGACATAATTGTCGTAATTGGCTGCTTCTTTGTGAACGAAGTCGATAGCGACCTGGGTCTTGCCTGAGCCGCTGAGTCCGTGAAGGACAGCAACGGTTTCGCCGCTCGCAAAATGCTCACGCAAGACCCTTAGAGCTGCTTCATTAGATTGGTGGTTCGCACACTGAGCCGGTAGGCGGCCGAAGTACTCGTAGTGGTCAAGGGCCTCATCGAACTCTGGCAGGAACTGCCTGAAAAATGTGGCCGCGTCGGGCCGCTCAATGGAGAGGTCATAGATGATCTTGGCGAGCTCACGAGCATCAAGAACGACCAACTCGCCCGTCAAATCGTTGGCGACAGCCGTGCGATTGAATAGGGCCCGGAAAGAAGGCGGCTCCTCCTCAGTGGACATGAGGTAGATCTTGGTCGCACCGGTTGGCGCACGGTGCGCCTTGGCGCTCTTGATATCCTTCTCGATCTTACTAAAGATCGGAACTTCAGCGTCGCCTAGGTTCTGGAAATATCCCTTTTCGGTGCTGTACTGAGCGATGATCGTTGAATCATCCGAGAACGAGTCGACGGTGTACCCAACGAACTTGTAGTCCTTGTTGATACCGTGATGGACAAGCCGTCTTTTCTCCAAGAGCTCGACTAGCCCGTGCCCCAAGAGCTCTAGTTTCTTTTCATCCAAGGCACCGATCTCGCCGATCAGTCGCTTGATGATTCGTTGCTTGATGGATTCGAACGACATAAGTGGCCTCAGCCTCCAGGTGCGAATCAGTTCAATCTTACTTCCTTTCGGTTGCAATGAGTCGCATCTAGTTTCTTAGGTACCCTCTGAGTGAGCGGCTGTTTCTGGCCAATTCTGTTGAAACAGTCGGCCATAGTTTCCACGGCAGAAAAGTACGCGTTCGATAAGCTGAATCTTAACCTTTTGAGCAGAATATTCCGGGTTCAGATTTCGCGTAGCTCTGCGCATCAAAGGCGTTTTCAGCAGTCAATAGCTGGGTAGTCTGGGAGGACCGACTTTTTCAATAGTATCGGTCGTTCTCTGCCGGTCATGTCCACGCATTGTGATGGTCAAGTCCGATGCAAATGAGTGGGCCTCTGTGCAATTACCCGCTTACGAAGCTCGCGACAAACGCAACTCCTTGAATTCATCGCCCAAGAATCGGAACTTGTGGCGGAAAAGCCCAGCAAGCTTAGTGTCTGCCGTGGCAAAGAAGATCTGCCTCGATCCGCCGATGGCTATCTGGCGAAGATGATCGAGGAAGGACAGCATGTTGACGTCGTCGATGTGAGCAACGGGATCGTCAAACAGCAGTAATGGGGGACCTGACCGAAGGCGGCCATTCATTGACAGGAACAGCGACAGGGCGAACGCTGCACGCTGACCTGTGCTCATATGATTGAGCTAAACCTCTGCGCCGGTGCTTCTGCGGATGATGGTGAGTCTTCCTTGGACGATCTGAATCTCAAACTCGTTTGGCATGTGGATATTTTGCTGTTGAGCCATTGCCCCAAGGCTACCAACTGGCATCGGCCGATAAAACCGGCGAAGGCACCAGCATGACCCAGCGCCCCGCAGGTAAGGGCGTCTTTTTCCTTGAGCAAGATGTTCCGGCTGCAGGCCCAGAGCGCGATGCACTGATGCTTCGCGTCATTGGCAGCCCGGATCCTTATGGCAAGCAGATCGACGGCATGGGTGCTGCCACCTCCAGCTCCAGCAAGGTCGTCATCATCGGTAAATCGGGTCGTACCGATTGCGATGTTGACTACCTGTTCGGCGCCCCGGCAATCGAAAACCCGGTTGTCGACTGGTCCGGTAACTGCGGCAACCTGAGCGCAGCCGTCGGTCCTTTCGCCATTCGCCAAGGGCTCGTCGATGCTCCTCGCGACGGCATCGCCACCATCCGCATCTGGCAGGCCAATATTCAGAAACGCATCATCGCCCATGTCCCGATGAAGGATGGAGAGGTCGTTGAGGAAGGTGATTTCGTGCTGGATGGCGTCGCCTTCCCTGCTGCCGAAATCGTCGTGGAATTCCTTCAGCCTGGCGGTTCGGGCGGCAGCATTCTGCCAACCGGTAATGTAGTGGATGAACTGAATATCCCTGGTTTCCCGGGCTTGCCAGCAACGCTGCTCAACGCTGGCAACCCAACAATCTTCGTTGACGCCCAGCGCATTGGCCTGACTGGGACCGAGACCCAAGACCAAGTCAACGGCAACGCCGAGCTGCTGCAGTCGCTGGAAACCATCCGTGCACACTGCACAGTGGCCATGGGCTTGGCGGCTACCGCCGAGGAAGCAACGCGTCTTCGCCCTCACACGCCCAAGCTTTGCCTGGTGGCCCCACCGCAAACCTACGGTGCTGCCGGTGGCAAGACGGTCGAAGCGGCCGAGATCGATGTGATCGCTCGCATCCTCTCCATGGGCAAATTGCACCACGCCATCACTGGCACTGGCGCTGTAGCAGTTGCCGTGGCTGCCGCCCTGGAAGGCACGCTGGTCAACCGTATCGTCGGCGATATCGGTGAACGCCAAGTCAACATGGGCCACACCGCCGGCACCGTTGCCGTAGGCGCGCAGACCACCCAAGTTGATGGCAACTGGATTGTGGACAAGGCCGTCATGAGCCGAAGCGCACGTCGCCTGATGGAAGGCTGGGTGCTCGTACCTTCGAAGTACTGATTGCTCAGCTGCCGCCGACCTTCGAAGGTCGGCGGTACTCATCACAACAAAAACAACGATGAGATTTTGCTATGCGCCCATCACCGTTTCCACCCGCCATTACCCGACGCACGCTGCTCTCTTCTACTTCCATCGTCGCTGCGGCAACCCTTCTGGGCCTCGGCGCGGGAGCGGCAGATGCCAAATCAGGACCTGAGAAGAACGCTATGCAGCCTGCCAACTCGAACAAAACCCAAATTGTCTATGTGGGCTCCAGAACCACTCGCGAGCGAAAAGCCCGCGGTGCAGGCATCACGGTTTATCGACATGACACGCAAACAGGTCGATCCGAATTGGTTCAAACCGTCGGCGATCTGACCAATCCATCCTTCCTGTGCCTCGACCAAACCCAGAGCCTGCTGTTCTGCGTACATGGCGACCAGTCCACTGTCAGCTCATTCCAAATTGAGCCAGCCAGCGGAACGCTCACCAAGGTAAGCTCGGTTAGTTGCGAAGGGAACAACCCCGTCCACCTTACCGTGGACAAGAGCAACAAATTCCTCGCTGTGGCCAACTATGCCACCGGCAGCATTGTCATTCTGTCGTTCGATAAGACCGGCCACCTGCAAGCCGTCATCAGCAAATACGACCTTCCGGGCAACCCTGGCCCGCACAAGATCGAGCAGGCGAGCTCCCACCCGCACATGATCCCACGCGATCCATCGGGCCGCTTCCTGGTGGTCCCGGACAAAGGACTGGATAAAGTCTTTGTGTTTGATTTGAAGCAGAACGGGACCGCACTGAAGCCTGAACTGGCGCATGAAATCAAGACACGCGAGGGGGCCGGGCCTCGACATGTGGTGTTCTCTCCGACCGGGTCATTTGCTTACGTTGTGAACGAACTGGACAGCACGATCACCAGCTACCGCTACAACCAGAATGACGGCTCCCTGGTTCCATTCCAGGTGGCCCCAGCCCTCCCTCAGGACTTTGTAGGGGACAGCCGTGCAGCAGCGCTGGTCATGGCACCGGATGGAGTACATTTGTTCTCCTCCAATCGCGGGCATGACAGCGTGACCATTTATTCGGTGGATCAGCCTACCGGGAAGATCAACCCGATCGGCAACGTACCTAGCCAGGGCAAGAAGCCTCGGTTCATGACTGCGTCCCCTAACGGTCGCTTCTTGTTCGTCGCTAACGAAGACAGCGACAACATCAAGACATTCTCCATTAGCCCGAAAGGCGAACTGGCTTTGCTGGAGCATCAGATCCAGACCGGCAGCCCGGTCTGCATGATTTTCCGCACCGCCTGAACCTCTTTTTTTCCTGATCCTGGCGTGCCGGGAGGCACGCCTACACCCCACGTTCCAATTGATGGAGCAGCAAATGCATAACAAAAACAAAACTGGTTGCAAGCTTCTTGCCGTAACTCTTTGCCTGGCCGCAGCGACGGCTTATGGGGATGGCTTTATAGACGACAGCAAGGTCACCTTGCAAACGACGAACTTCTACATCAACCGCGATTTCCGTGACGGCGCCGGCCAGTCAAAGCGCGAAGAATGGGCCCATGGTTTCATTCTCGATGCGAAGTCCGGATACACACCAGGGCCAGTGGGTTTTGGGGTCGATGCTCTGGGCATGCTCGGCCTGAAGCTGGACTCAAGTCCCGATCGAACCGGTACCGGCCTGCTGCCGACCCATGATGATGGTCGCGCAGCCGACGAGTTCAGCCGCCTGGGCCTGACTGGCAAGATGCGCCTGTCCGAGACAGAGCTTAAATACGGCACTCTGATCCCCAAGCTGCCCACGGTTCAGGCCAACACTGGCCGCCTCCTCCCCCAGACCTTTGAGGGCGGCCTGCTCACCAGCAAAGAATTCGATTCGCTGTCCTTCATCGGTGCCCGCTTCGAGCGCCAAACCGATCGCGACTCGACAGACCGCGTACCGATCACACTAAACAACAAAAACCGTCGTTTCACAGGCAATGCCGAAGGTGACGCCTTCTGGCTGGGCGGCTTGGATTACCAGCTCACAAAAGACCTGCTGCTGATCTATCAATATGCAGAGCTGGAACACGCCTACCACCAGCACTTCGTGGGGGCGAACTATTCGATTCCAGTGGGCCGCGGGAAGATCAAAGCTGATCTTCGCTACATGGAAAGCGACGATGACGGTCGCGCTTTGGGGGGACGTATCGATAGCAGAGCAATTTCCGGCATGTTCACCTACAGCTTGGGCGGACATGCGCTGGGTCTGGGACTGCAAAAGATGAACGGTTCCACCTCCATGCCCTATCTCGATGGAACCGATCCTTACCTGGTCAACTTCGTCCAGCTCAACGACTTCGCCGAGCCCGGTGAACGTTCTTGGCAGCTGCGCTACGACTACAACTTCGCGGCTCTCGGCATTCCTGGCTTGACCTTCATGACCCGCTACCTGCTAGGCGATCAGGCCGACGCAGCGACTATCACCGGTGAGGGCCATGAATGGGAGCGCAACACCGAACTGCAGTACGTGGTGCAATCCGGTGCCCTGAGGAACGTATCGGTCCGGTGGCGTAACGCGAGCTATCGATCGAGCTTTGCACGTGGCGCGGATGAAAACCGCCTGATCGTGTCCTACACATTCCCAATATTCTAACCCTGGAGAAAGTATGAGCCCTATTGCCCAGCAGGTCCTCAAGGACCTGGCGCCCAACGGCATTCTGCATGCGGCGATCAACTTCGGTAACCCAGTGCTGGCTCAGCCAGGCGCTGACGGAGAACCGCATGGTGTTTCTGTTGCACTTGCTAAATCGCTGGCCGAAGAGCTGGGCGTAGTTCTCGAATTGCGCACATACGACGCGGCCGGGAAGGTATTCGCTGCATTTGAAGAAAACGCGTGGACGTTGGCCTTCCTGGCTATCGAGCCTGTCCGCGCCGCCCAGATCAGCTTCAGTGAACCCTACGTACTTATCGAAGGGACCTATCTGGTAAAGGCCGAGTCGCCCTATTCCAAAACCGAGGACCTGGATCAACCTGGACTTCGGCTTGCGGTAGGCAACGGCGCTGCTTACGACCTGTACCTGTCACGTACGTTGCAGCATGCAGAGCTACACCGAGCTGAAACGTCTGCAGGTGCAGTAGACCTATTCATTGACCAAGACCTGGATGCTGCCGCCGGGGTCAGACAACCGCTGGAACAAATCGCAGCCAAGAATCAGAATTATCGGGTGATGCAGGGAGCCTTCACCGCTATCCGCCAAGCAGTCGCAGTGCCACGAGGCCGTGATGCTGGAGCAGCCTATGTTAGAGACTTCGTCGAACGACGATTGGCCGAGGGCTTCATCCGGGGTGCATTACTTGCCAGCGGGCAAACCGACGTCAGCGCACCCCGTTGAGGTCGATACTGGAGACGAGGCCTCATATAATCTGATGGGCTTCACTGGTCCCGATCTGTGAAAACAAACAGTTACAGGGTAATCGTTAGTGCCATCAATCAAATTTTTGGCAAGTTCGGTTCTTCAGATCGTTCGCGAATCAGCAATAGAGCATCCCAATAGAATGGACAGTTGGATAGACGCAAAGACCAGCGCTTCGATGGTGTACAAAGACGCAATGCCGCCCTGGATTGTTGAGTTTGACAATGGCGTAACCCTTAATGGAGCAATGCCCTACGCACGGATCGAGGGATATCGTCCTCTGACACTGGACCTTTACCTACCGCCCAGCCCGCGTCGGTCCTCTCCTTCCCCGTTGCTGATTTATATACATGGCGGCGGATGGCGACGAGGCGACAGTCATCGGTCAGGAGTGTTCAGCGATTTCCCGCGGCTGCTGGCAGAGATAGCCGCCCGCGGATATGCCGTGGCGTCGATCAACTACCGACTGAGCGCGGAAGTGAGGTGGCCTGGACAGCTCGAGGATGCCAAAGCCGCCCTGAATTATCTGGCAGGAATCGCTGAAGATCTTCAAATTGACACTACCAATACCTACGTCTGGGGAGTATCCGCTGGCGCGCAGATCGCTGCAAGTTTGGGCAACCCGTGGACCGATGGTAACTCTCCCGCGGCCGAACCTGGAGGCCGTGCTGTCACAATTCAAGCCGTAGCGGTATGGTACGGCGTGTTCTGCTTCCAAACCCTACCTTATCAAGCCCAACTCCTCGGGTTGTCTCTTCCGCAGCACGAGCTCGCTCCAGAGTCGCAATCACTGCGTTACTTACCCGACTCCTCGGATGTTCCTAAAGGGGCCAGTCCGGCGTTAGAAGTTAGCAACGAAACAGCGCCCACCTTGATTTTGGTAGGGAGAAAAGATGAAAAAGTCCCTTACTTACAAAGTATTCAATTAGCGCATGCGTTAGCTGCAGCTAACGTTCCGCACCAACTTACTGTGTATCCCGATGTTGGTCACAGCTTCATCTGCGAGCAAGATAGTACGATCACTCATAAAACCAATCTAGAAGCCTTAAACACTACCATTCAGTTCTTCGACGCTCGGGCCTTCGATTGATTGATCAAGGTTGGTCTTGAGTCGCAGGCTGGGTGGCGAAACTCACCAGCAGACGCATGCCATATTCTCCCAAGCAGTGACTAATGTAGGCCCTGATCCTAGAGCCTGGGATGTGCGCATGTATTACCGTGCCTTAAGCTACCAATGCTGTCGATCGGATGGCAGCGGGCTTCGGGACATTAACTCAGCCGCAAGCCGATCTGGCAAGCACTGCCTCCCCTTACTCAGAACCAGTAAATTCTGCGCAGCGAGAAGAGGGTTCGAGTTGGACGTTGCGTCCTGCCAAAATGCCGGTGAATGCACCTGCGATAGAGATGGCGGCGGTGGTCAGCAGCGGTGCCGTCCAACCACCGGTTGAGTCGTGCAGTTGCCCCAGCAATATCGGGCCTGCTGCTGCCATCAAATAGCCTACACATTGCGCCATTCCTGAAAGTGCAGCCGCGTCAACGGAGTTCTTTGTGCGCAAACCGATGAACGTCAGGCCGAGCATCATGCTGGCGCCAGAACCAAAGCCTAGGAATGCGGCCCACCACATAGCGTGGCCTGGCGCATAAATAAGTCCGATAAGTGATAAGGCTGTTAGCAGACTGACGGTAGCGGCCGCCAGTCTTTGGTCTGTGAGACGGCGAAGCGTCGCCGCCAGGATCAAGCCGGGAATCGCTGTAGTCAGTTGAAGCGTGCCGTGTATTGTTCCTGCTTGTTCGGGGGATATCCCATGGTTCATCAGAATAGTAGGAAGCCAGCTCACTGTGACATAAAAAGGCATCGCGTTGAGCCCCATGAACAGGGTGACTTGCCAGGCAAGCGGCGAACGCCATACCGCCACAGATGCCGCTTGGTTCGGGCTGGGCAGGCTCAGGTGTTCTTTAACTTTCAACTGCGGTAGCCACACCAACATCGCCAACAGCGGGGCTGCCACCACCAAACTCAGGGCTATCGACCATCCCCATGATTGGGTCAGAGGAACGATAGCGGCTGACGCAACAGCACCTGCTGCGCCCATCGTGATGGAGTAAGCGCCGATCATAGACGCCATTTTCGATGAGAAGTCGCGTTTAATCAAGCTGGGAAGCAACACATTGCCAAGGGCGATTCCGGTGCCTATCAGTATCGAACCAGCGTATAACGCCCACGCGCTACCTGCGGAGCGGAGTAGGATGCCCACTGAAATCACCAACAGAGCACCGAAAAGGGTGCGCTCAGTACCGGACCTTCGTGCGACCGCAGCGCTGAGCGGGGAGAACCCCGCAAAAGCAAGGAGTGGCAGTGAAGTGAGCAGGCCCAGTGCTGATGCACTCAAGCCAAAATCCTTCTGGATTAGCGGCAGAATGGGCGCGATGCCCGTGAAGGGAGCGCGCAGATTAACGGCAATAAGCAGGATGCCCGCGACGAGCATGGTGGCCTGCCACTTGTTTTTTGTATCTGACATATTCTCTAGCTGTCCTCTAAAAAAAAGGCAACTGTAGAGAGCTTGAGAGTTATAGAATATAGATATCAAGCCATATGATACCTAAATCATGCCATTCTCAAAAAATGTCGTTTCCTCACCAGAAGATTTCGATTCAGACCTTTTTTTCCAGGCGGCGATTGCACTCAAGGTTGTGCCGGAACCTAATCATTCCGGCACCGGCACACATGATCATCGTAAAGGCCAACTGATCTTGTCTTTGCGGGGGGCGGTGAGCTGTGAGGTGCAGAACGCAATCTGGCTGGTGCCACCCCAGCACGCGGTATGGATCCCCGGCGGCACGCCACACTGTTGTCGTGTAACCGCGAATGCCAGTACCTGCTTTCTGTTCGTCGAGCCCAGCGCAGCTGTCATGCCTGATGGGTGCTGTACACTTGCTATTACGCCGCTTGTCCGGGAGTTGATCCTGCACCTTGTTGAGCAGGACCGCTCTTGTCTTTCAGAGGGCAAGGCCGCGCGGTTGGTTGCAGTGCTACTCGAGCAGCTTTCCGATGCGTCGGTGAAAGAGCTGCACTTGCCAATATCAGACCATCCGAAGATCAAACACATCGCGGATACGCTCTTTGCTACTCCCGGCGACCGCACCACCCTGCGCGAATGGGCCACTCGGCTTGCGACTAGTGAACGAACGCTGGCCAGGCTAGTTGAAAGCAAGACCGGGCTCAGCTTCGGGCGGTGGCGCCAGCAGCTGCATTTGATGATCGCACTCAGCCATTTGGCAGAGGGGGTATCCGTGCAACGTGTGGCGGGCATTCTTGGATATGACTCCGTTAATGCCTTCATTACGATGTTCAAGAAAGC
The DNA here is from genome assembly GCF_037095675.1 of Pseudomonas sp. CCNWLW23. Taxonomy (NCBI): domain Bacteria; kingdom Pseudomonadati; phylum Pseudomonadota; class Gammaproteobacteria; order Pseudomonadales; family Pseudomonadaceae; genus Pseudomonas; species Pseudomonas sp. CCNWLW23. Next base: position 32,064 of record NZ_JBAWKM010000025.1, on the reverse strand, counting down.
CGTAGGTAAGTCACCTACCCAGTACTTCTCTTCTTTGCGCTAACACTCCGCTCGCGAATCCGAGGGGCCGAAGCTATCAAAAACTAGTTTTTACACAGTGGCCGTTGTATAAATCCGGCAATGGAAGCTATGAGTCGTCATGACCCCGCTAGGCTTTAGGGACTTTATGGAGATTCATCTCCAACCAGTCGCCAAGTGCCGCAACATGCGCGGCGGCTTCCTGACCAAAAGGGGTCAGATCATATTCGACCCACGGAGGGACAATGGGATATGAGGTCCGGCGCACGAAACCATCGCCTTCCAGCCGCTGAAGGGTCTGCGACAACATCTTTTCGCTGACGCCGTTCACTTTGCGACGCAGCTCACTGTAACGCAGCGTGCCGTCAATTAGCGCAATCAGGCATAGCATTCCCCACAGACTCGTGACGTGAGACAGCACTTCCCTGGCCTTGCATTTGCCCGTGAATAGGTCGCCGCGCCTGAGCTTGGCGGTCAGCGTGTGCTCGTCAAGCGCGGATGAGTCTTGGGGGTTGCCGGTGTCCAAGCGAGAGTCAGTCATGGTACTAACCAAAAGGTGCGTACTTCCTTAGGGTGGGGTAGCAAACTTATAGTGCGTGCCAATCATCGGTCAAGGTCAGGGTGAGCGCTTTGCAACGTCCCACATTCAATAAACGCTGGATGCCCGTGCTGGTCATCGCAGCCATCGTCGGCGCACTGGCACTGTCATTCGCCTGGGCCGCCGGGCTGGTCGGGGGCCGAACCACCACTCGAACGTTTCTCGGTGACTCGCTGCAGCACTTCGAACCGGGCTATCGTCGAGCGCATGGTAAGGGCATCTGTTTCGCAGGAGTTTTTCGCAGCAGCAATGCAGCGGCGTCGCTCTCGACCGCTCGAGTGTTCGCCCAGGATGAAGTCCCGGCAATCGGACGTTTCTCGATCGGGTCCGCCGACCCCCATGCGCCGGACGCCTCTACCGCCACGGTGAGCATGGCCTTGTTGTTGAGTGCAGACGACAGATCTCAATGGCGGATGAAGCTGAACAATGCCCCCTACTTCCCTACGCGTGATGCCGAGGGGTTCCTGGCACAAAGGCACGCATTCGAGCCTGACCCGACCACCGGACAGCCTGACCCCGCGCGAGTCGGGACGTTCTTCGAAAAGTACCCAGAGGCTCGCAAGGCGGTGGAGTACAAGGCGACTGCGCCTTGGCCGAGCAGCTTTGCGCAGGCCCAGTACAACGTCATCAACGCATTTATCCTGCTTGCGGCAGATGGCACACGCCAGCCCGTGCGCTGGTTCATGCGGCCCCACGCTCCCTTCCATGGCCTCTCCCCGGAAGAGCGGGCGCGATCCAGCCGTGATTTCCTGTTCAACGATATCAAGAAGCGGGTGGCACAAGCGCCCGTTCGCTGGGATCTGGTACTGCAATTGGCGCAGGCGGGAGATCCGGTCGATGATCCGTCACAACCCTGGGCCGCCGAGCGACAGCAAGTGGTCGCCGGCACGCTGGAAGTGACCAGCGTTCGCGATCAGCGCGAAGGGGGCTGTCGCGATATCAACTTCGACCCCACCTTGGTGCCATCCGGTATCGCGCTTTCGAACGATCCTGTGCTAGCAGCGCGCGCGGGTATTTACTCGCACTCTTACAATGCACGTCTGCGCGAAATCGCGTTCGGCAGGGCAACCGACGCCATTGGCCAGCAGGAGCACAAGTGATGCAAGACGTACCAACTACCCGTACGCGCAGTCCCCGGCACTTCAACCTAACCGCCAGGCTACTGCACTGGGCAATGGCGATCGCCATCATGGCCATGCTGTTCATCGGGGTAGCCATGATGAGCTCATTAGCCCTCCGTCCCGTGTTGATCGACGTGCATCAGCCGTTGGGCATCGCCATCCTTTGCCTCGCACTGGTGCGCCTGGCCAATCGCTTCTGCCGGCCTGTGCCGGCACTGCCCGCAAGTATTCCCCGCTGGCAAGCCGTAGCCGCCCACCTGTTGCACGGCTTGCTCTACCTATTGATGGTGGGGTTGCCAGTGCTCGGCTGGGCGGTGCGTTCGGCAGGCAACTGGCCCGTCATCCTTCTGGGCGACTGGAGCTTGCCTGCGCTGGTTCCGGAAAACCCGGTGCTCTACGCATGGCTTCGGCTGGCACATGGCGCTCTGGCGTGGCTGCTGTTCGCGATCATCCTGGGACATCTGGGCGCCGCATTGATGCATGCCTGGGTACTAAGAGACGGTGTTTTTTCCAGCATGGCCCGAGGCGCCAGCGACGAACGAGCTAAAGCTGGATCCGGCTCGCGGCCCACGTCTTGATGCGTTTGAATATCCCGCGCTGGCGTTGAACCGATAGCGGTCAGCCCTGACTGGCCGCTCTCGCCTTTTGGCGGAATAACCATCACTGGTTCTACCGGGGGGCGACTGTCAGTCGCTGATGACATGCCGCTCGCAGGCAAGTCGGGTGCATTCCCTAAAAAGCTTGGCGGCAGGCCCGGGGTCACGGTTATGGGGATAAAAACAGCCGATCCCGCCGAAACGTAAGGGCGTGCCGAAGGTGAAGCTTCGAATCCCGCCCTGACCAGACAATTGCCGAGCCGTCTCCATCGGCAGCAAACCCACAGTCTTCTGGTCCTGCATCAACGCTACGTTGGTAAGCACCGACAGCGACTCGATTACATTGGCTGGCAGCGGTAAATCAGCCTCGGCAAAAAGCCCATTGACGGTACGACGTAGTGACGAGCCGGGTGGCGGCAAAATCCACGGATAGGCCTGCAAATCGGCCAAGCTCGACACGGCCTGATCGTGTAGCGGGTGTCGGCTTCCGGCAACGATCGACAAAGACTCCACGTAAAGCGAGTCAACGCCCAACGTCCGGCTCTCCTCCCGCCCCCGCCAGTCGTCAGGGATCCTCCCGATCACCAGGTCCACCTCACCCACTATCAAGGCGGGGAAGAGTTGATCGAATTGCCCGATCCGCACCGACACCAGCACCTGCGGGGCGCGCTCCTTGAGCAGCCGTAGCGCGAGCGGCAACAACGATGCCGAAGCTGAAATTAGCGTGCCTACAACCACATGGCCTGCCCCCCCCTCGTGATGAGCCTGCACTTCATCAGTTAGCGCCCTAAGCTCTGCCAGCATTGCACGGGCTCTGCGCAGCACTACCTCGCCCAGCTCCGTCAGGCGCACGCCGCGATTGCTACGTACCAGCAACGGCGCGGAGAAGTACGACTCTATCTCATGGATAACCTTGGTGACGGCAGGTTGAGTCATGTTCAATATCTGAGCTGCACGCACTAGTGAGCCGCTCTGCACGACCTGGTCGAATACCACCAGTTGGTAGAACTTCAGCTTGCGCGAAACCGTAAGTACGCTTGATTTCATGACGTTCCTCGGCAACCACGACTTTTTTCCGATCAGGTTGCCGCTCGTTCGCGATGGCCAATCAAATGCCGAAGAATCCCCGGGCGTTCTCGGCGCAGATACGCGACTTGTCCTGCTCGCTCAACTGCGGATGCTCCAGTACACCAGCACCAATGGCCTGTTCGCCTAGCGGGAAGGGAGAGTCGGAGCCGAGCATGACGCGGTCTGCCCCCATCACGTCCACCAGCAAACGCAGTGCACGAGGGTCGAAGACCGCCGAGTCGACGAAGAAACGTTTGACATAGCTTGACGGCAGTTCCGGGCAATCCTCTCGGACAATATCTCTATGGCGCCAGGCGTTATCTACCCGTCCCAGGAGGAAGGCGAAGCCGCCGCCGCCATGGGCGAAACAGATGCGCAGGGACGCCGGCAAGTGTTCGAAAGCGCCAGACAGGATCAGCGACAGGATACCCAGCTGTGTTTCCGCCGGCATCGCGACAAGCCAAGGCAACATCCATTTCTTCATGCGCTCGCCGCCCATCATGTCCCACGGGTGCACCAGCAACGGGATATTTTCCACCGCACAGTGGTGCAGGAAGGTGATCAGGCCCGCTTCGTCCAGATCGTGGTTGCCCACGTGATTGCCGATTTGCACCCCGACATGGCCACAGGCCTTGGCCCGGCTGGCCTCAAGGCAGGCCGCCTCGATATCTTGCAGGGGTACCTGGGCCAGCACCTTGAGGCGATCGGGTACCTGGGCCGTCATCTCCAGGGCCCGATCGTTCATCATCTGTGCCCACGGCAGCGCCTGCGCGATAGGTTGGTCGTAGGCGAACATCACCGGCGTTGCGCACATCACTTGCACGTCCAAGCCCTGCTCATCCAGGTGTTCGATGCGGCGCTGCGGATCCCACAGCACATCATGTACCGGACGGAACGGCTTATCTCCCAGCATGATCTGCCCCTGACGCCCCTCGGTATGCAGCCAAGGGCCACGCTGAGGACTCAGGCGGGCGGCCTCGGCTTGAGTAATGCGGGGAAGAAAGTGCGAATGGATATCGATTTTCATAAGCCGTGGACCTCACGCAGCGTGTTGTGCCAGGTCTGCCAATCGCGGCCTGGGTGGATTTCGCCGCAACCAGGGCAACGACGCTCTTCATCGGTGGTGGTATAGAATTGGTCGTATATCGGTGGAAGATCGGCAACGATGCTCTTGAGCCTCAACTCATAGCGCCGGACCACGGTGCCGCAGTGCGCACAGGACCACTGCAAGGCGTCGGACTGCCCTTCCGGGCGGCGATGCTCCACCACCAGACACAGACTGCCGGGCTCAGGACGCTGCGGCGAATGGATAACGTGGGGGGCCATCAGGTAGATGTCGCCTTCCTTGAGGTCGACGCGCTCGTAGCGACCTCGGTCCCAGACGTTCAAGTAGGCATTGCCCTTGAACTGGTAGAAAAACTCCTCCACCGGATCGTCATGGAAGTCGGTGCGCTGATTAGGCCCACCCACCACGGTAACCATGTAATCGCTGTCCTGCCATATCTGCTGATTGTTAACCGGCGGCTTGAGCAGGTGCGCGTGCTCGTCTATCCAGCGGTTGAAGTTGAAAGGGGCGCTGAAGTGATGCTTGTCCATGGTTGTTTTCTCCCAACGGTTCAGCGACGACGCGGCGCGTACGCTATGGCCTTGATCTCGATACGTAGATGGGGGTGCGGCAATTGGTGTACGGCTACGGTGGTGCGGGTCGGGCCGCTTTCGTCAAAGTACTCGGCGTAGACGTCGTTGTATCCGCCGAAGTCGTTCATATCGACGAGGAAGCTGCTGATCTCCACCACGTCTGCAAGGCTTGCACCTGCAGAGGCGAGGATGTCGCGCATGTTCTCAATCACTGCGCGAGTCTGCGCCCGAATGTCTAGCTGGGTGGTGCCCATGGCATCCACCTCGACGCCGACAAAACTGTTGTCCGGGCGCCGTGAGCTGGTACCGGAGACGAACAGGAAGTCACCCGCACGCTTGATATGCGGAAAGCGCCCACGCGGTGTGGCCTTGCCAGCAACGATAGTGGCGTTGAGGTCACTCATGGCTGACGCCTCCGTGGTCACCGCGGACGCTGAAGCTGCTCTGCCCAACGCCATGGACATCGACACTGACATGCACGCCTGGGTACAACGCCACCGCAGCGCAGGCGGCGCCTGCCATCACGAGGCTACCCGCGGGCAATTCGAGTTCGGCGCCGTGCAGCAGGCGTGAGGCTTGCACTAGACTGCGCAGCGGATTGCCGAGGATTGCAGCCGTGGAGCCGGCCTGAGCCACACGCCCATCCAGGCGCATCACTACGCCGGCGTTGTCCAGCCCTGAGAAGTTGCGCGACCAAGCTCCAATGGTGAGGCCGGCCGAGGAGCAGTTGTCCGCCACCACATCCTCCAGGCTGAACTTGAACGCCTGGTAGCGTGAATCGATGATCTCCAGCGCCGGCGCCACGGCCTCGACATAATTGCCTACTTCCAGCAGGGTCAGCGGGCGATCAATCGCACGGCGCGTTAGAAAGCAAACCTCCGGCTCGACTCGCGGATGAATGTAGCGCGCCAAGTCGATCAGGCCGCCGTCCTCTTCCACCATGGTGTTGCTGAGCCACCCCCAGATCAGGCTATCCACCCCCATTTGCACCATCTTCGCGCGGCTGGTGAAGCCCAGCTTGATGCCGATGCTGTGCTCACCATCGGCATAACGACGCTGCATGGAGGCGCGCTGGATCCGGTAGGCGTCATCCAGGGAAAAGGCGGTGCTGCCACTGAACTGTGCCAGTGGTTCGGCGCTTCGCGCCGCTCGGTCAAGGGCTTCGGCGATACGAGCAATATCGGTATTCATGCACGCTTCTCCAGCGATGGCTTCAATAGGTCGAGTGCGACGTCAACGATCATGTCTTCCTGGCCACCGACCATCCGCCGCTTGCCCAGCTCGACGAGGATGTCCACGGCCTTGATGCCATACCGGGCAGCGGCCACTTCGGCGTGGCGCAGGAAGCTCGAATAGACCCCGGCGTAACCCAGGGCCAGCGTTTCACGGTCCACCCGTACCGGGCGGTCCTGTAGCGGGCGCACCAGGTCGTCGGCGGCATCCATCAGCGCGTACACGTCGGTACCGTGCTGCCAGCCAAGCTTGTCGGCAGCGGCGATGAACACTTCCAGCGGGGCGTTGCCGGCGCCGGCGCCCATGCCGGCGAGGCTGGCGTCGATGCGGTCGCAGCCCTCCTCCACGGCGGCGATGGAGTTGGCCACGCCCAGACTGAGGTTGTGGTGGGCATGGATACCGGTCGACGTCGCTGGGTCGAGCACAGCCTTGACCGCACGGAAGCGCGCACGGATGTCGTCCATGTTCATCGCCCCGCCCGAATCCACCACATAGATGCAAGTGGCGCCGTAGCCCTCCATTAATTTGGCCTGCTGCGCGAGCCCTTCAGGTGTGTGCATATGGCTCATCATCAGGAAGCCAACGGTGTCCATGCCCAGTTCACGGGCATATTCGATGTGCTGGCGCGAAACATCTGCCTCGGTGCAGTGGGTGGCCACGCGAACAATGCGAGCACCGGCGTCATAGGCGCTCTTCAGGTCATGGAGGGTGCCAATCCCTGGCAGCAGCAGCGTGGCGATCTTGGCGTGGTTGACCGCGTCGGCCGCTGCTTCGATCCATTCGAGGTCGGTGTGGGCACCGAAACCGTAGTTGAAGCTGGAACCCTGTAGGCCATCGCCATGGGCGACTTCGATGGAGTCGACCTTGGCGCGATCCAGCGCCGTGGCGATGGCACGCACGTCATCCAGCGAATACTGGTGACGGATGGCGTGCATGCCGTCGCGCAGGGTTACGTCACTGATATAGAGCTTCTTGCCGTTCATGCCGACGCCCCCATTGCTTGTGCCATGCGCTCGGCGGTGGCCAGCGCGGCGGAGGTCATAATGTCGAGATTGCCGGCGTAAGCCGGCAGGTAATGGGCGGCGCCTTCCACTTCAAGGAACACCGACGTCTTGAGACCGGTGAAGGTGCCCTGCCCAGGCAACCTCAGGCCGCACACGGGTTCGAACTGCACCTGCTGTTTGAGGCGGTAGCCCGGCACGTAGACCTGCACTGCGCGAGCCATTTCCTCGATGCTCGCCGCGATGTACTGTTGGTCGGCGGTCTCGCTCAGCACGTACACCGTGTCGCGCATCATCAGCGGCGGTTCCGCGGGGTTCATGATGATGATCGCCTTGCCCTTGGTCGCGCCGCCTATCACTTCGATGGCCTTGCTGGTGGTCTCGGTGAATTCGTCGATATTGGCGCGGGTGCCGGGGCCGGCGGACTTGCTGGCAATCGAGGCAACGATCTCGGCGTAGTGCACCTTGGCCACCCGCGATACCGCCGCGACCATTGGGATGGTCGCCTGGCCACCGCAGGTGACCATGTTGACGTTGGTCGCCTGCAGGTGCTGCTCGAGGTTTACCACCGGCACGCAGTACGGGCCGATGGCCGCTGGGGTCAGGTCGATGATGCGCAGGTCGGCCTTGTGCTGGCGCAGGAAGGCGTCGTTCTTCACATGGGCACCAGCGCTGGTGGCGTCGAAGACGAAATCGATGTCCCTGAACACCGGCAGGCGGGTCAGGCCCTGCACGCCTTCGTGGGTGGTGGTCACGCCCAGGCGGGCGGCGCGGGCCAGGCCGTCGGAGGCCGGGTCGATGCCGACCATCGCTGCCATCTCTAGGTGCTTGGCGTTGCGCAGGATCTTGATCATCAGGTCGGTGCCGATGTTGCCGGAACCGATGATGGCTACTTTGCGTTTCTGGCTCATTTAGGGCCCCCTTACTCGGCTTGAGCAAAGGACGCAGTGACGCGGCCCAAGCCCTGGATCTCAGCGGTAAACACATCTCCCGGGCTCACCGGCACCATAGGTCCCAAGGCACCGGTCAACACCACGTCACCGGCACGCAATGGCTCGCCGAGACGGACCATGGTATTGGCCAGCCACACCGCCGCATTCAGTGGGTTTTCCAGGCAGGCTGCGCCGGCTCCGACCGATACCGGTTCGCCGCGTAGACTCAGGCGCATGCCACAATTGACCAGGTCCAATTGCCCCAGGGATACCGGCTGACTGCCCAGGACAAACAGCCCGGACGAAGCATTGTCTGCGACTGTGTCGAGCAAACTGATGTCCCAGTTGGCGATTCGACTGCCGACGATTTCGATGGCCGGCAGGGCGAAAGCAGTGGCACGGATAATGTCGGCCAGGGTCTGGCGCTCATTGCACAGATCGCGCTCCAGAACCAGGGCGATCTCTGCTTCTACCTTGGGCTGCTGGCATTCACTCCAGCTGATAGACTGGCCGTCACCTCGGGCCATCTGGGCAAACAGCCGACCAAAGTCCGGTTGGTCAACCCCCAACTGGCGCTGGACAACACTTGAGGTCAAACCGATCTTGTGACCTACCGGGTTCCAGCCTGCGGCAATGTCGGCGGCGTTGTTGTACTGTTGCACGGCGTAAGCCTGCTTTAGCGCGGATTCATCTTGCTCGACAGCCGCACGCTCGATGAGTTCGCGTACTGGCGCACAGGGCCTGCCCTGTTCACGAGCCTGGCGCAAACACGCTGCTGCTTCAGCGATTGCTGGATGCATGGAGTTCTCCTGTCCTTACGGATTGACACAAATGGTGGTGAGCTCGGAATAGAAATCCAGCGAGTGGCGCCCTCCTTCGCGGCCAAGCCCAGACAAGCGTGCGCCACCAAAAGGCGTACGCAGATCGCGCAGGAACCAGGTATTGACCCACACCATGCCGACATGGATACGTCGAGAGAGACGGTGGGCCCGCTTCAGATCGCGAGTCCACAGAGAAGCAGCCAGGCCGTAGGCCGAATCATTAACGCGTTGCAGCACTTCCTCGTCGCTATCGAAGGGCGCGATATGACAGACCGGACCGAACACTTCTTCGCGAATGCAGCGAGCGTCATCGGTAAGGCCGGTCCAGATAGTCGGCTGGATAAAAGCGCCCTGGTCGCGCTCGTCGCCAAATGTCGGCACACCGCCGCCACTGACCACTGTCGCGCCCTCTGTCACAGCCAACTGGAAGTAGCCCAACACCTTGTCGCGGTGTTTATGGGAAATCAGCGACCCCATGTTCACGCCGTCTTCGTCGGGATAGCCGATCTTCAGCTTCTCGGCGCCTGCTTTGAGCGCCGCGACAAAGCGCTCGTAGATCGACCGCTCGACGTAGACCCGCTCCGTGCATAGGCAGACCTGGCCAGAATTGGTGAAACTGGAACGCAGCACACCGGCAACTGCCGCATCAAAATCGCAATCGGCAAAAACGACTGCGGCATTCTTGCCACCCAGTTCGAAAGACACCTCACGTACGCCCTCGGCAGCAGCGCGCATGATGGTCGAGCCGGTGCGCGACTCACCGGTAAAGGTGATGGCATTGACGCCAGGGTGGCGAGTGAGAAACTCACCGGCAGAATCAGGGCCAAAGCCATGCACAAGATTGAATACACCGGCGGGCACACCGGCCTCGTGCATGACCTCGGCCAACAGGGTGGCACTGGAAGGCGTATCTTCCGACGGTTTGACAACCACAGAATTACCACAGGCCAACGCTGGCGCGACTTTCCAGGTAAGCAGCAACAGCGGTAGGTTCCACGGCGAGATGATGGCCACCACGCCATGCGGCTTACGCACGGTATAACTGAACACATCCGTACCATCGCCGGTGCGCATTTCAAAAAGCTCGCTACCGCCGTGTCGCACTAAATCAGCGAAGGTACGGAAGTTCTGCACGCCCCGTGCAACATCCAGGCTGCGCGCCTGATGCACGGGCCGACCAGTATCAGCGACTTCGGCATCCACGAAGTCTTCAAATCGACGCTCGATGCCATCGGCGATCCGCTCTAGCAGATCAGCCCGCTGGGCAGTACTGAATCCAGCCCACGGCCCCAATTGAGCGCCTGCCGCCGCTTCGACGGCAGCATTCACTTCATCTTCACCAGCCTCACATACCTGGCCCAATAGGCTCCCATTGACAGGAGAGATGTTGTCGAACCTGCGGCTGCTCTCGACGAAAGTCCCAGCGATATAGTGACGTAGCAAATGTTTGGACACAGCGCCCTCCTGAGCAGGATGTTTACAATGAGTTTAGGGACGTCATATATAAATTAATAATAGAAATATCGTCTTCGGGTATCAGAACTCGGAATACATGAATTTCAGGCAAAGCTATGGATGTGAGTGCGCTTTAGTAATTCACTGCAACTTTCATGTTAACGATGCCCGCAACTTAATTGCGCCACCCAAACAACTTCGGGTTTTGCTTGTAAGCCTGCAGGTAATGCTCAAGCCGCCGCGACTTTTCATCTCAGCCAGTAGGCCAGCGCGTTGCAGTCAGCCCGAGCGTGCAGCATCGCTTGCGGTGGTGCTGCACACTTGAGCAGCACTCCCGATGCGGCCCTTTTAAAGGTGCCGGGCGAAGTAGGCCTGCGTACTTGCCCGGTTGGCGGCGAGCTTGTGCGCAACGTCCAGTGCCATGGGGTCGGGATAGACCTCCGTGGCACCGCTGGCCAACCCCGCTACGATCGCATCGGCCACGTCCCGAGGACTGGCCTTGGCACCCGCAACGTCACGGCTCATCGCGGTATCGATCGCACCGGGGAGCACCGCCATCACCTGCACCTGGCCGGCCAGCTCGGCCCGAGCGGCCTCGGTCAGGCGCAACGCGGCCGCCTTGGACGCACACAACGACCCCATGGCTGGCAACGCCACCCGCGCCAGAATCGACAGCACGTTGACGATAGCGCCAGTGCGCTCGACAAGCGTCGGCGCAAAGGCACGCATCATCGCGAGCGTGGCGAAGTAGTTGACGGCCATTTCCTGGGCAGCGGCTTCGGAGTCCTCGGTGCCCAGCAACCGCTGCTGCCTATTGAGGCCAGCATTGTTCACCAGGATATCGACCCGTACCCTGCTCGCCACCTGCGCGACTTGCTGCTGGTCGGTGACGTCCAGATCCACCGCCTCCACCAGCGGATGATCGAACAGCAGACGCTCAGGGTTACGGCAAGCGGCGTAGACACGACTTGCCCCCGCAGCCAAAAACGCTTCGATCAAGGCAAGGCCCAACCCTCCGTTGGCGCCGGTGATCAGGACCTCCTTGCCCACAGTCGTGATGGCGCTCACAGGTGCTCACTTTTGGCCCAGCGGGCCATCAGCGTGTTCGAAGGCAGCGATTCATCGAGCAATTTCTTGGCCGTTTCGATGCCCGCCACCGGTAGCCCTTCTGGATCGAGCAGGCCGATCTGTACCAGCACAGAGGCCTGGTCCCAGTAGATATGCTCGTGGTATAGCTTGTTGCCGCGGAAGTTGACCACCGCCACCATGGGTACTTCCACGTATTTGCCGGTAGGTGCTATCCCAGGCAGCATGTAGTCCATTTCGCAGGTGTGGGTGAAAGACATGATGAATTCATCGACGACCTGGTAGGCGCCGACCGTGCGAGAAACCGGAATCATCTTGGTGTCCTCGGGGTTGGCGTGGACAAAGTGATGCTGATAGAAGCGTCCGAGTTGCTTGCTGCCCACCCCGCCGGTCAGCGTCGGAATGTGGTTCACGTAAGGCTCGGCGACCATGGTCTTCAGGGTGGCCGGCACGTCTCGGGTAACGAACTCATGGTGGATGTGCTCGTCCCACAGGTCTGAAAGGTTGTAGGCCGGCCCGATGTACTTCTTCAATGCGCCAATGGTGCGCCCATGAGCCATGAGGGCCGAGGGTTTGTGAAAGTGATCGCTGCCCAGGCGGGCAAAGGCATGGTCAGCACCCTCGTAGGTATACAGCTCTACGCCTGGGCGGCCACGCAGCACCTCGGCGATACGCGCACGGGTCGTGGTGTCACACAGCCCGTCCAGTTCGCCGTGATGCAGCACCAGCCCACCGCTCAGGCCATCGGCTTCATCCAGGTATTGCTCAATACCCATGCCGTAGTAGCCCACCGCAACCGCGACATCAGTACGGGTGGCGGTGAGGTAGGCCAGTTTGCCTCCCAGGCAATAGCCCACGAAGCCCAGGGCGGGCTCGGTGACCTCGGCCAGATCCCGCAGCGTGTCGAAGGCGGCGGCGATGTCGTCTACGGCCTTGTCCAGGTCCAGTGCGGTGTAGAGGCTCAAAGCCTTATCGAAATCTGCGGGGGTATAGCCCAGGTCGATACCCGGCTGTAGACGCCAGAACAAGTCGGGCACCAGAACCACATAACCTTCCTCGGCATACATCTGCGCCACCTCGCGCATGTTGGCGTTCACGCCAAATATTTCTTGGCCCAACACGATGCCTGGCCCCTTGCCTTCAGGCGGCAGCGCCAGATATCCCTTGAAACTTCCAGCCTGGTCTCGTGCCTGAATATCGATGTATTTGCTCATCTCATTACTCCTTCTACGGTAAGCGGACAGACATTGCTCTACATGAATTCTTGGCGAAGCAGCTTTGATGAAGCATTGCCAACGGCGCCATCAGCAGCTTGAAAGGGAATTCGGTGATCAGGCGAATCTCATCCATGTCACCGCGTGGCTCAGCCGAATTACCGCGGTGCACGCCGTACCGCGCTCTCAAGCTGAGGTTTTTCGCCGGCCCGTCTTGCACGACATATTGCATCTCGATATTGCGTTCCCAGTGGCGCCCCCCATCTCGAAATCCGAGGGGATAGTAGGAACTGTACGGTTCGATATCGGAGCCTTTGCCACCCTGTCCCTGCATGTAGCGAATCATGAACCTCAGGCCAGGCACGCCACGCGCACTGAAGTCATAGTCGTAACGAACCTGCCAGGACCGATCGTTGGGCGCGTTGAAGTCACTGAGCTGCACATTGTTAGCCAGCTGTGCCACGGTGGTTTGCCCGTCTCGGAACGCCATATAATCGAAGGGCGTGTCGCCCTGCACCTTCTGGTATGCAAGCATGAGGGAATGGGCACCGAACTTGACGCCCGGAGCAAAGGACCAGGTTAAGTTGTCGATGGGCCCGCCATGGGCGGCACCGATGTCGACCGTTCGGTACATGCTGAAATTCAAGGTTGGGGTCAGCCCCTCGACGAGGGCAGGCAAGTAGCGAAACCCCAGGTAATCCTGGCGCCAAAGATCTTCGGCACGTTGAGTGCTGAGGTAGCCTTTGACTGCGCCCTGCTCATAATTCAGGCTGAGATAATCGACCGTATCCGTCTCCGTAGCGCCATACAGGGAACGTAGCGTGCTGTCGTTGCGGTTCTCCGAAGGCGCCTTGCCGGCGGTGATGTGGGCGGCATCGAAGGTTAGCGGCTGCAGATCGCGACTGATGAGCTGCCATGCTGTCACCGTTTGCGGCAACAGGCGCCCGGAGCCACCATCGGTGAGGAACACCGGAGAGGTGCGCAATTCCATGGAGCCGTATTTGAGCACCGTTTCACGGTACTTGAGCTTGAGCGCACCGCCGCCCACGCTGTACTCATTCGCCACATCACCGTCGTTGTTGACGTGAAGCAGGTTGGTGCCGGTCTTGCCACGACCGCTGTCAAGCTTCAATCCCGCATACAGATGCGCGTCGAATCCCAAGCCGACAACACCAGTCGTGAACGGGGAGATGTAGTCCAGAGTTAAGCCTTGGTCCCACTCCGCGCGATAACCGTTAACGGTGCCTGATCGGCGGTTGGCACCACCGTTGCGGAAGTCGCGGTTGAGATAAAAGTTCCGGGTTAAACCGGACAAGCTTCCCTGCTGAAAATATGTTGAAGCATCGGCCCATAGTTCATCTGCCAAGGCCTGTTGGCAAGCCAGCGCCAGCCCTAAGCCAGACACTAGTCGGTAATCGATCACTGCAGGCATAACCACACTCCTGGGTACTCACGTGCACCACGCGCAAGGCCTTGAGGCCATGCATGGTCAGGGAATGACTAGCTGGGGGTCGGCCGACGACGCACGCTTCGGCGATCGAGGTCGGCTCGAACAGTTGTTGATTACAAGTCGCGGTCGGCCGGGTGGGCTACGATTCGCCGATATTCATCTATGGCGAGCTCTACCAAGGTGCCTGGAGGCAAAGGCTCTGCAGTCTGGGCAATTACCACTGGCCCATCGCTCAGCTCGACACTAGCCAGGTGCAGGAGCTCTGCGGTAGCGATCCCGATCCGCGCGCGCACCACGGTAGCCTGAGCAATCCGGGCGGCCCCGGCAGAGACTTCCTGCCACTGCGCCTCACCGCAGCGCGGGCAGCTGTAACGCGGCGGGAAACTGGCCTGGCCGCAACCGACACATTGCTGGATCATGAACGCCATGCCACACCCCCTTGCCACCGTTCGAGCACCACCGCGTTGGCGCACATGCCGTAGCGATACTGGACCATGCCATAGCCGGTCACCACCGCCAGGCGCGCATTGCTGACCTGGCGTTGACCGGCATCGCCAAGCAGCTGGGTAATAGCTTCGACCAACCCATGCATCCCCCCCGCCGCGCCCGCCTGGCCGGCCGAGAGCTGCCCGCCCGAGGTATTCACCGGCAGTTCGAAACGGCCTATCCGCCGCAGCGCTCGCCGGTAATCGTCGTCGGGGACGAAGCCCAGGTCGGCGAGCTGGATCAGGGCCATGACCGGATAGTCGTCATACACGCACGCCAGGTCCATGGCATCAGGCCCGGTATTGGCGCGGTCCCACAGCGTGTCGGCAATCTTTGCCAGCGGCGTCTGCAGGCCATCGCCAGCCTGGTGGTCATCGTTGTGCAGCGCCTTTACTGCACGCACCGCCACGTTGACCGTGTTGCGGGCGAGGTCGGCGCGGGTCAGCAGGATGGCGTTGGCGCCATTGACTACCGGTACGCAGTCAAACCGGCACAGCGGGTCGGCCACCATGGGCGCCTCAAGGTACTGCTCGATGGTCAGCGGCTCGCGGTAGACCGCCAGCGGGTTGCGCTGCGCCCAGGCTCGCTGGGCAATGCACAGCTCTGCATAGTCTTCGCGGCCAAGGCCGGTGCGTTGCGCATGACGCTGGGTGAGCATCGCGAACACCCCATTGGGCCCGCCGTGCTGAAGCGGCTTGAGGTACTCCTCGGTGGTCCGGTTGTAATGGTCGACCAGAGTCTTGAAATCCTCCGGGGTGAACGTATCACCGGCCACCAGTACGATCACGTTGGCATCACCGTGCTGGATGGCACGCACGGCATGCTGCAGCATATTGATCGCGCTAGCCCCGCCATTGCGGTCATCCATGCACCAGGTCAGGGTCAGCCCGAGGCGCCACGCCAGATCGATGGCGTTGTCCGGCCGGTGGGTGAAGGATGCCACGCCCAGGCCGTCGACCTCATGCGCTGCCACGCCTGCCTGGCGCAGCAATTGCTGCACCGCCCTGCCGAGCAGTTGCGACGTCGACTCACCCGTGCCGCGCCGGTTGTAAGGTACTTCCAGGGCCCCGGCGATCAGCGCCACGGCGTCATTGCTTGCTGACCGGTTCATGACCGCCCTCCTTTGGCCCGCACGCGGGTCTCCTTGGTGAAACAAAGAGAGATGACTGTGATCAGCCCCAGCGCCATCATCATCAGAGAAACTGGCCAACTAGCCTGGTAATGCGCCAGCAAGGCGGTAGCGATCATCGGCGTCAGGCCACCGGAGAATACCGAGGCGACTTCGTGCCCGAGAGCCATTCCGGAATAGCGGACCTCAGTGCTGAACAGTTCGCCCATAAGACTAGGCTGCGTACCGATCATGGCCCCGTGGCAGATGGCATTGCCAATGAGGAAGGCGAGCCAGATCCAGGCAGGCTCTCGGGTCTCGAGTAACCAGAAGAATGGGAATGCCATTAGCACCATCCCTAAGGCACCCACCATATATACCGGCTTGCGACCTATGCGGTCCGACAAACGCCCCCAGAACAGCATGGCCACCAACTCCACGCACGTGGAGAACGTGACTCCCGCCAGCATCACACTATTGGGCACGCCAAGAAACTTGCCGTAGACAAGAGCGAACGCCAGCATGATGTAGGAGCCGCCGTTTTCAGCCACTCGCAACCCCATGGCCATCAGCACTTCCCGCGGATATCTGCGCAACACATCCAGCACGGGCATATGCGCCGTCTTGCCCGTTGCCTCAGCTCGCTGGAAATCCTGACTCTCTGGCAATGTCCGGCGAATGTAGACGCCCAGGACGAATATGACGATCGAGATAAGGAACGGAATGCGCCAACCCCAGCTGTGGAAATCCCGCTCCGGCAACAACTGGACTAGATAGAACACCGCTGCGGACAAGACGAACCCACCGCCCACTCCGATCTGACTAATCGAAGCGTAGAAGCCGCGGCGCTCAGGTGGCGCCGACTCGCTGATCATCAGCACGCCACCGCCCCACTCGCCTCCTGCTGCGATGCCCTGCAAGATACGTAACAGCAGTAGCAACGCGGGCGCCCACATGCCCGCTTGAGCGTAGGTGGGCAACAATCCGATCAAGAAAGTTGCCCCGCCCATGATAGAGAGCGTCCATACCAAGGCTTTTTTGCGACCGTACTTGTCCCCGATATGGCCGAATATCACCCCACCGAAAGGCCGCGCGAGAAAACCCAATGCAAACCCGGCCAGTGCCGCGATCGTACCCACCAGTGGATCGGTGCCCTTGGGGAAAAACAATTCCCCGAATATGAGCGCCGCCGCTGTGCTGTAGAGAAAGAAGTCGTACCACTCCAACGCCGTGCCAGTGACAGAAGCCAAGACGATCTTGCGAAAGGTCTTACTGTCGATCGGTACTCGGTTATCAACTGCAGCGGAAACATGACTGTGCTCCGACTGGTTATCTGATAGTTCAAGCGAATGCGTGCCCGTCATGGCCGTCTCCGTCAATGACTGAATATTTATGAACGCTATTTTTATTGTTGTTGCATCTTTTGTTATTGCACGGCAGTCAAAGCTAAATGATTAGGCGCGTTTAAGCCTGTAGCCGGAGCACTCTAGGTCCCATGTACTGGCGGTAACGCCGAGTTCTCTCAATTTATATTTCTGAACTTTGCCGTTTTCGGTTTTCGGCAACTCGATAACAAAATCTAAGTAACGCGGCACGGCGAAATACGCCAACCGTGACTCACAATATTGCGTCAGCTCCAATGGATCGAGCTTAGTCCCCTCCTTGATGACGATAGATGCCATGACTTCATCTTCCGCCAGTTCGGATTTCACCGCATATACCGCCACGAGCTCCACCGCGGGGTGGCTCGACAGAACCTGCTCCACCTCAAAAGACGAGATGTTCTCTCCACGGCGACGGATTGTGTCCTTCAAGCGGTCAACAAAGCGGAAATAGCCGTCGCTATCGCGCACAACCCGGTCGCCGGTGTGATACCACAGGTTGCGCCAGGCTTCGACAGTCTTTTCCGGCATACCAAAGTAGCCGAAGGCGAAAGCGAAGGGCTGCTCAGCGCGCAATACAAGCTCTCCTGGTTCGCCATCCGCTACCGGCTGATCCTGGCTGTCTACCACCCGGGCACTGAAGCCTTTGGCCAATCGGCCCATAAAACCAGGCCGCTGATTCTCCAGAGTCCCTCCAATCACGGCATTGGTTTCGGTAGCCCCATAACCATCGATGAGGCCTATGCCTGTGCGTTGAATAAACGGGGCGTGGAACTGTTCAGGGACGCCTGGGGCTAGCGCGACACGCACGTTATGCGCGCGCTCGAGCTCATTGTGCGGACGGCTGAGAAGGATAGGCACCATGGCTCCCAGCAGATACGTCACTGTGGCCCCGGTTTCCGCAAGCGCCTGGTAGAAGCCGCTAGCGGAAAAACGTTTGTCTACCACCAGCTGTGCGTCGTGCAGCAAGGCCTGGAAAAAGGCGTTCAATGCATTGGTATGGAACAACGGCAGGCATGTATACAGCACATCCCCGGGGCGCACCTGTAGGTCGCCACCGGTATTCAGCCCCCACCAAAAGAATTGGGCGTGCGGGCAGATCACGCCCTTGGACAACCCGGAAGTCCCGGAGGTGTAAAGGATAACCAGCGGGTCGCCATCCTCGAGCACTGCAGGTGGGGCCATGGACGCACTGCGAGGGGGCATCGACCGCACCCTCAACCGCTCCTGCCAAACCGCGTTGACATCGCCTTGCGGCGAAAGGACCCACAGGGCTTCGACAGCAAGCGCAGAGTAATCAAGTGCCGCGAGCACATCCAGATTGACCTCTTCACTGACCAACAAGCGCGCCCCACTATTAGCCAGCACATGATTCAACTGCATGCCCCGACAGGCGGTATTAATAGGCACCGCAACCGCGCCCAGCCAACCACATGCCAACAGCACTTCAAGGAACTCGGCGCGGTTGGCGCACATCAATCCAACCCGATCTCCACGCTTTATCCCATATTCCGCGAGTGTTGTGGCACGCCGTCCTATCACGTCGACAAGTTGCGCAGCAGTCCAAGTGCAGCTTCGGTCGGAAAAAAGCGCCGTTTCAGGGCTGCGTTCAATACGTTTCAACAGCAGCACCGGAAGTGTTAATGCCCCGCCAACTGCTTGTTGTTTGCAAAAACCTGTGTCCATCACTCAAAGCCTCAGATTGTTGTATCGCCTCGCTGTTGTTCCGAAGTCTATGAACCTGTACCCTATAAGTCAAATTCATGGCAATTATACAATTGATAAACGGTATTTATACGAATGCGCAACTTGAATGATGTCGATCTAAATCTGCTTAGGGTTTTTCAAGCCATAATGGAGGAACGCAGCTTGACACTCGCGGCTGGACGCCTGGCGATTACACAACCTGCTGTAAGTTACGCCTTGGGTCGACTTCGCAAGCTTTTTGATGATGCGCTATTCGTACGCACGCCGGTAGGCATGATGCCGACCCAGACCGCCGAGCGGATCGCCCTACCGATCGGACGGGCACTCACGGCAATACGCGATGCTCTGAATGAAACCGAACCCTTCGATCCTGGTACTAGCGACCGGGAGTTCCGTTTGTGTATGTCAGACATCGGCGAACAGGTGTTCCTGCCGTCGCTTTGTGAACGGCTTCAAACGCTTGCGCCGGCCATTAAGCTCTCATCAGAGCTGGTACCCGTCGCCATGGTGGTCGAGCGGATGCGTATGGGGCAACTGGACTTCGCAATTGGTAACCTGCCCACACTGAAAACAACCACCCGGTACCAATCCCTGTTCCGAGAGCAATACGCCTGCATGACTCGCAAGCGTGACGGACTTCCGGCCGGGAAAATCAGCGTGGAGGATTTTCTTGCCCTCTCCCATGTCAGTGTCACCTCCACTGACAGCAGCCACTTAGCCATCGAGGACACTCTGGCCTCACGTGGCCTGAATCGACACATCGCTTTGAGGGTACCCCACTTTACAGTTGTGCCGCAGATACTCAGGCATACAGGGTGGATGGTCACCCTACCTGAAGGCGTCGCACATGCGCTGAATCATTCGAATGATTTCGTGATTTACCCGCTGCCAGTGGAGATGCCGGGGGTCGAGTCTACCGTTCATTGGCATGGTGCCTACGACGCTGATGCCGGCAATCAATGGTTCAGGGCATTTCTATTTGAAACCTTGCGCAGATAAGGCTATTGCAGATCAGGGGTAGTCACGGAGGCCAAGTCATAAAGGGGCTAGCAGCATACGTCGGCGGGTATTGCTGGCCGGGCTGCGCTACGCGCAGTCTGCGCAGCACGGCAAGGGTATACGCGCCCGCATGGCCCGGTCATAGAATGAGCCGCTTCCGAGCCGAAATGGACGGGCAAAATTACCTAACTCCTCATTAGGATCATTTACGCGCCAGGCTACGCCATGTTGAGGGCCTCCTCCCTGCGCTTCGGCTCGGGCGCCAGCTTAATGCTCGGCCTGACGTTCATCGGTTTGCGTGCAAATGAAGCTGACGACACGGCTCATTTTCAGGAGCAGCGGAATGCGTCGTTTTTTTAATTGCAGCCATGGTCCACTACTGCTGGGCCAAGCCAGGCGCACCATTCAACCATCCCATAAACGCCAATAGTGATTGGCATTTTAGTCCGGAGAAGCTTTCATCTCCTGATCAGCCAGCAGGCGAACCGCCGTCGTGAACTAGCCCAGCGATCCAGTCAGCGAACGCCTGCACAGCTGGTGATAGAAAGCGCTGATGTGGATATAACAAGTGTACAGGAACCCGGTCAGGCTGCCAGTCAGCAAGCACTTCGACCAGCCGCCCCCATCGTAGATGTTCGGAAACAACATTCTCGGCGAGTTGCACGAGCCCAAAGCCTTCAAGGCACATTTTGATGTAGAGCCCAGTCTCGTTGACGGCTGCTGTGCCCTTGACCGGTACTGAGATTTTCTCGTCGCCCCGGGCGAAGCGCATCTCACCTGCTTGCCTTGCACGGCCCGAGAAGTAATGGATGGCCCGGTGACGAGACAAATCTCGCGGAGTCTGCGGAGTACCGTTCTCTTCGAGATAGGCAGCAGATGCACAGGTCACCCAGCGAAAACGGCCTAGTGGTCGCGCAACGAGCGTTGAGTCATCAAGCTCGCCTGTACGAATGACGCAGTCGACCCCCTCCTGAAGCAGGTCAACCTGCCGATCGTTGACGCCTATCATCAGGTAAATATCCGGGTAGCGCCGGTAAAAGTCTTGCAGGTTTGGAATGACGATGAAGTGGGCAATGCCGCCCGGCATATCGACGCGCAAACGTCCCTGCGGCCGTTTCACGGAATCCGTCAGGCTGGTCTCCGTGCGTTCGATCAGTCCCAATATTTCCCTGCATTGCCCCAGATATTGGGCGCCTTCAGGCGTCAGGCTAACCCGCCGCGTTGTTCTGTTCAGCAGGCGCACCTGCAGGTACTTCTCAAGGTTTTTAACGCTGCTGGTCACCGTTGAGGCCGGTAGAGAGAGCGTCTGCGCCGCCTGGCTAAAGCTTCCTGCCTCAGCCACACGGACGAAAACCTGCATTGCTTGAATACGGTCCATGACGGGTAACAGCCTTGGAGCAATGAAAGGAGGCATTATTATTCGCATAAATTGAATAATAAAAACAGTTCTACCATCTTTTTCCCGCAGTATCGCATTGCGTACATTGCTTCCAACGAAATTCGAAGAGGGGTACTGAAATGGGTGAATACAACCGCAGCATAGTGCAGGCTCCAGCCGCTCCGGCCGGACGCACACTTATCCGCGGCGCAACTGTGCTGAGCATGGACGGCGACATCGGCAATCTGGCGCGTGGCGATATCCTCATAGAAGGCAGCACCATCTCGGCCATCGATGAAAATCTCGAAGCCGGCGACGCTGTTGTGATTGAGGCATCCGGCATGATCGCCATGCCGGGCATGGTCGATACCCACCGTCACTCCTGGGAGGGGCAACTACGGCGAATTAATCCGAACGCCGCAACCCTGGAGGATTACTGCAACGCCACCCACTTTTCGTTCGCCAAATATTATCGTCCGGCGGACATGTATATCGGCAACCTGCTGAGTGCATTGGGCTGTATCGATGCTGGTATCACGACCCTTGTCGACAACTCGCATAACAGCCGCACCGGTGCGCACTCCGATGCCGCAGTAGAGGCGCTGCTCGATGCAGGCATACGCGCCGTACATGCTTCGGGAGCGCCGGTGGCGGGTGAGTGGGACAAAGCCCACTGGCCGGGCAACCTCGAGCGTCTGCAGGACAAATACATCAAGAACGGTGACAACCCGCTGCTCTCACTGGCAGTGATGGCGCAGCTGGAACCTGAGCTGTGGGCTGAGGCCAGGCGCCTGGGATTACCGATCATCACCGAGTTTTTTGGTGGGGACATGGCAGCTGAATTGGAAGGCTTGCATCGCGAGGGGCTGCTGCGCTCTGACAACATCTTCAACCACTGCACCGCGCTGCCGGACGCCGGGTGGAAGATCCTTCGCGAGGCTGGCGTGCGGGTCAACGTATGCCCGCGTTCAGATGCCCACTACGGCATTGAAGATGGAATGTTCGCCATGCAGGCGGCTCAGCGTCATGGCATCAGCCCTGGGCTGAGCGTTGATAACGAAACGTCCTACAGCGGCGACATGTTCATGGAGATGCGGGTAGCGTTTTATCTGCAGCGCGTCCTGGGCATGCATCAGCAGCGCTGCTGCAGCGAAGACCATCATCCGGTGGTGACCCTGCCCGCCCATGTTCTGCTCAAAGCCGCGACTGTCGACGGCGCCACCTGCGCTGGCTTGCATGACAAAATCGGCAGCCTGGTTCCCGGCAAACAGGCTGACATGATCCTTATCAACGCGCAGGACATCAACCTTTATCCGTCAGGTAATGCCTTCGGCACCGTGGTACATGCGGCAGAGCGCAGCAATGTCGACACTGTCATGATCGGCGGGCGTATCGTCAAGCAGGGCGGCAAGGTTCTGGGTGTGAATAGCGAAAAGCTGCGCGCGGCGATCGACGAGTCCCGTGAGCATCTGTTTGCTGCTGCTGGCTATCAGCCGGATATGTTTGCCGAGGCATTGTTGCCGCTTGAGTCAGCCAAGTAAGAAGGCGTTAAATGAATGCAGCCTACTACCTACTGGCTATCTGCGCGGGGCTTGGTATCACCCTGCAGACCACGCTGAATGGCCAACTCGCTAAAGGTGTGGGTGGAGATTCCGTAGCGGCGGCACTGTTTTCTTTTACTGCCGGTGCGCTATGCCTGGGCATCTTTTCGTTGATGCGTGGCGGGATAGTGGCTTCAATCGCGGCTATCCCTGCCCAGCCTTTGTGGAGCCTTCTAGGTGGTCTGCTAGGTGCCGGCGCGTTGCTCAGCTACGTCGTACTCGCGCCAAAAATAGGCCTTTCAGCGCTGCTTGGCCTCGCCATCGCCGGGCAGATCATTTCGTCCCTAGTTATCGATCACTTGGGACTGCTCGGGGCAGTCGAGAGGCCGGTATCTGGTTTCAAGTTGGCCGGGGTAATCGTGATGCTCGGAGGCTTGGCAATCGCCCTGTTTGGTGACCGGTGGTCAGGGCTTGTATCCAGCTGACTCCCGTGGTTAACCCCTCTCGCTTCAAAGCCACTGATACCGATGGAGTGCAGCTTGAAGCCGAAGCGGTTGCCGCAGGAGAACTGACAGAAGAGCGATTACGAGGGTTAACTGAGTACGGGAAGCTCGGTAGAGGACTCAGTGTGATCATTTCTGGCTGCTGGCAGCCCTTAACGACTGACCGCTATCGATCCAGGCTGTGGAAAAACGCAGGAATCGCATCGATAACTGAGAACCGAGCAGATTACCTGCGGAATCATCAGGCGAGAGCGTAAATACACTCACCCAGAAAAATAGACATTTTTAGTGCTACACGGGCCGCGTCAGCGGCCCATGTAGCTGTTTACGGGCCAGCAAACGGCGGGGTTACGCCCTGATCGCCTCAAGTAGCTCTGCGATGCCGAAAATGCTCACCATGCGTTTGTGGAGGCGAGCACGTGAAGGCTCATTTCGGTGCTTAACCTCGGCAGGGTTTTGGTCACGAACTGGTTGCTTCCCTTCCAGAATCTGTTCGTTCCAAAGGTGTGCTCCACCAGGCGAACCTTCATCATCTCCGGATCTTGCTCCAATCGGATTTGCCCCTCTCGCCTACTGCTTCATGCTCGCAGCGCTTGAGTCGCCGCTCTTTATCGGTCTTACACTGCTTCTGCATGGAGCAACTCCGGCATCCTGAAAACCAGTATGCAGTAACAGGCGGTCCTCCATCGAGGAACAGGCGCGATGAGTGCCTGTCGTAATGCCGCGTCGTGGCTACTCAGCACTAAAGTCGAAAAGCTGAAACAGCAAATGCAAAAACTCAAGGGCATCGAGGCGCAGCTTCGAGCCAGTCCCGATCAGCAAATCTCGCTTGCCGGCGGAACCACTCAATGACCTCTGGTTAAAGAATCGGAGTTACCCATTCCGGAGGGGAGTCCTGCGTCAATCCACCAATCGCCATGAGCCGTAGGACCTCAGGGTCTAGCCTCAGTTGCTCGGCTGCGGAAAACACTGGCAGCAGCGCTTGCTGAACTTGAATTTCTGACTCACTGGATACGGACATAGTCTTCCACTCTCTCCTTAGACCGATCCGACACGTCAGCCGTTTGAGAAAGTGAAGATGAAGCCTCGCGCGCCCTCTGGAGGGCCATATCTACGCCCCAGGAAAGAGCCGTTGTCATCGACTGGCCCGGTCGTGAATCGAAACATTGTTCATCAAGAACCAGGCCGCTTGGCGCGTACACGCCGATGAACAGTTGAGTTCCTCCAGCTCGAGAGAGCCTGCTTTGCACGTCAATGGTTGTACCATCGGCGAGGGATTCATCATGGATCTGGTGGTGGAGCGTGGGGTCAGCCCATGCCCAAAAAAGCCTTACCGCGAATGCGCATGTCGTTCTCTTACGACGCTAGGTCTATGCTGAAGGATTTATCCACCATGGGCGCATCACCTCCGAATAGCGACCGATTTCCACCGCGCCGATGAGATACCGGACCGGCGGGTCAAAATGCTCCACAAGAATTTTTTTTTGTATAAGAAGACGCGCGTTGCGAGAAAGAAATCGCGGAAATGACAAATTCCTAGAAGGCCCAGCACGTCCTTGGCTGGGCCCGACCCGTTACTTCTCGAGGGTGGCGGCCTGGTTGCCGCCTTCTTCGGCAATCGCTGACAGTTTCTCGTCTGCAGCTTTTTCTTCTGCAAGCGTGTCGGCCAACAGCGAGGCCGCCTCTTCCATACCGAGGTGCTTGGCCATCGCAATTAGGGTGCCGTAGCTGGCGATCTCATAATGCTCAACCTTCTGGCATGCCCCGATGAGCGCCGCATCGAGCACCGCCCCCTTCTCGATTTCATCTATCAGCTCTTTGCTCTCCTCAACCAAACCCTCCATGGCTACGCACTTCATCCGCTTGAGTTTCAATCCAGCGGACTCTACCAACTGGTCAATGCGCTCTACCAACCCAGAGCAGTTGTTCGCCGCAGGTTGGTCGGCCTGTTTTATCGGCGCGATGGGGATTGCGGCGAGCAAGCTGAAAGTCACCCTCCCGGGTGGCTTACATATGCTCCTCTCGCCGATACATCGCCGATACATGACTCCCGCTAAATAGGCCTGCCCGAATAAGGTCGCTCTGTCGAAGTGGAAGACGCTTGCGCCCTTTGCCTTGAGCTTCCTTGAGGGTCTATCCGCCCTGTGGCATGAACCGCGGCCTCGCCGCGCAAAGCATCTGGAGAAGCACTATGTACCGTAAACCAATGTCGAACAAAACCAGTCTCGGCCTGGCCGCAATTGCTTTAGCCGGTGGCATGAGCCTGGCATCGTCTGCCGCTTGGCAAAGGTGCGAGCAATCTCTGCTGCGTTCTCGGTCAGAATCTCGCTGGCCAACTCGCCGCCTGAACTTTGTTCGGCTAGCGTATCTAGCACCCCCTCCGCCTCGATTGCGCGCTTGATTTTCGTGTCGCTGCCTTCGATTTTCTTGACGAGACCTTCAACATTCTTGGCCTCGTCGTTGAGCGCCTTATCATTGGCACCTTCCTGCGCCACGGCCGTGGCGACTTGGGCAAGCAATTGCTGCGTAGTGGCGAAGTTCAGTACAACTTCTTCCGCGGTCGTCTCAGTGCTGATCTTCAAAATTGACGCGAGAATCTGACGAGCCCCAAATGCTGCTTCCACATCTGATATCAGTTCTTTGACCGATTTTGCGAGGTTGTCTGTGTCTCCGAGTACCTCTATCGAAAGGCGCTCGGCTATCGCATCGCATTCCTTCCTCACAACTTCCGCTTCCCGAAGGGCGTTCTTTTCAGCGCTTCGCAATGTTTCCAGCGTCTCTTTGTGATTCGACTGAATTTGTTGCAGTTCCTCAAGCGAGGGCAGCTCGACCATCCCCGCTGCCAGCAACTTGCTGGAAAGGTCTTCGGAAGATAGCCCATCGGAATGCAGTTGCTGAGCCTGCGATTGAATCGTGTCCAGCTCCTGTTGATCACGCTCGAGCGCAGTTCGTTCCTGGTCGATCTGTTTGATCGCTTGGGAGACCGTGACGGCCAGATCACTATCGCCGGTAAACGCACGCAAGGGATGCAGCAGGGCCAACCTGGCCCGGGCGTTCGATATCGCTTCGCGGGCAGCCGAGATATCTGCCTGCAGCAGGCTGGCATGCTCGGACGTACCGGCGTCGACATCGGCCATCATCCGCGCAACGAGTTGACCTTCGTCAAACTCAGTTCTGCACAAAGGGCAGTGGTCAGGATTGGCCGACCGCTGCAATATGTCCTGGGCGGTACCCAGTAGGCGCTGCCTAAGAACCGTCATCGTGCTCTGTGTCTTTTCCAGAGCCTGGAGAGAACCTTGCGCCGTTTCGAGCCGCCGCTGATACGAGCCGATCTCTGTGTCGACTGAGTCGATGGCGTCTGCGATAGCGTTTTCCATGAACTGTCGGATCGTAATTGAGTTGCCGACATCCGCGACAAGGTTCAGCCTAGCACTGCGCCCGCGAACCCGTTCCCGGCAGTCCGATGCTTGTTTTATAGTTTTCAGGAAGTTGGTGCGTGCGTAGGGATGAAGTGCCTCCGCAGCAGCGCTCAGTGCTGCTGCTGACTGCGCCTCGCGGCGTGCATTGGCCTGTGCCAACCGGGCGCCTTTGGCTCGCTGATCCAAGGCTTCCGCCTTGCTGGCTTCGTCGTTCAGGCTCGCCAGTAGCCGAGCCGCGGAATCGGGTTCAACGTGAAGCATGTTTTTCGACGCATGCCGGACCAGTGCGATGGCAGAAGTGGCTTCTTGGAGGCGCTCTCGCAATACCTCGAGCTGAACCTTATCGTCTGGGATTTGACACCATCCCTGCCCCCTTAGAGCCGCAAGAAGCTCGAGGAACAAGCTGTCGGATAACTTAGGGGACGCTTTGATGGCATCGAGACGAGTCTGGGCTGCCAACTTCATTTGTTGGCTGACTAGCCTGTCGCGCCGTAGGTCCTTCAACTCATCCTGCAACTGCTTGAGAACGCGGCGCAGCCTATCTCCGAGATTCTCCGCCGTCGCGCCTAACACCAAACGGGTGACATCCGTTCCAATTTGATCTGAGCTTGCTGATACGCTGAGATCCACCGCAGCATCGGTATCGAGAAAGTTAAATTTCCCGAAACTGTCTTGTATGGTTACCGTCCTCAGTTCGGCTTTGGCATACCAGTTCGAGTGACGAGCACGAAGTCGAGTGGCATCAGTGGTGGAAGACAGTTTGTGCCCAACTCCGAGAAGGTCCACAGTAATTGATGTGCCGTTTAGCACTGGGGAGGATCTGCGATTTCTTCCGCAGTAGGCGAATTCAATTGCCTCAAGCAGTGAGGTCTTACCGACCCCGTTGCTGCCGACAATCAAATTCACTCGACCTAGCGGGTGTTCCTTTTCCTCGGGGTGTGTACGAAAGCCCTTGATGGTCAAACGCTCGATGAAGCCACTTGCAGCTGCCTGTTCGGCAGCGAGCAGAGACACATGCGCAATTGGGCGCGACACTCCATCCTTCGTTCCCGCAACAATTCGCCGAACGGCGTCAGGAACGGTGATGTCGCTATCCAGAATGAAGGCGAGCCCGTGCTTTTCGAGGGTGTTTGACCATGTAGTCGCAAGGTCGACCGGCAGGGCTTTGGGAGGCTCGGGGGGCTGCGCATTGGCAAGCAAGCCGGCGATGTCCCGTTCTCGTACAACCTGCTTACGGGCGTACTCCCTATCCGCCTCCACCTTGGCTTTGAGGCGACCGAACTCGCCGCTTTGAGCTTCTTCATCGCTGGTGACGAAATACAAGTAATGGTTCCAGCGCAAATCGGTCGCGACGTCGTTCGAGAAGTACATCGGTGAGAGAACTTCTTCCTGGTAGCTTTTCAACGAATCAGCAGTCGATGCAAGCTGATCGTTCAGGTCGAAGTAGCGAATCGCATAGTCACGAGGGCCAAAGCGGTCAATGCCTCGAAATACACCTCGCCCAACGCTTTCAAGATCGGGGTATCTGTCCTTGAGCATCGCTTCAACGCGTTGCGCATTGATCATGATCTGTCCTCTGAGAGATCCACTGGTGACGCACTGGCCGGAACGTCGATGAGATTGGTGCCTGTTGGGCCGCGTGCACCAAAACGGTTGTCGCGTCGGAACACAACGCAAATCCGGTCTTGAGCGCGCACGATGGCGTCACTCAGTTCCTCACCGCTCATACCTGCTTCAAAAGCCTCGTTGAGCGCATGGCTCGCGATGGCCTTGCTGAGCTTCTGGTACATGCTTTCTACCGCAGAGTTGTTCGCTTGGTCCGAGAGGTAAACGAGTGCTGCAGGTCCGCGATTGCCAGCGTTTGGCTCAATATTGTGGTGCGGGGAATTCCGTTTCCATGAGAACTTGAAGCCGTTCGCCAAGTCCTGCACCGACGGCGGCCACGGTACATCGCTTTGGGCAAGTCCGATCGCATCGTGTGCGCGCTGCAATCTTTGCAGGCGGTAGGACGACCCTGGTCGAGCAAGCTCAGTGTCTTGGTTGACCGTCACACGGCGAATCGACTCCTCATCCTTGTCCAGATGGAGCGCGTCGAGCTCTTTGACCGTCTACCAAGATGCCGGACTTCCGTGGGGCCCCATAAGAATCTCGATCGCGCGTTCGACTGCGAGCGGGCTTACCTGCGAAGCCAACTGAAGGTGATCGGCAATCGCCTGGTAACCCGCAAGCGCGTCGGAAAACCCGTCATTAGCAATCGCACCAGATTCCCAACTGTTGCTCTCTTCTTTCCAGGACCAGCGCTCCTCCACCGCAACGAAATTCTTTGGGGCCAGCGCTTGTTCGCCGGGGAAAAGCAGCTTCTGCTTTTGCAACTGAATAATCTGGCCTTCATAGTTCAGGAAGAACGAATGCCATCTTTGGGCCAGCAAGCAGTAGTAAAGACCGCTGCGATGGAGTAAATCGATTAGGCCATCGTCAGCACTGAATTTTGCGGGCGGTGCATACCATGCCGAACCGGCGACATTGTTCCAGTCCGCATACTTGCCTGGGCCCTTGAGCTCTTTGATGTTCTTGGCCCAGTTCAGACACAGAAGTTCGACGTGGCTGTTGGTACCCACTGAACAGAGCCTGGTACGGTAGGCCGCATAGTCTGCATGCGCCGGCTTCGGGTTAAGTTGAATATGAATGAGCAGGCAGTTGGTATGGATTGCGGTGATGTGCTCAGAGAAGTCAAAGGCATCGGAGCAAATAATTGAGACGAGGCTCATGGAGTTGACGCCACGATTGAAGGCGTACACCGTCTTGCCGAGGCACAGTGAGGTTTGCTCTACGTCCCGGTAATCTCGGCAGGCCACGGTCTTGAGTTGCGCGAGAAGGAATAACACAGGCTGCCCGTCCTGGTTCCGGGCCCAGAAAACGTAGAGCAGTGGATCGACGTATCGCCGTTGCGCAGCTTGCCGCGCGTCGAGTGGTTCGTGGTGAAACACGCAATCACCACCCGCGTTGTACTGTTGTGCCAACGCCTGGAAATCAGCCGGAGAAATGCTTTCACACCCAAGCACCCAGATAGCGCCTTGTGGGGGGCGATAGTGCCCTGCCACGATTTCTTTTACGACCGACCAAGGGACGCAATATTCCGGTGCTACAGCCAGGTCAGAATGGCTTTGTGCGGCGAATGAAAGAAATCCGCTGCATAAGGCGTGACCCACTTCGGCGTCTGCGTGGCCCACCCGGACATCGTTTGCTTCGACGATGCCCGTAGGCTGAAGCAAGATTGCCCTGTAGGGTTCGCGTGCTGGATTCAGAGCTTCCAGGCTCATAAGCGACAGAGGATGCGGCTGCTGACGTAGCACCTCTTCGACGTCTACGATGTGTATTGCCACACTGTCTCCTCTCCATGGTTGATGGCGTACAACACAATCTCTGCGGCGCAGTGGGACACGCGCTTCAATTCGTGATGGCCTTTGCGCATTAGTGTAACAAGTTTGCCACAGTAAGCTTTGAATGTCCGTGACTGGGCGCTATACGGGCCAAGTCTAGCTTTCTGCACGTCGACTATCGCTGCGTAGCAGTCATTAAGCATTCAGTCTTCTGGATCGAGCTTCCCCCTTGGGTCGTTCTCTGCTGGTCGTGACCGTCGAGTGCGGTCGTTTCCATGCAAGTAGCTGTTGAGGTCGAATGCAAATGGAGGGCAAGTGCATGCCACTCTCCTAGAATTCAGGCAAAGTGAAAGCCTAGGTTCATTCTTGGCTTTTTTACTATTTACCGGATCCAGATGGTATGAGAGCGACCAGATCCGTATCACCTACATCGACACCCGCTTGTGCAAGTAAGGTAGTCACTTGTCCACGGTGGTGAGTCTGGTGGTTAAAAAAGTGCACCAAGCGATGAAAGTTTTTGTCGGCGGAAGCCCCCTTCATGCTTGTGTAATTGAGGGCATGGTCTAATCCGGTCTTTGTTTAATGAGCCCGCCCATTCGATAATAATACGATCCAGCCATACTCGGTAATCTGAAAGCTCTCCTTCGGTGGCCATTAGAAATTAAAACGCGATCATTAGATTTTATAACCGCAGAGTTATCCCAAAACTCCTAATATAAAAACACTGATGTTTAGTTTCTTTGGGCCAAATGCTGCCATTTATCTCCATTGAACAAACCGCGCGGGCCGTGGGCTAAGCAGGAAGGCAACCTTCTGTCTCAACAGATTGGGCGGCTCATGGGACAATGGCATTCATCGTTACTGAACTATCAGGCACTCGACCGGCGGTGGTGAGGTGGCACGCTATACCGCTCGGGCCAAACCAGGACGTGTGGCCAAGGCTGTGCTGGTCAGTGCAGTTCCACCCATTATGGTCAAGTCTGAGAAGAATCCCGGTGGGTTGCCGCTGGAAATGTTCGACGGGTTCCGAACGGCGCTAGCTGCCAACCGTGCACAGTTTTACATGGACGTGCCCGCAGGGCCATTTTTTGGATTCAATCGGTCCGGGGCTAAGGTCTCACAGGGTGTAATCGATAACTGGTGGCGTCAAGGCATGATGGGCGGTGCAAAAGCGCATTACGATTGCATCAAGGCATTTTCTGAAACCGACTTCACCGAAGACCTCAAGGCCATTCAGATACCTACGCTGGTCTTACATGGAGAAGATGACCAGATTGTGCCCATCGCCGATTCTGCACCGCTATCCGCCAAACTGCTGAAACATTCTACGCTCAAGACGTACCCGGGTTTTCCTCACGGAATGCCGACGACCAACGCGGACCAGATCAACGCTGACATATTGGCGTTCATTCGCAATTGATCACTCATGTCTCGACGGCGCTCTACGGCCGTCGCGACAACTGAAATAGCATATACCGAATCAACTGGGAGCCTTGCGCTGAAAATCAACTCCTCCGCCACAAATCGAGTCACATTGATTCAGTTGGTGGTGCAACGATTAAATGTAGGCATTCGTCCCGTGAACGAGATCCACAAAGCTGTTTGAGCGGACGAGCAAAACCGCTTTTCCCCGAACCATTTTGCCCGTAGATGGCCGGATGCGTCCGCTTCTGGCCGACAGCTGCCATTCACCGATGACCGCCTTCGGCCAATGACAGTGGCTCATAGGAGGCCGCTGTCGCCCAGAGCTGTCGGTGACAGACAGCAGCCATTTCTACTTCCCATTTCAACCGTCATAAAATCACAAATCGCTTGGCGTGGCCTATTGCCATACTGCGCAAGAAGTTGCACAGTTGGTCGTAATATTTTAGGGGGTAAATCCTCTGCAGCCCAGGCGGTGTGAGGCCTGTAGCCAAGTGCGCAAGAAGTT
>NZ_JBAWKM010000024.1:12893-93065 GCF_037095675.1 Pseudomonas sp. CCNWLW23 | reverse complement strand
ATCGTTCCCACGCTCCGCGTGGGAATGCAGCCCGGGACGCTCTGCGTCCCATCCAGAGCCGAACGCGGAGCGTCCGTAGAGGCATTCCCACGCGGAGCGTGGGAACGATCAGGGGGAAGGTGATTTTTAGCGCATGAAATGGATCTTGCCGCTGTCATCATTGCCCATGTAAATCCCGTAAACCCCAGCCTGGCGCTCTTCGATATAGCGCTCGAGGATCTGCCGGATCGCCGGGTAGTAGATCTGCTCCCACGGAATCTCTTCCGGGGCGAAGAACTTGTAATCCATGGTCTCCGGCCCGTACTGCCCGGTGATCTCCAGGGCGATGGCGCGGAATATGATGTACACCTCGCTGATTTTCGGCACGCTGAAGATCGAATACGGCGAGACGATTTCCGCGCGCACGCCGCTTTCTTCCCAGACTTCGCGCAGCGCCGCCTGTTCGGTGGTCTCACCGCTTTCCATGAAACCGGCCGGCAGCGTCCAGGTGCCGGGGCGCGGGGGAATCGCCCGTTGGCACAAGAGGTATTTGCCGTCCTGCTCGATGATGCAGCCGGCAATGATCTTCGGATTGACGTAGTGGATGTAGCCGCAGCCGCGGCACATCAGGCGCTCGTGCGTATCACCCGGCGGCGTCTGCTGACCGAGGTCAGGGCCACCGCATTTCGGGCAAAAGCTCGGGCTGAACATGTCATTGACCTATGCGGGGTTCTTTCAGCGCGATCGGCAGGGTGATCGCCGGGGTGCCTTTGACGGCGACGCCGGTTTCTTCCTGCTTGCGCTTGAGGTAATCGAGGGCCACGGCAGCCGCAGCGCGGACGTGATCTACGCACGCCTGATGCGCCGCCAGCGGATCGCCGCTCTTGATCGCCTCGACCATTTTTTCCATCTCGTGATTACTCGCGCCACGACGGTTTTCCTGGGACACCGAGGTCGCGCGCAGATAGCTGATGCGTGCCTGCAACTGACGCAATTGGGTGGCGGCGACATGGTTGCCCGAGCCTTCGAGCAGCACGTCGTAGAAGCCCTGCACCGAGTCGATCACCTGTTGCAGCTCGCCGTCCTTGAGCGCCTTGCGGTTGTCATCGAGGGCTTTTTCCAGGGCTTTGATGTCCTTGGCTTTGGCGCGCAGGGTGAACAGCTGCACGATCAGGCCTTCGAGCACACAACGCAGTTCGTAGATATCGACGGCGTCGTCGAGGGTGATGATGGCTACGCGCGGGCCTTTGGCATCGGCGAATTCGACGAGACCTTCGGATTCGAGGTGACGCAAGGCTTCGCGCACCGAAGTGCGGCTGACACCGAGGCGATCGCAGAGGTCGCGTTCGACCAGACGATCACCTGGCATGAGCTGGAAATTCATGATCGCGCTACGCAGTTTGTCCAGCACGATTTCGCGCAGGGTAACGGGGTTGCGATTGACCTTGAAGCTGTCGTCGAGTGGCTGGCGTTTCATGGGGTCCGCTCTTGAGCTTGGCTGTCCATGCCAGACGGGCATCAAAACAGCCGAGGGTTAACTGGAGGCCTCGGCGTCGGCTTCGGCAAAGGCTTCACGGGCCAGCCGGAAACTGTCCACGGCCGCCGGAACGCCGCAATAAATGCCGACCTGAAGCAGAATTTCGCGTATTTGCTCACGACTCAGGCCGTTACGCAAGGCGCCACGCACATGCAGCTTGAGTTCATGCGGGCGGTTGAGCGCCGAGATCATCGCCAGGTTGATCATGCTGCGCTCCTTGAGCGACAAACCCTCACGCCCCCAGACATGGCCCCAGCAGTACTCGGTGACCATTTCCTGCAGCGGACGGGTGAAATCGTCGGCGTTGTCTATCGAGCGCTGAACATAGGCTTCGCCCAATACCTGGGTGCGGATTTTCAGACCTTTTTCGTACTTCTCGTTACTCATCATTCCTCCTCACAACACAGATCCCCTTGTTGGAATGAACCCTGTGGTGAGGGGATTTATCCCCGACGGGGTGCGAAGCACCCCCAATACCTGCAACGGCGATTTGCCAGATATTCCGCGCGCAATGGTTTTACGACTGCTTCGCAGCCGGTCGGGGATAAATCCCCTCACCACAATGGGTCGTCCCACAGTGGGAGTTGGGTGGATCCGTCAGGTCAAGGCAGGCAACGCACCCAACTTGCCCTTGTGATAAATCATCGGCGTCACCGGTTGCTCGGGCAGGATCAGGTTCTTCACTGCGCCGACAATGATCGCGTGATCGCCGCCGTCGTATTCACGCCACAACTCGCACTCGATGATCGCCGTGGCCTTGGCCAGAATCGGGTTGCCCAGATCGCTCAGGTGCCACTCGATGCCCTTGGCCTTTTCCTTGCCCTTGCCGGCGAACGCGTAGGCTTCGGCGGTCTGCTCGGCGGAGAGCAAATGGATGGCGAATTTCTTGCTGTCGCGCAGCACCGGATAGGTGTCGGACGCGTAGTTGGGGCAGAACAGCACCAACGCCGGGTCGATCGACAGCGCGCTGAACGCGCTGGCGGTGATGCCGACGATGCCGCCGTCCGGGTCGAGGGTGGTGACCACCGTAACGCCGGACGGGAACGAGCTCATGACGTCTTTGTAAATGCCGGGTTCGATCATTTCGCAGGACTCCTAGCGCATCACAAACGGATCAGGCATTGGCGCCTGGGAGAGGTTGATCCACACCGTTTTCAGTTCGGTGTAGGCCAGCACCGAATCGATGCCGCTTTCGCGTCCATAGCCACTGTTCTTGAAGCCGCCGATCGGCGCCATCGCCGACACCGCACGGTAGGTGTTGACCCAGATGATCCCCGAGCGCACATCGCGCGCCAGACGATGGGCGCGACCGAGGTCACGGGTCCAGATGCCGGCAGCGAGGCCGAACTGTGAGTCATTGGCGATCGCCAGCGCTTCGGCTTCGTCCTTGAAACGAATCACCGAAGCCACCGGGCCGAAGACTTCTTCCTGCATGATCTTCATCGAATTGCGATCGCATTCGAACAGCGTCGGCTCGTAAAACCAGCCTTCGCCGAGATCCGCCGGACGCTTGCCGCCGGTGCGCAAACGCGCGCCTTCGGCGATGGCGTCAGCGACCAGACCTTCGACCACCGCCAGTTGCTGCGCGGTGGCCATCGGCCCCATCTCGCTATTGTCTTCCTGCGGGTTGCCAATGCGGATGCGCTGGGCGCGCTCGACCAGACGATTGACGAATTCGTCGTAGATTTCGTCCTGCACCAGCAAGCGCGAACCAGACACGCAACTCTGCCCGGACGCCGCGTAGATGCCGGCAATCGCACCGTTGATCGCGCTGTCCAGATCGGCGTCTGCGAAGATGATATTCGGCGACTTGCCGCCCAGCTCCAGCGACAGCTTGGCGAAATTCTCGGCGCTGCTGCGCACCACATGCCGCGCCGTGGCCGCGCCGCCGGTGAAGGCGATCTTGCGGATCAGCGGATGGCGGGTGAGGGCGGCGCCGGTGCTCGGGCCGTAACCGGTGACGACGTTGACCACGCCCGGCGGAATCCCGGCTTCGAGGGCCAGACGCGCCAGCTCGAGAATGGTCGCCGAGGCGTGCTCGGACGGCTTGATCACAATCGTGTTGCCGGCGGCGAGAGCCGGGGCCAGTTTGATCGCGGTCAGGTACAGCGGGCTGTTCCATGGAATGATCGCGGCGACCACACCCATGGCTTCGTGCACGGTGTAGGCAAACAGGTCGGGCTTGTCCAGCGGCAGGGTGCCGCCTTCCAGTTTGTCAGCGAGGCCTGCGGTGTAGTGGAAGAACTCCGGCAGATAGCTGACCTGGCCACGGGTTTCGCGGATCAGCTTGCCGTTGTCGCGGCTTTCCAGCTGCGCCAGGTGTTCCTTGTTTTCAGCGATCAGATCACCGAGGCGGCGCAGCAGTTTGCCGCGCGCAGTGGCGGTCAGGCCGCGCCACGCCGGGCTGTCGAAGGCCGTTTGCGCTGCTTGCACGGCGCGTTCGACGTCCGCTTCATCGGCGTCGGGCAGTTCCGCCCAGGCTTGCGCGGAGGCCGGGTTGAGGCTTTCGAAGGTCTTGCCGGAGAGGGCGTCGACCCAGTCTCCGCCGATGCACATCTGGAAGCGTGCGAGTGTCATGCAACGATCCCCTTTATATGGTTTTGTCGGGCGTGTGCGAATTGGAGAAATTCCAGCAGCATCTGATTGACCAGACGCGGCGACTCTACCGGCATCATATGCCGTTGCTCGGGCAGCACGGCAACCTTCGCGCCGGGGATGCGTCGGGCCAGTTGCTCGGCCATTTCCGGCGTCGAGCCGGGGTCGAGTTCGCCGGTGGCGATCAGCGTCGGCGCCTGAATGCTGCTCAGGTCGTCGGCGCGGTACATGTCCTGGGTGGCAAACAATTCATAAGTGGTCAGATAGCCCTGCGGATCGTTGTTGGCCAAGGTCTGGCGCAACGCGGCGATCTGCGCCGGGTTGGCCGCCTGATATTCACGGCTGAACCAGCGCGACAACGCCGCTTCGGCATTGGCGTCCGGGCCATGTTCGGCAGCCTGCGCAGTGCGCGCGATGACACCGGCACGCTGTTCTTCGCTGCGGTTGAACACGCTGTTCAGCACCACCAGGCTTTGCAGGCGCTCCGGGTAGTGCAGGGCGAAGGCCCTCGCGACCAGACCGCCCATGGAGAAACCGATCACCGCTGCCTGGGGCAGATTGAGGTGATCGAGCAGCTCGAGCAACTGATCGGCGTAACCGAGCAGGTCGGTGCCGCTGGCCGGGCGCGGGCTGGCGCCGTGGCCGAGCATGTCGTAGGCGATCACCTGGTACTGGCTGGCGAGGCCGACAATCTGCCCGCCCCACATTTCTTTGTTCAGGCCCACGCCGTGGATCAATACCACGGGCTGGCCTTGGCCGGTCGCCAGGTAACTGGTGCCAGCCGGGGTGAGTTCAGCGGTGAGCCGAATCATGGAGCGCTCCTGCAATGCCTTTTTATTGTGATTACTGGGCTTTTTCGGCAGCCAGTTCTTCCAGATCGATGTAGCGGTTGCCGATGCGCGGGTGCAGGCGGCCACCGTCGGCGCAACCGAGCACGACGACGATTTCGTCAGCACGCGGCGCGTCTTCGATCTGCATTTCCAGGGTGATGTAGTGCGAACGCAGGCCTTCGTCGTCCTTGTGCATCATCGGGATCTGAATCGAAGTGCCAGGGCCGCCGCGCTTGTTGGTAAAGCTCAGATAGCTCTTGGCTTTTACCGCTTCGCGATAGTGATTGCCGAAGCGCAGAGTGTGGATCACGGCGGAGGCGTGCTCGATCTCGCCATCAGCGCCGACGACCGCCGCTTTGCCGTAGGCCTCGATCTTCTCGGCACCGCCGATGATGCCGACCAGACGCTCGACCATCATTGCGCCGAGGTCGGAGCAGTTGGCGCGGATCTGCGGCTTGAGGTCTTCGACAAAACCGTTGCCCACCCAAGGGTTCTTCATCACCACGGCGAGGCCGACCATGGTCACCGGCTTGTCAGTAGCCTTGCCGCCTTCGATGAAGGTTTCTTCGACATAGCTGACGATCTTGCGAATTTCGAAACTCATGAGCTGCTCCGTTGGGGGATTGAGAGTGTCTGTGCGTCTGATGGTATACCATAATACCGATCCTGCAAGTCCCCTCAGCAACAATTGCGTCATCCATCCTACGAATGGCTGCGCATTCACCCTTTGTCGCAAAACCAACCATCACTACAAACCCTGTGGGAGCGAGCCTGCTCGCGAAAGCGGTGGTTCAGCCAATAAACAGGGTGACTGATACACCGCATTCGCGAGCAGGCTCGCTCCCACAGGGAAAATGATGGGTTACAGAGAGCCGCTTTCGGTTAACAAAAGATAACGCGGCGCCGATTGTCAGACATTTGCAAAGCCCGATAGGATGAGCCAGCTTCCGAAGGGGCTCTGGATTGCGGGT
This sequence comes from Pseudomonas sp. CCNWLW23, assembly GCF_037095675.1. Lineage (NCBI taxonomy): Bacteria > Pseudomonadati > Pseudomonadota > Gammaproteobacteria > Pseudomonadales > Pseudomonadaceae > Pseudomonas > Pseudomonas sp. CCNWLW23. The sequence goes on along the minus strand of NZ_JBAWKM010000024.1, from coordinate 87,153 downwards.
TTCAGGACTATGCTTCTGATCTGCCACTAGCCGAGCACCCTTGCGGCGCCCTTGAAGGCCCGATGGCCCAACAATAATAAATAGGGGAAGGTCTATGAGTCGTTGCCGCCCGCCGGCGTTACGCAACACCGCGTTGCTGGCCACAGCACTCTCGCTGCTGGGCTTTGCCACGTTATCGGCACCTGTGATTGCCGCCGAGGCCCCGGCTGACGTGGTCTATGCCACCGAATCGGCCAAGGCCGCGAAAAGCCTGATTCTTGATGTCGTCCACGCTGGCGCGCGTCTGGTCGCGGTCGGCGATCGCGGGCACATCGTCTATTCCGATGACCAGGGCAAAACCTGGACCCAGGCCAAGGTGCCAACCCGGCAACTGCTCACTGCCGTGTATTTCGTCGATGACAAAAACGGTTGGGCCGTGGGCCACGATGCACAGATTCTCGCCAGCGCAGACGGCGGTCTGACCTGGACCAAACAATTCGAAGACCTCGCACGCGAATCGCCGCTGCTCGACGTCTGGTTCAAGGACGCCAGCAGCGGCTTTGCCGTGGGCGCCTACGGCACGCTGCTGGAAACCTCCGATGGCGGCAAGCACTGGGAAGACGTCAGCGATCGCCTCGACAACGAAGACCAGTTCCACCTCAACGCCATCGCCGCCGTGAAAGACGCCGGGCTGTTTATCGTCGGCGAGTCCGGCAGCATGTTCCGCTCCGCCGATGACGGCCAGACCTGGGAAAAGCTTGAAGGCCCGTACGAAGGTTCACTGTTCGGCGTGATCGGCACGGCGCAGCCGCAGACCCTGCTGGCTTACGGCTTGCGCGGCAACCTTTATCGCTCCACTGATTTCGGCAGCAACTGGGAGCAGGTCGAACTCAAAGCCGCTCGCGGTGCGCTGGAGTTCGGTCTGTCCGGCGGCACGCTGCTGGAAGACGGCTCGATCGTCATCGTCGGCAACGGCGGCTCGGTGATCAGCAGCAGCGACAACGGCGAAACCTTCAGCGTGTTCAACCGCCCGGATCGCATTTCGCTGTCGTCGGTCACCGCCGCCGGCAACGGCAACCTGATTCTGACCGGGCAGGGTGGCTTGCACATCACCCAGCCAAACGGTGCCGAGACCAATAACAAGAAGGCGGGGCTATGACTTCCTTGATCACTCCTCAGCAGGAAAAGGCGACGGTTCTCGAGCGCCTGATCTTCAACAACCGTCCGGCCGTGATCCTGATCTGCCTGGTGGTGAGCATTTTCCTGTTCTGGCAGGCCACGCTGATTCGGCCGTCGACCAGTTTTGAAAAAATGATCCCGCTGCAGCATCCCTTCATCGAAAAGATGATGGAGCACCGCAACGATCTGGCGAACCTGGGCAACACCGTGCGTATTTCGGTGGAGGCCACCGACGGCGACATCTTCTCCAAGGAGTACATGGAGACCCTGCGCCAGATCAACGACGAAGTGTTCTACATTTCCGGCGTCGATCGTTCCGGCCTCAAATCGCTGTGGAGCCCGAGCGTACGCTGGACCGAAGTAACCGAAGAGGGTTTCGCCGGCGGTGAAGTGATTCCGCAGAGCTACAACGGCTCGCAGGACAGCCTCGATCTGCTGCGCAACAACGTGCTCAAGTCCGGCCAGGTCGGGCGTCTGGTGGCCAACGACTTCAAGTCGAGCATCGTCGACATCCCGCTGCTCGAGGCCTATCCGGACCCGCAGGATCAGGGCAAGTTGCTGGCGCTGGACTATCGCCAGTTCTCCCATGAGCTCGAAGACAAGATCCGCAACAAATTCGAAGCGCAGAACCCCAACATCAAGATCCACATCGTCGGTTTCGCCAAGAAGGTCGGTGACCTGATCGACGGTCTGGTGATGGTGGTGCTGTTCTTCGGTGTCGCCTTCGTCATCACCCTGATTCTGCTGCTGTGGTTCACCAACTGCCTGCGCAGCACCATCGCGGTGTTGAGCACAACGCTGGTGGCGGTGGTCTGGCAGCTCGGGTTGATGCACTTCTTCGGCTTCGGGCTCGACCCGTATTCGATGCTGGTGCCGTTCCTGATTTTCGCCATCGGCATTTCCCACGGCGTGCAGAAAATCAACGGTATCGCCCTGCAATCCAGCGAGGCCGATAACGCCCTGACCGCTGCGCGGCGCACCTTCCGCCAGTTGTTCCTGCCGGGGATGATCGCGATTCTGGCCGATGCGGTGGGCTTCATCACCCTGCTGATCATCGACATCGGCGTGATCCGTGAACTGGCGATCGGCGCGTCCATCGGCGTTGCGGTGATCGTGTTCACCAACCTGATCCTGCTGCCGGTGGCGATTTCCTATGTCGGCATCAGCAAGCGCGCGATTGCCAAGAGCAAGAAAGATGCGAACCGCGAACACCCGTTCTGGCGCCTGCTGTCGAACTTCGCCAGCCCGAAAGTCGCGCCGATTTCGGTAGCCCTGGCGTTGATCGCCTTCGGCGGCGGCCTCTGGTACAGCCAGAACCTGAAGATCGGCGACCTCGACCAGGGCGCGCCGGAACTGCGTCCGGACTCACGCTACAACAAGGACAACAACTTCATCATCAGCAACTACTCGACCAGCTCCGACGTGCTGGTGGTGATGGTCAAGACCAAGGCCGAAGGCTGCTCGCGCTACGAAGCCATGGCGCCGATCGATCAACTGATGTGGAAGATGCAGAACACCGAGGGCGTACAGTCGGCGATCTCGCTGGTGACCGTGTCCAAGCAGATGATCAAGGGCATGAACGAGGGCAACCTGAAATGGGAAACCCTGTCGCGCAACCCGGACGTGCTGAACAACTCGATCGCCCGCGCCGATGGCCTGTACAACAACAGCTGCTCGCTGGCGCCAGTGCTGGTGTTCCTCAACGACCACAAGGCCGAAACCCTCGATCGTGCGGTCAACGCGGTGCAGGAGTTCGCCAAGGAAAACAACAAGGACGGCCTGGAATTCATCCTCGCTGCCGGTAACGCCGGGATCGAAGCAGCCACCAACGAAGTCATCAAACAGGCTGAGCTGACCATCCTGATTCTGGTGTACATCTGCGTGGCGGTGATGTGCATGATCACCTTCCGCTCCTGGGCAGCGACCCTGTGCATCGTCCTGCCGCTGGTACTCACCTCGGTGCTCGGCAACGCGCTGATGGCGTTCATGGGCATCGGCGTGAAAGTCGCGACGCTGCCGGTGGTGGCGTTGGGCGTGGGGATCGGCGTGGATTACGGCATCTACATCTACAGCCGCCTGGAAAGTTTCCTGCGTGCCGGGCTACCGTTGCAGGAAGCCTATTACCAGACCCTGAAGTCGACCGGTAAAGCGGTGCTGTTCACCGGTCTGTGCCTGGCGATCGGCGTGTGCACCTGGATCTTCTCGGCGATCAAGTTCCAGGCCGACATGGGTCTGATGCTGACCTTCATGCTGCTGTGGAACATGTTCGGTGCGCTGTGGCTGCTGCCAGCGCTGGCCAAGTTCCTGATCAAGCCGGAGAAGCTGGCGGGGCAGAAGGGCAATTCGCTGTTTGCCCACTGATCTGACAGGCTGAAACGACAAAGCCGCAACCTTGATGGGTTGCGGCTTTTTTTGTGGTCCAAGATCAAGAGCCCCTCACCCTAGCCCTCTCCCGGAGGGAGAGGGGACTGACCGCGGCGTCTTTCGCCATACACCGACCTGAAAGATCGAGTCGATTATGGATTCAAAGCAAATCACTGGACCTGCAATACCAAGCGATGTTGGATTCAGCGCAAATCGTTCAAGTCGGCGTAAATCTCAAATATCCCCCAATCGGTCCCCTCTACCTCTGGGAGAGGGCTAGGGTGAGGGCAAGCGATCTCAAGCCCTAAGAAAGCTCTGCGCCAAGCACAACACTCAACGCACTACGCGCATCATCCAACTGCACCAGCGTCGCATGCCGGGCACCCAGGGCATCGCGGTTCTCGATGGCGGTCAGAATCGCCTTGTGCCTGGGCAACGCCAGTTCATGCAGATTCGGCCGTTGATTGGAATGCTTCAACGCCTCGGCAATCGCCACTGCTAACATGTTGCACAAGTTCGCCAGCAGATCATTGTGCGTGGCATCGGCGATGCGGCTGTGGAAGTCCAGGTCCGGTTGCAACAGCGCTTCCGGGGTCGGCGCGGCTTCCATGCGTTGGTAGGCTTCGTTGATCGCGGCGATGTCGGCATCGGTTGCATGCTGAGCGGCGAGGGCGGCGGCTGCCGGTTCGATGATGCTGCGCACGCTGGTGAGCACGTTGAAGAATTCATTCTGCGGGCTGCTCTGCATCAGCCAGTGCAGCACGTCCGGGTCGAGCATGTGCCACTCACGGCGGGCCTTGACCACGGTGCCGACGCGCGGTTTGGAATACACCAGACCCTTGGCCACCAGCACCCGCGTGGCTTCGCGCAACACCGGCCGACTGACCGCGTACTCCTCGCACAGCAGGGCTTCGGCGGGCAGTTTGTCGTCGGGCAAAAAGCGTCCGGAGACGATCTGCATGCCCAGTTCCTGGACGATGCGCGAGTGCATGCTTTTACGGTCGGAAGGTTTGCGGTAATCCATGGGGAGTGGCGCGATCCTGAGCGATGGAGATGCCGCGCATCATAGCAGGCACGGCACAATCTTGAGGTAGGCAATGATCGTTCCCACGCTCTGCGTGGGAATGCCTCAAGGGACGCTCCGCGTTCCAGCTCTGAAAGGGACGCGGAGCGTCCCGGGCTGCATTCCCACGCGGAGCGTGGGAACGATCAGTGGGGTGTCAATGAGAGTGGCGCGGAACCTCGGCACCACGGCAGCCAACCAGGAAGTCAAAGTCGCAACCCTGATCCGCCTGCAGCACGTGGTCGATGTACAGCTGACGATAACCGCCCACCAGCAACTGTTGCGGTGCTTGCAGATCGGCCATTCGCGCGGCCAGTTCAGCATCCGGAATGTCCAGATGCAAACGGCCGCTGGCGCAATCGAGCTCGATCCAGTCGCCTTCCTTTACTGCCGCCAAAGGCCCGCCGGCTGCGGCTTCCGGGGCGACGTGCAAAACCACCGTGCCGTACGCGGTGCCGCTCATGCGTGCATCGGAAATACGCACCATGTCGGTCACGCCTTCTGCCAACAGCTTGGCTGGCAAACCCATGTTGCCGACTTCGGCCATGCCTGGATAACCCTTCGGCCCGCAGTTTTTCATCACCAGAATCGAATCCTTATCGACGTCCAGCTCCGGATCGTTGATCCGGGCCTTGTACATGTCGAAGTTCTCGAACACCACCGCACGCCCGCGATGCTGCATCAGTTCAGCAGTGGCGGCGGACGGCTTGAGCACCGCGCCCAACGGCGCCAGATTGCCACGCAACACGCAGATGCCACCGTCGGCGCGAATCGGATTGTCGAGGGTGCGGATCACTTGGTCTTCGCCGTAGATCGGCGCGTCCTTGGTGTTCTCGCCGATGGACTTGCCGTTGACCGTCAGTGCGTTCGGGTTGGGGATCAGATTGGCTTCACCGAGGCGGCGCAGCACCGCTGGCAAACCACCGGCGTAGTAGAACTCTTCCATCAGGAAACGCCCGGACGGTTGCAGGTCGACGATGGTCGGCATGCCGCGACCGATGCGGGTCCAGTCGTCCAGATCGAGCTCGACGCCGATGCGCCCGGCGATGGCTTTCAAGTGGATCACGGCGTTGGTCGAACCGCCGATGGCAGCGTTGACACGAATAGCGTTTTCGAAGGCTTCTTTGGTGAGGATCTTCGACAGTTTCAGGTCTTCACGCACCATCTCCACCGCACGCATGCCGGACATGTGCGCCAGCACATAACGGCGCGCATCTACGGCCGGAATCGCGGCGTTGTGCGGCAGCGAAGTGCCCAGCGCTTCAGCCATGCACGCCATGGTCGACGCGGTGCCCATGGTGTTGCAGGTGCCCGCCGAACGCGACATGCCGCCCTCGGCCGCGAGGAAGTCATCGATGGTGATGGTGCCGGCCTTGACCTGTTCGCTGAGCTGCCAGACCACGGTCCCAGAGCCGATATCCTTGCCTTTGTGCTTGCCGTTGAGCATCGGCCCGCCGGTGACGACGATGGCCGGCACGTCGCAACTGGCCGCGCCCATCAGCAGTGCTGGAGTGGTTTTGTCGCAACCGGTGAGCAGCACGACGCCGTCGATCGGGTTGCCGCGAATCGCTTCTTCAACGTCCATGCTCGCCAGGTTGCGGGTGAGCATGGCAGTCGGGCGCAGGTTCGATTCGCCATTGGAGAACACCGGAAACTCCACCGGAAAACCACCGGCCTCGATCACCCCGCGTTTGACGTGCTCCGCGATCTGGCGGAAGTGCGCGTTGCACGGAGTCAGTTCCGACCAGGTGTTGCAGATGCCGATGATCGGCTTGCCGTGGAACTGATGGTCGGCGATGCCCTGATTCTTCATCCAGCTGCGGTACATGAAGCCGTTCTTGTCGGCCGTGCCAAACCATTGGGCGGAGCGCAGGGTGGGTTTCTTATCAGACATGATCGATTCTCTTATTGTAAGACTATTGTTTGCGAGCTGACGCTTAATCTAAGCTCAAAATCCGCGCTTTGGAAGTGTTGTTGGGTAATTAGTATTACTATATAGTCGTTTTCGACGGAGGGATGGCCCTGGCTGTTTTGGCGAGAGGCGTCCCCCGAGGTTCTATAAAAACAACAATCGGAGACCGATCTCATGAGCCAGGAATTGCGGCTTGTCCGGCGCATCACACTGAAACTGATTCCCTTCCTGATCCTGCTGTACCTGATCGCCTATGTGGATCGCTCCGCCGTCGGCTTCGCCAAGCTGCACATGGGCGCCGACATCGGCATCGGCGATGCCGCCTACGGCCTCGGTGCCGGGTTGTTTTTCATTGGTTACTTTCTTTTAGAGATTCCCAGCAACCTGATGCTCGAACGCTTCGGCGCGCGGCGCTGGTTCGCGCGGATCATGATCACCTGGGGCGCGATCACCATCGGCATGGCCTTCGTGCAAGGGCCGCACAGCTTCTATGTGATGCGCTTTCTGCTCGGCGCGGCCGAGGCGGGCTTCTTCCCCGGCGTGCTGTACTACATCACCCAATGGTTCCCGGTGCGCCATCGCGGCAAGATCCTCGGCCTGTTCATCCTTTCGCAACCCATTGCGATGATGATCACCGGTCCCGTGTCCGGCGGTTTGCTCGGCATGGACGGTATCCTCGGCCTGCACGGCTGGCAGTGGCTGTTCATCGTCATCGGCACGCCGGCGATCCTGCTGACCTGGCCGGTCCTGCGCTGGCTGCCGGACGGCCCGCAGCAAGTGAAGTGGATGGATCAGGCGGAAAAAGACTGGCTGACCGGCGAGCTGAAAAAGGACTTGCAGGAGTACGGCCAGACCCGTCACGGCAACCCTCTGCATGCGTTGAAAGACAAACGCGTGTTGTTGCTGGCGCTGTTCTATCTGCCGGTGACCCTGAGCATTTATGGCCTCGGCCTGTGGCTGCCAACGTTGATCAAACAGTTCGGCGGCAGCGATCTGGTCACCGGTTTCGTCTCTTCGGTGCCATACATTTTCGGGATCATCGGCCTGCTGATTATTCCGCGTAGCTCCGACCGTTTGAACGATCGCTACGGCCATTTGGCGGTGTTGTATGTGCTCGGTGCGCTGGGCCTGTTCCTCAGTGCCTGGCTGTCGCTGCCGGTGGCGCAACTGGCGGCGCTGTGTCTGGTGGCGTTTGCCTTGTTCTCATGCACCGCGGTGTTCTGGACCTTGCCGGGGCGTTTCTTTGCTGGCGCCAGTGCCGCGGCGGGGATTGCCTTGATCAACTCGGTGGGCAACCTCGGCGGTTACATCGGCCGTTCGTGATCGGCGCGTTGAAGGAATACACCGGCAATCTGGCTTCGGGGTTGTACTTCCTCTCGGGCGTGATGGTGTTCGGGCTGATTCTGACCGGCGTCGTTTACCGCGTGCTGGAGCGCAAGCATGTGCTGCCCGTCGACCAGTTCGCCGCCAGCGCCCGTGGCGCGACCCGAACCTGACTGACCAACACTGGCCCCTGTGGGAGCGAGCCTGCTCGCGAAGAGGCCATCACATTCAACACTGTTGGTGACTGATACACCGCTTTCGCGAGCAGGCTCGCTCCCACAGGGGGATAGCGGCGTTTTTGATGGAACAGGAGAAAATCATGCATCTGGTTCAATTCGAATTACCCAACGGCGAGCGCCGTGTCGGCGTGGTCGACAACGGTCAGGTCCGCGAAGTCGAGGACGCCCGCAGTGTCCGTGATCTGGCCCTGGCGGCAATCGAGGCCGGCGGCTCGCTTGAGCAGCAAGTGCAAAGCCTCGGCCTCGGCGCCAGTCACGACTATGGGCAGTTGCTCAAAGACCTGCGCATCCTGCCGCCACTCGATCACCCGGATCCGGCGCACATGCTGGTCAGCGGTACTGGTCTGACCCATCTGGGCAGTGCTTCGGCCCGGGACAAGATGCACCAGCAGGCCGGCGATGAAGCGGCGATGACCGACACCATGCGCATTTTCAAGTGGGGCGTGGAGGGTGGCAAACCGGCGGCGGGGCAGGCCGGTGTGCAACCAGAGTGGTTCTACAAGGGCGACGGCAGCATTGTCGTGCGTCCGGGGCAGCCGTTCCCGCTGCCGCCGTTCGCCGAGGACGCCGGCGAAGAGCCGGAGATGGCCGGCCTGTATGTCATCGGCAACGATGGCAAGCCGTATCGCCTCGGTTTCGCCGTCGGTAACGAGTTCTCCGACCACGTCATGGAGCGCAAGAATTACCTGTACCTCGCGCACTCGAAATTGCGCAGTTGCAGTTATGGCCCGGAACTTCGTACCGGTGAATTGCCTCAACACCTTGCCGGCACCAGCCGAATCCTGCGTGACGGCGAAGTGTTCTGGCAGAACGAGTTCCTCAGCGGCGAGGCCAACATGTGCCACAGCCTGGCGAACCTCGAGTACCACCACTTCAAATACAGTCAGTTCCTGCGTCCGGGCGACGTGCACATTCATTTTTTCGGCACAGCGACCCTGTCGTTTGCCGACGGCATCCGCACTCAGCCGGGCGACACGTTCGAGATCAGCCAGGCCGACTTCGGCGCACCGCTGGTCAACGGTATCGCACCGGTTCAGGCGGCTTTTGAACCGGACAGCATCGGCACCCTTTAAGGAGATCCCATGACTCAGATTCTCGGTCACAACTACATCGGCGGTCAGCGTAGCGCCGCTGGCAGCGTCAAACTGCACTCGGTCGACGCCAGCACTGGCGAGGCCCTGCCGCACGATTTCATTCAGGCCACGGCCGAAGAAGTCGACGCCGCTGCCAAGGCCGCCGCTGCGGCTTACCCGACCTATCGCAGCCTTAGCGCCGAACGTCGCGCGCAGTTCCTCGATGCGGTCGCGGATGAGCTGGATGCGCTTGGCGACGATTTCGTCGCCGTGGTCTGCCGCGAAACCGCGCTGCCAGCCGGGCGCATTCAGGGCGAGCGCGGTCGCACCAGCGGGCAGATGCGTCTGTTCGCCAAAGTCCTGCGTCGCGGTGATTTCTACGGCGCGCGGATCGATCTGGCACTGCCGGATCGTCAGCCGCTGCCACGTCCGGATCTTCGCCAATACCGCATCGGCCTCGGCCCGGTCGCCGTGTTTGGTGCGAGCAACTTCCCGCTGGCGTTCTCCACTGCCGGTGGCGATACCGCAGCAGCGCTGGCCGCCGGTTGCCCGGTAGTGTTCAAGGCCCACAGCGGCCACATGGCCACGGCTGAACTGGTCGCCGACGCGATCATTCGTGCCGCAGAAAAAACCGGTATGCCCGCTGGCGTGTTCAACATGATCTACGGTGGCGGCGTCGGCGAATGGCTGGTCAAGCATCCGGCGATTCAGGCCGTTGGTTTCACCGGTTCACTGAAAGGCGGTCGCGCCCTGTGCGACATGGCAGCCGCACGTCCGCAACCGATCCCGGTGTTCGCCGAGATGTCGAGCATCAACCCGGTGATCGTTTTGCCGCAAGCACTGGCCACGCGTTCGGAAACCGTCGCGCGCGACCTCACCGCTTCGGTGGTTCAGGGTTGCGGTCAGTTCTGCACCAACCCGGGTCTGGTCATCGGTATTCGCTCGCCGCAGTTCAGCGCGTTTGTACAGCAAGTCGCCGCTGCAATCGGTGATCAACCGGCGCAAACCATGCTCAACGCCGGCACCCTCGGCAGCTATGGCAAAGGCCTGGAAAAGCTTCTGGCGCACAGCGGCATCGAGCATCTGGCCGGTAATCCGCAGCAGGGCAATCAGGCGCAGCCGCAGTTGTTCAAGGCCGATGTCAGCCTGTTGATCAACGGTGACGAAGTGCTGCAGGAAGAAGTGTTCGGCCCCACCACAGTAATCGTCGAAGTGGCCGATCAGGCACAACTGAGCGCGGCGCTGCACGGCCTGCACGGTCAGTTGACCGCGACGATCATCGGCGAGCCGTCTGATTTCGAGCAATTCGCCGAACTGACGCCGCTGCTGGAACAGAAGGTCGGGCGCATCCTGCTCAACGGTTATCCGACCGGTGTCGAAGTGTGCGATTCGATGGTGCACGGCGGGCCGTACCCGGCGACGTCCGATGCGCGCGGCACGTCAGTGGGCACGCTGGCGATCGATCGCTTCCTGCGCCCGGTGTGCTTCCAGAACTACCCGGACAGCTTGCTGCCCGAACCACTGAAAAACGCCAACCCGCTGCGGATTCAGCGTTTGGTGGATGGCAAGCCATCGCGTGAGGCGATCTAGCCAGCACCGTAATTTCCTGTGTCTTTGATTGATCGTTCCCACGCTCCGCGTGGGAATGCAGCCCGGGACGCTCTGCGTCCCATTGGAACGCGGAGCGTCCCTAGAGGCATTCCCACGCAGAGCGTGGGAACGATCAGCTGGCACACCGCCTTCGCGAGCAGGCTCGCTCCCACAGAGGTTCCAGCAGGGGCCTCTGGATCACATTGGGCTATCATTGGCCCTTTCCCCCCTTGAAAGACTGTTTGCCATGACTGCCCAAACCCTTCTCATCGCCCTCGAACACTGCGGTATGGTCGAAATCGATGGCCTGCACGCCTTCGAATTCGCCCTCGACGAGGACGATAACCTGCACATCGAATGCATCGATGGCCGCGAAGCCAAGCACTGGGAATTCACCCCGGCGCAGGTCGCGCAAGCGACGTTCGATGAGACGCTGCAGAGCTGGCTGATCGTCGGTTACGCCAGCGACACCAAGACCACGGGCGAGCATCGTCTGGTGTGCGTCGGCGACGTAGTCAGCAGCAGCGATGATGAGGATGACAATAATGAAGATGCGTAATTTCTGGCCTTTGCTGATGGCCGGCAGCGTCGGCGCGATGGGGCTTTCCAGCGCCTCTGCCGAAACCTTGCAATTGCTGGTCGGCTCCTACACCGCCGGTTCCAGCCAAGGCATCTACCGCATGCAGTTCGACAGCGCCACCGGCCAGATCGACGCCAAGCCGCTGCAAGTGGTCAAGACCGAAAACCCGTCCTGGCTGACCCTCTCGAAAGACCAGAAGCGCTTGTTCGTGGTCAACGAAAACGGCCCGGGCCAGACCGATCCGGTCGGCCGCGTCAGCAGCTTCGCCATCGACCCGAAAACCCATGCGCTGAGCCTGATCAATCAAGTGCAGAGCCTCGGTAACGAGCCGACCCATTCCAGCCTCAGCGCTGATGCCAGACACCTGTTCGTCAGCAACTACTCGGTGATGGAAGATCCGGGCGGTACCCTGGCGGTATTGCCGGTCGATGCCGACGGCCAGCTGAAACCGGTGGTGCAGATGAGCGGCCACCCGGCTAGTCGGGTCAACCCCGAGCGCCAGGCTTCCAATCACGTGCACTCGACGGTGTCGTCGCCGGACGGGCGCTATGTGTTCTCCAATGATTTGGGCGCGGACAAGGTTTTCATCTATCAATACGACCCGAAGGCCAACCCGCACTTGCCGCTGACCCCGGCGAAAACCGCCTCGGTAGCCTTGCCGGCCGGCAGTGGCCCGCGTCATCTGCTGTTCAGCGCTGACGGCAAACACGCTTGGCTGACCATGGAGATGAGCGCGCAGGTTGCGGTGTTCGACTACAAGGACGGCGTACTGACCCAGACGCAACTGGTCGATCTGGCAGCGGGTCAGCCAACCTCGGACAAGGCCGGCGCGGCGCTGCATGCCTCGGCTGATGGCAAGTTTCTCTACGTGAGCAATCGCGGCACGGCCAATCAGCTCGTAGTGTTCGGCATTGATCCTGCGACCGGTCAGCTCAAAGAGCTGCAAAAGCGCTCGGTCGAAGGCGATCACCCGCGCGAGTTTGCCCTCGATCCGAGCGGTAAATTCGTCTTGATTGCCAACCAGAAGAGCAACCAGATTGTCGTCGTCGAGCGCGATGCCAAGACCGGTCTGCTGGGCAAAACCGTGCAAAAACTGCCGATGGACGCGCCAAGCGACCTGAAATTCCTGGTGCGACAATAAGCCACAGGCCCCGCTCTGCGGGGCCTGCATCGTTGTATTAATTGCACTGATATCGGCTAATGCTACAAAAGATTTCAAGCGAGCAACCCTCGAGCGTTACGTTTGTTTCACAGCCCGACCGGGCAAACCAAGCAAACGAACACGAGGGTTACCGCCATGAATTTCAATCTCTTCTCCGTCATCGCCGCTTCCGCCATTTCTGCCACCGTGGTATTGCCAGCCGGTGCCAACGTCGAAATCGCCAGCAAAAAATCCCACACCCAGAGCTACACCCAGAAATACCTGCAACAAAGCGCCAACTTCTACGCCGCGCTGGATCACAAAACCCAAGCCTGAAATTGACATCTCCTTGTTGGAGCTGCCGAAGGCTGCGATCTTGATCGCAGCCTTCGGCAGCTCCTACGCGCGCGTAACCTGATCGTTCCCACGCTCTGCGTGGGAACGCAGCCCGGGACGCTCTGCGTCCCATTGGAACGCGGAGCGTCCCTTGAGGCATTCCCACGCGGTGCGTGGGAACGATCAATCAGAAGATCGCAGCCTTCGGCAGCTTCTACACGCGCGCGCGTTCTGCACTCATAGGTTTTCTCTCGCCGGCAAATAGAGCCGCTAAATAATCAACGAAGCTGATATTCACCATTGCAAACCCTGAGTGGTTGCTTCGGCTTTTTTGATTGATTCTGTGGCCATCGAAGCCTTTGCCCACGGAGAACACCATGGCCAGCGCAATCCTCACTTCCGCCAAACGCGGCGCCTACCTGGCCATCGGTCTGTACCTGGCCGTGGTGCTGTTTGTCAGCATCGGCGCGCAAATGGAACACAGCTTCGACGCCCCGATCGACGTCGCCCACCCCGGCATCCAGTTCGAACTGCGCTCGCAAAGCGCGATGGCCGACAGGGCCGAACTCGCAGGAGTCGGCGGCGCATGAAAGGCTACAGACTCTGGGTCATCGCCAGCCTCGCGCTGATGACCAACGGCGCCTCACTCCTGGGGTTTGGCCAGGGCTCGGTGGGCGGCTTGGCCCGGGCCATAGAGGCCAACCACAACATCGCGCACAACATTGAACGCGCCAACACGCTGGGGCTGATGGCCGGCAATCCACCGGTCAAGGTCGCGGTGGATTTTCTCGGGCCGTTTGAAGTGGATTGCATGGCGCTGGGCATGTGCAACGCCCTGGCCTGACGAAGATCGTTCCCACGCTCTGCGTGGGAATGCCTCAAGGGACGCTCCGCGTTCCAATGGGACGCAGAGCGTCCCCGGCTGCATTCCCACGCAGAGCGTGGGAACGATCAAGAGGGAGAGAGGGTTACTTCTTCATGACCGAGGTGAACAGCTCAGATTCGAGCAAGCGCTGCAACCAGGCCTGCAAGCGAAGATAAGGCGTCTGCGCAAACCACTCGCGATCAACATGAGCGAACTGTCGGACGAAGGGCAGCAGGGCGATGTCGGCGAGGCTTGGGTGATCGGCGAGCAAATAATCGCGGCCTTCGAGCAGCTCATCCAGTTTCTGCAGAAACAACGCACCTTCAGCCCGATAAGCTTCCATCGGCTGCTCAGGGTAACGCTCGGCGTACTTGTAGCGATTCAAAGCCGATTTGAAAATCTGATCATTGCCTTCAATCAGTTTCTCCATCCACAGCGCCGCGAACGAATCACCGGCCAGCAACCAATCATCCGGATCATTCTGCGCCAACGCCCAGCGCATGATCTGCAGACTCTCATCGATCACCACGCCATCGGCATTCAGCACCGGCACGGTGCCCTTGGGCGAGAGCGCGAGCATCTGCGCCGGTTTGTCCTTGAGACTGACTTCGACAATCTCCACCGGCAAGCCCGCATAACGCAGGGCCATTCGCGCACGCATCGCGTAAGGGCAGCGGCGGAAGGAATACAGCGTGTTCATTTCACCTCCAGCGTGCTCAAACCATTGCCCTGGCGCCGCACCTGAATCTGCACAGGAATCCGCTCGTGCATTTCCTGCACATGGGAAATCACCGCGACCTTGCGTCCCTGCGCCTGCAAGCCATCGAGCGCGTCCATGGCCAGTTGCAAGGATTCTGGATCGAGGCTGCCAAAGCCTTCATCGATAAACAGCGATTCGATTTTCAGTGTGCTCGACGCCATCGAGGCCAGACCCAGCGCAAGGGCGAGTGACACGAGGAACGTCTCGCCGCCGGAAAGCGAATGCACCGAGCGCAGTTCGTCGCCCATTTCCGTGTCCATTACCAGCAGGCCGAGCATGCTGCCGCCGCGTTTGAGGCGATAGCGTTTGACCAGTTGGCGCAGCTGCGCGTTGGCGTGATGTACCAGCAGATCGAGGTTGTAGGCCTGGGCGATCTTGCGGAAGGTGTCGCCGGTGGCCGAGCCGATCAAGGCACTGAGCCGCGCCCAGCGCTGGTACTCGGCATAGGCGTCGGCGATCTGCTGGGCCAGCGCCTGATTGGCGTTCTGCCGGCGCTGGTCTTCAACCTGTTCGGCGCGCAGTTCGGCGCACTGCTGTTCGCTGACGGCGAACTGGTTCTGCAGCTCGGCGAGGGCGCTGTCGAGCTGTTCGGCATCAAGGGCGCCGTCCTGCCGGGCCTGGTGATCGAGCAGGCGCTGATCGCGCTCCTGCAACAGGACCTGGGCCTGTTCGATGGCTTTTTCGTTGTGCTGAAGGGTCTGGCGCAGTTCTGCAACTTGCGCGTCATCGAAGCGCAGCAAGTCCTCGAGGCCGCCGTCATCCAGTTCCGGATGGCTGGCGCGCCAATCGGCGATCTTGCCGGCGAGTACCAGGTCTTCAGCTTGCAGTGCTTGCAGGCGTTCCTGTTGGGCCTTGAGCTCAGCGGCGATCTGCACCAGTTGCGTGCGCACACTTTGCAGCTCCTCAGCGGTGCTGGTTTCCGCGCTGCGCGCCCGTTCCACGGCGTGTTCCAACTGCTGCTGCCAATGCTCGGCGCTGCTGTGCTCGCCAAGTAACTGCGCGAGTTTTTCCTGACAGCTTTGCTGCTGCTCGGTCAACGCCGTGAATTGCTGTTCGGCACTGTGCAGCTGCTGAGTGCGCAGCTGCTGGCGATCCTGTTCTTTCTCCAGCGTCTGCTGGCGTTGCTGCTGTTCGCTCAGCTCTTCCTTTTGCTGTTCGAGCTGGGTCAAACGCTCGGCAATCTGCCGGTCCAGCTGCATGAACGTTGCCGCCGGCTCCAGGCGCAATGCCTCAAGTGTGTCGGCGGGCAGCAGCGGGCCGAACGCGCTGAGTTCTTCTTCGAGGCGCTGACGGTCGCTGTTGAGTTCATGCTGCTGATGGCTCAGCTGTTGCGCCGCTTGCTGATGCGCCACTTCAGCCTGACGCAATTGCTGCGATAAGCGCGCAGCGTCCTGTTGCAAGGTGAGCAGCGCACTTTGGCGTTGTTCGTCCTGAGTGATGCTCTGGTTCAACTGCTCGGTCTGGCGGCTGAGCCAGGCGTCGCGTTTGTCGGCGTCCTGATTGAACAGTTGCGCGGCCAGCGGATGCGCGTCGAGGCTCGGGGCCAAGGCTTGTTGCTGCGCCGCGAGTTGTTCCTGTTGCTGGAGCAATTCTTTCTGTTGTGCGATCACGCCACCGACTTCGCCGCGCAGTTCGATCAGTTTTTCCTTGAGCTGATCGACCACTTGCTGGGCGTTGGCCTGTTCGCTTTCATCGTGACGGCCAAGGCTTTGCAACAGCGCTTCGGGCTGGTGATAGGGATGCTCGTTGCTGCCGCAGACCGGGCAGGGCTGATCGTCCTGCAACTGCGCGCGCAACTCTTCGACACTGGCACTGCGCGCCAGCCGCTGACGTTCAAGCAGCTCGCGAGTGACGCTGAGGGTCTGCTCGGCGACGGTCAGTTCGGCCTTGGTTTTCACACCGTCCTGGGTTAGACGTTCACGTTGCTGCTGCGCGTCAAGCTGGCGTTGTTGCAACTCGGCGCTGCGCTTGTCCAGATCCTGCTGAGACGCCCACAGGCGCGACAGGTCTTCGATCGCGCGCAGCTGTTTGCGGTTGTCCTGCAGCAAGGTGCCAAGCAGGCCGATCTGTTCGGCGACTGCGTCCGGCTCTGCGCCGGCTTCTTTGAACAGCACTTCCAGTTGCTGTTTGTGCGAGGCCAGTTGCTCAGCACTGTGCGCGGAGTTCTGTTCGAGGGACGCCAGTTCGCTCTGGCCCTTGTTCAAGCGGTTGCCGATCAGCATCAGCTGTTGCAGACGATCGCGATAGGCGCTCCAGGCATCGCTCAACGGCGCCAGATGGGCACTCTGCTCAAGCTCAGCGGCGATGCGTTGCAAACGCGCGGCGACTTCAGTCTGCTTTTCCTGCAAAGCCTGAATCGCGCTCTGGCCATCCTTGAACGCTTGCTCGGCCGCTTGCCGGGCTTCGGCACTGCTGGCGGTGTCCTTGATCAGGCGGGCGAGGGTGCTTTGCTCTTCGAATGCCTGACGCAGCAACGGCGCATTTTCGCTCTGGCGTTGTTGCGCTGCGCTCAGGGCGACTTTCGCTGCGTCGAGGTTCTGTTCCAGCTGCGTCTGGCGTTCCCCGAGTGCCACGTGTTGTTGCGTGTGCGCGGCAATCTGCGCCGCCAGTGGTGTCAGCAGCGCATCGAGCTCGGCCTTGCGCGCGAACTGATGGCGTTGCGGGCCAAGCTGTTCCAGACGCGTCAGCTTCACCCGCTCGCCGGCCAGGGCCTGCCATTGCTGTTGCGCGGTTTGCAGTTGTTCGCTGGCCGCTTGCTGCGCTTCCTGCAACAGACGCAAATCCTTCAGCCAGGCATGCTGTTGCTCAAGCTGTTTGAGCTGCGCTTGTTGCGCCCTCATCTGTTGCTGCGCGGTGTTGAAACGCTCGTCGAGTTCGGCGCGGGCTTCCGGTGCCAGCGGCGTCACGCCGGTGGCCTGATCCTGCAACAGCTTGTGTGCTTCGCGGGCTTCTTTGGTCTTGTCGAAGGCGCGACGGCCTAGGCGGGTGTAGAGCGCGGTGTCGGTGAGTTTTTCCAGCAGTTCACTGCGGTCGTTGTCGTCAGCCTTGAGGAACGCACTGAACTCACTCTGCGCCAGCAGCACAGCGCGAGTGAACTGTTCAAAGTTCAGGCCCAGCGCGGCTTCCAGCTGGGTTTTGTATTCGCCTTTCTGGCTGGCGAGCAGTTGATCCTGATCGATGTCGCGCAGGCTCTGCCGGCTCGCTTGCAACTTGCCGCCAGCCTTCTCGCGAGCACGATTGGCTTCCCAGCGCGCGCGATAGCGGCGGCCATCGACGCCGACAAAATCCACTTCGGCATAGCCTTCGCCGGTACCGCGACGCAGCAAGGTGCGCGGGTCGCCAGTGGCGATTTCACCGTCAGCATCCGGGACTTTCGCATCACGGCCGGTGTTGTTCAGACGCGGCACAGCGCCAAATAGCGCCAGGCACAAGGCATCGAGCAACGTGCTTTTGCCGGCGCCGGTGGGGCCGGTGATTGCGAACAGACCGGCGCTGGCCAGCGGTTCAGCGGTGAAATCAATCTCGAACGGCCCGGCCAGCGAGGCCAGGTTCTTCAAACGAATGGCGAGAATCTTCATGGCTGCTCGCCCTCCAGTTGCACGTCCTGCAGCAGTTCAGCGAAGTCCTTGAGCGTCTGCTCGTCGACCTCGCTGCCGTAGTTGTCGAGCCAGGCGCGGCTGAACAGTTCCTGCGGGGTGAGCTGGTCGAGTTCGATCAGCGTGCTGCCGTCATCGCTGCCATCGGCGCCACGATTACCAGCGTATTCAGCGGCGATGCGCACCAGTCGCACGGCTTTGCCTTGCAGTGCGGTTTCCACTTGATGGCGCAGATCCGGCTGCGGCTCATCGAGGCGCACGCGCACTTCGAGCCATGGCTGGCGCTGGGTTTCGGCGAGCAGATCGATGTTCGGCAGGTCGGCCAGTTGCAGCAGAATCTCGGCCAGCGGCGCCGGGCCGATGCGCTGCAGATTGACCGAGCGCGGGATCAGTTTCGGCTCGACGCTGACCAGTGTTTCACCGTCGAGGACCACATCGAGAATCTGATGCTGATAACCGATTTCGGAGAACGACAGCGGAATCGGCGAGCCGCTGTAGCGAATGCGCTCCTCGCCGTTGACCTTCTGCGGCTTGTGCAAATGGCCGAGGGCGACATAGCTGATGCTTTCGCCGAACAGGCTGGCGGGCAGCGCTTCGGCATTGCCGATGATCAGGCTGCGCTCGGAATCCTCCGACACCGAACCGCCGGCCATGTGCGCGTGGCTGATAGCAATCAACGCCTGACCGGGCTGAAGCTTGGCATTCGCCGCCGCGATCAGCCATTCATGCACCTGACCGATGCCACGCAGATAGTTGTCGCCCAGATGCGCGCCGGTGACTTCCGCCGGGCGCAAGAACGGCAGCGCCAGACACCACGCGGTGATTTCTCCCTGCGCATTCGGCAGCGGCAGCAACAAGCGCTCGGCGTCGAGCTGCCCGTCATCCAGCCACAGCACCCGACCCAACGCGTGAGTACGCAAACGCCGCATCAACGGCGCCGGCAGCTCGATCCGCGAGCCGGAATCATGGTTGCCGGCAATCATCACGATGGTCAGCAGCGGCTGCTGTTCGTGAGCGCTGACGATGAAATCGTAGAGGCGTTCCTGCGCTTTGACCGGCGGATTGACCGTATCGAAGATGTCTCCGGCGATCAGCAGCACATCCGGCTGCGCCAAGTGCAACTGGCGCAGCAGCCATTCGAGAAAACACGCGTGCTCGAAATCGCGCTCCTGGCCGTGCAGGTTTTGCCCAAGGTGCCAGTCGGAGGTGTGGAACAGACGCAAGGTGGACTCCGCTACAGAAAAGAGGTGATGGCCGCAGATGAAATGAGGGCGGCGAAAGAGGGGAGAGTTTACAGATTATTGCGCCGGTGGGGCTTATCGCGCAGGCGGGCGGTGAACGGTGCAACGGGGATTCCGGCACAACCGCTCATCGAAATCGATTTTTCAACGCATCCATTAATTGACGTCAAAATAGTGGCCATCTAATATCGCGCCACTATTTTGATACTAGTGCGCTATTGCAGGGATGCCAGCGACTCTTTGCGCTCATCCGCGCCGCTTTCCTGCGGAGCATGGCACCTGATCAGACCGATTATTGCCCGTTGCAGGATCTTCTACATGGACGTTCGCCAGTACGCATTCCTCGCTCGCCAGCCTTCTGCCGCTACGGCCAAACGCGAGCAGTTCCTCGGCATGCCCAAGCGCGGACTGGCGTTCCTGCTGGCCAACGTCATGTTCTGGCAACCGCTGTGGGCGCAGGCCGATGGCATCGTCGTTGCCAACCCGAATACCACGCTGGACCGTGCCGGCAACGGCGTGCCGATCGTCAACATCGCCACGCCCAACGCCAGTGGCCTGTCGCACAACCAGTTCCACGACTACAACGTCGGTGCGCAGGGCGTCATTCTCAACAACGGCGCAGCGCAAACATCGAACACGCAACTGGGCGGCCACGTCATCGGCAACCCGAACCTGAAAAACAGCGGTTCGGCCCAGGCGATTCTCAACGAAGTCATCAGCGGCAACCCGAGTCAGTTGCGCGGCTACACCGAAGTGGCCGGGCAGTCTGCGCGAGTGATTGTCGCCAACCCGTACGGCATCACCTGCAATGGCTGCGGTTTCATCAACGCACCACGGGTGACGCTGACTACCGGTAAACCAGTGTTGGAAAACGGTCGGCTGGATCGCTTTCAGGTCGATCAGGGCAGCGTGGCTATCGAAGGCGCGGGCATCAACGCAACCAATATCGACCGCTTCGAAATCATCACCCGCAGCGCCAAAATCAATGCGCAGATCCAGGCACAGAACCTGACCATCGTCGCCGGTCGCAACGACGTCAACGCCGACACCCTCAATGCCACCGCCCGCGCCGACGACGGTAGCGCCAAACCGCAACTGGCCATCGACTCCTCGGCACTCGGCGGCATGTACGCCGGGGCGATCAAACTGGTCGGCACCGAGGCCGGGGTCGGGGTGAAACTCGACGGCAAACTGATCGCCAGCGGCGGCGATATTCAGCTGGATGCGAACGGGCAACTGAGCCTGGCCGACACCTCGGCTACCGGCGCGGTCAACGTCAAGGCAGCCAGCCTCGACGCGCAAGCTCCGGTTTACGCCGGCACGTCGCTCAACGTACAGACCCAAGGCAACCTGACCAACCGCCAGACCTTGGCCGCCCGCGACAGCGTGGTGCTCAGCGCCGGTGGGCAACTGACCAACGCCGGCGCCATCGAAGCCGGCGTTAATGCTGACGGCGGCCGTAACAGCAACGGTGATTTGAGCCTTCGCGCACAGAATTTGAACAACAGTGGCAAGAGCCTCAGCGCCAGCCGCAACCTGACCGTCAACGCCGCGCAAACCCTCAACAACCAGAATGGTCTGCTCAGCGGCCAGACCACGAGCATCACCGCCGGCACGCTGGACAACCGCAACGCCGGCAAAGTGCTGGGCAACAACAGCCTGACCCTCACAGCCAATCAGGTGCTGAACAATCAAGGCACGCTCACCAGCAATGGCAGACTCACCGGCAACATCGGTCAGTTGATCAACAGCAACGGTGAACTTGGCAGCCAGAGCGACGTAGTACTCACGGTCACCTCGCTGGACAACGTCGCCGGCCTGATCACCGCTGGCCGTTTGCTCGACATCACCGCCCTCGGCGCCATCAACAATCGCACCGGGCGCATCGGCGCGAAACAGGCCGTAGCGATAAAAGCGCAACAACTGGACAACAGCCAGCAAGGCCAGTTGACCAGCGAAGGCACGCTGACCACGCGCATCAGCGATCAATTGAACAACCAGAGCAAGGGCCTGATCCAGGCCAACGGTGCGATGGACGTGCAGGCCACGCGCCTGGATAACCGCGCCGGCAAGATTTCCGGTCTCGACACCCTGACCGTCAGCAGCGCGACCACCGACAACCGTGCGGGTGTTTTGCGCGCCGACAAAGCGACGACGCTGCTGATCGATAATCTGGATAACCGCGACAAGGGCCGCGCCGAGAGCAAGGCAGCGCTGACCTTCGAAGGCAGCACGCTGAACAACAGCAATGGCGGCTTGCTGACCTCGACCGGACTGTTGAGCCTCAAAGCCCGGGATGTCACCAACGATGCCGGACGGATTTCCGGCAAGGGCGATATCGACGCCAGCATCGACAACCTGACTCAGCAAACCGGCGAACTGGTTGCCGAAGGCAATCTGAAACTCACCGGCAAGACTCTCAACAGCCGCCAGGACAGCCTGGTCGGGTCGCTCAAGACCCTGACCGTCAATGTCGACCAGATCGACAACCGCGCCAGTACGCTTTCCAGCCAACTCGACCTGCATATCAATGGCGCACGCCTGGATAACAGCGAGGGCGGCAAGGTGCTGTCCGACACCACGCTGGGCCTGAAAGTCGCGCAGATCATCAACGCCACCAATGGCCTGATTTTCAGCAAAGGCGCGGCGACGCTCAGCGGCATCGGTTTGAGCAATGTGGGCGGGCGGATCGTCAGCCAGAACACACTGAACCTGACCCTCGACAATGCCCTCGATAACCAGCAAGGCCTGATCAGCAGTGAAGGGCAGATGACCCTGAATCTCGGCAGCCTCGACAATCGCCTGGGCAAGCTGTCGAGCCTGGAAGCGATGGCACTGACCAGCGTCGCCGGGGTACAGAATCAGGGCGGGCTGCTCGCCTCGCAAAAGGGCCTGACCTTCACCAGCGGCAGTCTCGATAACAGCGACAACGGCATCCTCAGTGCCAAGGCCGATTCGACCCTGACCACCGGTGAGTTCAAGAACCGGCAGGGCGGCAGCCTCGCCACGGACGGCACGCTGTTGCTGACCACCGCGCATCTGGATAACTCCGGCGGCATCATCGGCAGCCAGAAAACCCTGCAGGCTTCCGTCACCTCGCTGCAGCAGGACGGCGGCGAGCTGTTCAGCAACGGCGACCTGACCCTGGACCTCAACAATGGCCTGCTCGATAACCAGCGCGGCAATATTCATACGCCGGGGCAACTGCTGCTAAAAAACCTCAAGGATGTGAACAACAGCGCCGGGGAAATCTCCGCTGCCAAAGCCTGGAATCTAAGCGCGCAAAGCCTGAACAACGACGGCGGCAAGCTGCTCAGCAATGAAAAACTCACCCTGGTCATCGACCGTGCGCTGAGCAACGTGAAAGGCCTGATCGCCTCTGCTGGCCTCCAAGCGCGCAGCGCCAGCCTCGACAACAGCGGCGGTGAGATTCGCGGGCGTGGCGAGGTCGATTTCACCGTCAGCGATCTGTTCGACAACCAGGCTGGCGTGGTCATCGCCGACGAGGGCCTGACGCTCACGGCGGCGCGTCTGGATAACCGCCGCGAGGGCCTGGTCGGTTCGACCCAGGCGCTGCAACTGGTCGTCGACCATGTCGATAACCGCAGCGGTGAACTGTCGAGCAAGGCCGGCGTGAGCCTGATCGGCGCCTGGCTCGACAACAGCGACAGCGGCTACATGCTGGCGGGCGGCAATCTGGCGTTGACCGTCAACGAGGTGATCAACCGCAATAACGGCGTGCTGTCCGGCGTTACCGGGCTGACGCTGGTCGGCAAGAGTCTGGAAAACAGCGCTCGCCTGACCACGCAACAAGACCTCGCGATTACCCTCTCTGGCGAGCTGAACAACGCGCAGGGCAGTCTGCTCAGCGAAGGGGCGCTGGCGATCGATGCGCAAAGCCTCAATAACGATGGCGGTACGCTGTCCAGCGCCAAAGCGCTCAGCGTCGACACACGCGGTGCGGTCAGCAACCGGGGCGGCCAGTTGTTGACCGATGCAGCGTTGACGCTCACCAGCAGCGCGCTGGACAACCAGCAGAAAGGCGTGATCAGCAGCAAAAGCAATCTGCACATCACTACCGGCGAACTCAATAACAGTCAGGCGAGCATTTACGCCGCCGATCAGCTTGAGTTGAGCGCCGGCAAAGTGACCAATACGGCTGGCAGCCTCGGCGCTGGCAATGCGTTGACTGCCGATATTCAGGGCCTCGATCAGCAGGGCGGCAAACTGTTCAGCAGCCACGCCAGCGTCAGCGTCGATCTGCACGGTGGTGCGCTGAACAACCAGAGTGGGGTGATCAATGCGCCAGGGCAGTTGCTGCTGAAGAATCTCGCTGAGGTGAACAACCGTGGTGGCGAGATTTCCAGCGAGCAGGCCTTTGAACTGATCGCCAAATCGCTGGACAACAGCGGCGGCCAAGTGCTGAGCAATCAGAAACTGAGCCTGATCCTCGACAAGGCCCTGACCTCGATCAAAGGCACGATCGCGGCAGCAGCGTTGCAGGTTCGCGCGGCCAGTCTCGACAACAGCGATGGCGGCGTATTGCTCAGTGACAGCGATATCTCGGTGACCGTCGATGGCCTGCTCGACAACCACAACAAGGGCAGCATCCGCGCCGCGCAACAACTGACCCTCAACAGCACCGGCCTGAACAACGAGGAGGGCACGCTGGTGGGTGCCGCTGGCCTTGCCATCGACCTCGGCGCCACCGCGCAGGACCTCAACAACCAGGGCGGGGTGATCAGCAGCAAAGGCGCGCTGAGCATTGCGCATCTGCGTGACCTCAATAACCAGGACGGCGTGATCAACAGCAAAGGCGTGCTGAGCATCGCCACCCTGCGTGACCTGAACAACCAGAAAGGTGAGGTTTCCAGCGTCAACAGCTTCAGCCTCAACGCCAATAGTCTGGACAATCGCGGCGGCAACCTGATCAGCAATCAGCAACTGTCCCTCACCGCAGCCGAGCTGAAGAACAACGGCGGCCTGATCTCAGGCTGGACCGGCGTGACCCTGGCCGGCGGCACTATCGATAACAGCCTCGTTGGCGCGATCTCCAGCCAGCTCGGCAATGTCAGCATTGACCTCAGCGGCGCGCTGATCAACCACACCCAAGGAGGCGTCGGCAGCAAGGGCGAGCTTTTCATCAAGGCCGCCAGCCTGAACAACAGCGCCGGCACGCTGACCAGCGACGGCAAGCAAACCCTGACCGTGCTCGGCGGCGAACTCAACAACGCCTCCGGTGGTTTGATCAAAAGTGCCGACGCCCTCGATATCCGGGCGGCGAGCCTGAACAATGCCTCGGGTAACCTGAATGCGAAAAACGCCCTGACCTTCACCGGCGGTGCGTTGAACAACAGCGGCGGCAGTCTGGTCGGCGATGATCGCGTCACACTCGACCTGCTCGGCGCGCTGACCAACGTCAACGGCGCGCTCGGAAGCAGCGGGCCGCTGGTGCTGACGCGTTCGACCAGCATCGACAACCGTGGCGGCCAGATGATCAGCCAGAGTCTGCTGAGCCTGCTCACCAGCGGCGATCTGAACAACAGCCAGCGCGGCACCATCGCCGGCAGCGGCCAACTGAATCTCACCGCCGGCGGCCTGCTGCGCAACGACGGCGATGGCCTGATTTCCAGCGGCGCCGCCGACGCCACCCTCACCGCAGCCGCACTGAACAACGCTAACGGTGCGGTGCAAAGCATGACCGCGCTGACCGTCAACACGGGCAACGGCGCAATCGACAACCAGGGCGGCAAGATCATTGCGCAGAACGGCGACCTGAACCTCACCGCCGCCAGCCTCGACAGCCGAGGCGGCGTGCTGTCGAGCCTCAAAGGTCTGCTGCAAACCCGTCTGACCGGTGTCCTGCGCAACGGCCAGTCAGGCAAGATCGAAGGCAGTCGCCTCGACCTGCGCGCACTGGGCGGCATCTACAGCGACGGCGGGCGCATTGCCGCCAACAGCGGCGACATCCTGCTCAACGCCGGCGGCAACGCCTTCGACAACAGCGGCGGCGGCATCTATGCCCGCGGCCAGGTGAACGTCATCGCCGGCTCGATGAACAACACGGCCGGCCAAGTCAGCGGCAGCCTCATCGACATTGGCCTTGGCGGCAATCTCGCCAACAACAGTGGCCTGATCGAAAGCGCCAGCACCCTGGCGATTCGCGCCGCCAATCTCAACAACCAGAGCGGCAAACTGCGCGCCCTCGGCAGCAGCGGCAAAACCCTTTTCCAGATCGGCAGCCAGTTCGACAACCGCAACGGCCTGGTGGAAACCGCCAACACCGACTTCACCCTCGCCGCACCGAGCTTGCTCAACGCTGGCGGCACGGTGACCCATGTCGGCCTCGGTGAATTCGGCATCTCCACTACCAACGTAATGAACGCCGGCGGCTCATTGGTGACGCGTGGTGGTTTGACTCTGAATGCAGACAGCTGGACCAACAGCAGCGTGATTCAGGCCGGGCGGTTGACGGTGAATGTCGGCAATTTTGTGCAGACGGCCAGTGGGCAATTGCTGGCCTCGAATCAGTTGGTGGGACGTGGCGGGAACTGGACGAACGAGGGGTTGATTGCCAGTGATGGCGGGCTTGATATTCAGTTGAGCGGGACTTACGGCGGCAATGGGCGGGTGAGCAGTCTGGGCGATATGACCTTCAATGCTGCGCAACTGGGCCTGACCAGTCTCGCGAGCATCAGCAGTGGCGGACAGGGTACGTACAACATCAGCGGGTCGCTGAACAATGCTGGCGGAAGACTGACTTCCAATTACGGCATGACGATAAACGCGGGCAGCGTCAGCAACACCGGTACGCTGGGAGCCGCTCAGGATCTGACAGTCAAGACGGCAAGTCTAGTGAACGATCACGGCTTGTTGTTCAGCGGTGGCAACATGAACCTGCTGGTCAATGACTTCACCAACCAGACGGGCGATGTTTACAGCATCGGCAATCTGACCATTGCCGGCATGAGCGGTGGCCGCGCGAACAGCGTGAATAACCTCGCGGCTTCGATCAATGTCGACGGTGATTTTTCGTTGTCGGCCAATAGCTTCAATAACAAGACCGAGGGAGTGATTGGCGAGGAAAAATTTATCTCCGGGGACATCACCTTCAGCGGTACGACTTTCTACGTTAATGAAAATTTTGAATCGACATCGACAATTACCGGGCCGCAAGCGTCGCTTTCAGTAGCCGGCAATCTGACCGCCAATGTTGGCGCCTTCACCAATACCGCGTCGCTGATCTCGGCCGGCAAAAACATAAAGCTTGATGTCGATACGTTCGATAACTTTGGTCTGCAGTCGGGTAATTTCACGCGGATGCGTGTTTACAAAATCGGAGGACTTCCCGGCAAGCCCCAGTCGAGTTGGATCAGCACTGAACTTCAAGCGTATGCAGATCGAAACTCAAAAAACCAGTATGACTACATCGATTCCTGGCACGAACCCGATAAGGGTGGGACGCATTGGGATTATCAGGCGCTGAACAAGCAAATGATGAACAAGATCAATGCGAAATTTGGCATTGGTCCAGAGGTAGCAGTTCCTTCGCCTATCCTCGCCGGTACAAAACAACGAGACGACCGCATTTTCACCAACGGCGGCTCAAGCGTTTCCTCTATTGTCCAGGCCGGCCAGGCCGTAGAGATCAACGCTAAAACCACGATCAACAACGGCAATCTGAACCCGTACACAAACTTCGGCGGTACCGTCAAAGGCACCGCGGACACCGGGGTGAAAAACTCCGCCAAACCTACCGTGGTTTTTCTGAACCCGCAGTTGCCACCAGATCTGGCTCAACAACAAGTCAACCCGCTGGCACTGCCTGGCTTCACGCTGCCAACCGGCGACAACGGTCTGTTCCGACTCAGCGGTAAAGGCGGCAGCGATCCGACACTAGCATCTGGCCCGTCGAGGACGATCGGATCTATCAACGCTGCTCCGTCGAGTCATGCGGGCGGCATGCCGGTGAGGAAGGCCACGGATATTCAGTTCGACGGTAGCGATCCTGTATCGGTCAAGAACCGCGAGCTCGCTCTGGCGGCCCGGCCATCGCTCAATCTCAACGATCAGGCGGCGCTGATCAATGTCGGCACGGCCGCCGGGGATGGCCCGGTCGGCGTGTTGCCGCCCAATCGTGGCAACGTTTCGTTCGACGTGCCGCGGGTACAGGGCCTGCCCGACACCAGCGTGCGTTCCAATCCACACAAATACCTGATCGAGACCAACCCGGCGCTCACTGAGCTCAAACAGTTCATGAGCTCGGACTACCTGCTCGATAAACTCGGCTATGACCCCGACAACAGCGCCAAGCGTCTGGGCGATGGCTTGTTCGAACAGCGCCTGGTGCAGCAAGCCATTGTCGCCCGTACCGGCCAGCGTTTCATCGATGGGCAGACCTCCGACGAGGCCATGTTCAAGTACCTGATGAATAACGCCGTCGCCAGCAAGAATGAACTGAACCTGTCCGTTGGCGTAACTCTGACTGCTCAGCAAGTGGCAGCCCTGACCCACGACATCGTCTGGCTCGAAGAGCACGAAGTGAATGGCGAGAAAGTGCTGGTGCCGGTGCTGTATCTGGCCCAGGCCAATAACCGACTGGCACCCAACGGTGCGCTGATCCAGGGCGGCGACGTAACCCTGATTGCCGGTACGGACCTGACCAACGCCGGCACGCTTCGCGCCTCCAATAACCTGTCGGCCGAGGCCGGCAACAACCTCTCCAATACAGGATTGATCGAGGCGGGCGAGCGCCTGACGCTCAAGGCCGGCAATAACATCGTCAACAGCGGTGGCGGCATTATCTCCGGGCGCGATGTCAGCCTGACCGCTACTCGCGGCGATGTGATCAACCAGCGCGACGTGTACGGCTACGACTCCAGTTACGGCGGCACGCTGCAGCATCGCGACGTACTGAACAACGCCGCGCGGATCGAAGCCGCCAATGATCTGAACGTTGGCGCAGGTCGCGACATCAGCAACATCGGTGGCGTCCTGAGCAGCGGTCAGGACATGGCGCTCGACGCAGGACGCGACGTCAACATCACCTCGGTCCAGGATCGCCGCACCGACTCACGCGGCAGCAACTTCCTCAACCAGACCATCACCCAGCACGGCGCTGAAGTGACGTCCGGGCGGGATCTGTCGATCAGTGCCGATCGAGATGTGGCGGTTGTGGCCAGTCGACTGGATGCCAAGCGGGATCTCAGCGTCGACTCAGGTAACGACATCGTCATCACCTCGGCCGCCGATGAAAGCGACTACGTTTCACGCAGCAAAAAACGCGCGAACGAAACGCACAGCATCACGCAGCAATCATCAGTGTTGAACGCCGGCCGCGACATCGCGCTGAACGCCGGCAACGACCTGGGCATCATTGCCAGCCGCATCAAAGCGACCGAGGACATCAGCCTAGATGCCGAGCAGGACATCACCGTAGCTTCGGCGAAGGATGAGAGTTCGTCTTATTACTACAAGAAGAAAAAGGGTTCATTCGGTAAAAGTAAAACCACAGAGCGAGGAAGCTACGACAGCACCAACGTGGCCTCTGTAATTGAGGCTGGCCATGATCTGACGGTCAACACCACCCAGTCGGCCGAAGGCGGCGTCTCTTTGAATGGAGGCCGCGACGTTACTGTCATTGGCAGCCAAATGAAGGCTGGTAATAATCTTGTCCTGGGCGCGTTGAACGATATCTCGGTGCTCTCCAGTGTTGACGAGCACAGTGACTACAGCAAAACCACCAAGAAGGGATCTTTCGGTCTCTCTAAGAGCGGTAAAAACGCAGTCAACACGAGCACCAGTCAGATCGCCAGCGAGTTCCAGGCTGGCAATGACGTAGTCGTTGCTTCAGGCAAGGATTTCCTGTTGCAGGCCAGCACCGTTTCAGCGGCCAACGACGTCGAGTTCCGCGCCGGTCTGGTCGATGACAGCGGTGACATAAACCTGATTTCGGCGGACGAAACCGACTACAGCCGAAGTGAAGCCTACAAAAAGAAAACCGGGCTTTCTGTTTCCGGCGGTTTCCTTTCCCTTTCTTCAGCCAAAGAGGCGGGACGGCTGGGTGAAGGCAGCACGAGCGTTGGCAGCATGGTCAGCGCCGGGCGGGACACGATCCTGAGCGCCGAGCGCGATATCAACGTTCTAGGCAGCGGAATCGATGCCGGACGCCACGTCAGCATGGACGCGGGTCGAGACGTCAGCATAGTCGCCGCTTCCGACGAGAGTGCCGAGCAGGCTTGGTCGAAATCGAAAAAAGCCGGTATCGGCGTTTCCAGTGACGCTAATGGCGTGAGTTTCTTTGCCGGTGCCGATGGGCTCAAGGAAAAGGACCGGCGCGAACAGCAGACCGGTGCCGCCAGCCAGATCAGTGCCGGCCAGGATCTGAGCATCAACGCCAAACGCGATATCAACCAGACCGGCTCGGATCTGGTGGCGAATAACGACATCAACCTGACCGCCGGGCGCAATATCAACATTGACGCGGCTCGCGAAACGCTTTTGGTGGAACAGCAGCGCGAGGCCGAACGCAATGGCTTGGGCGTGAGCCTGAACCATAACTACGGCCAGACCAAAGACGCTGTAAATGGCGCCGGTAAAGGTGAGGACAACGTCAGCAAAGGCTCGAGCACCCTCAAGGCGGTGGATGCAGTCGGCCAATTTGTTTCGGGCCCGACTGCGGACGTCAAGTTCGGCAACAGCAAGCAAAGCAGCAGTCAGCAGAGCATCGAGCAGAGCAATCGGTCGTCAACCTTGAATGCCGGCCACGACCTGAACCTGAATGCCAAAAATGATGTGACGGTAAAGGGTGCGAAGTTCCAGGCGGGGCGCGACATCAATGTTGTCGGACGCGATGTCACCTTCGACGTCGCCAAAGGCAATGTCAGCCAAGACAGTACCCAGCGCGAAAGCTGGGGCGGCATCCATGGCGGAACCAGTGGTGGCTTCAAGATCGGTGTCGGCGGCAGCTACGGGGTCGCCACTGAAGATGGTTCACATGGCACTTCCACGCCGACTCAACTGGGTGCTGGCCGGGACGTCAATCTGCAAGCCGAACACGATCTCAACCTGATCGGTACTCAGGTCACTGCTCGCCGTGATATCGAGCTCAACGCTTTCAATGACCTCAATATCCGCTCGACACAGAACGACAGCAGCAGTGACCGCAACCGCCACAACGGCGGCGGGGAGATGGGGCTGGTGTTTGGTTCCGAGGGTGTTGGCGTGTACGCCAGCGTCAACCTGGGCAAGGGCAATCTGGAGCGTGAGGGCGAGCGTCAGCAGGAGGCTTACCTCTATGCGGGCGACCGGCTGGGCTTCACCAGCGGCAAGGACACCAATATCGCTGGCGCTACGTTGCGTGGTGATGAGGTCAATGGGCGCGTGGGCGGTGATCTGAATGTGTCTTCGGTCCCTGACACCGGGAAAGTGAAGGGTAAAGAGTTCGATATCAGTGTAACCGCCACATTTGGTCCGGGCGCTGGTGTCAGCGGTTCAGTCGGTTACGGCCAGACCACCGGCAAGACGAACTGGATCGAACAGCAAACCAGCATTACCGGTAAAAACAAAGTCGATATTCGTACCGAAAATCACACCCAACTGGACGGTGCACTGATCGCCGCCGACAACGGCAATTTGAAACTGGATACCGGCACGCTGGGCTTCAGTGACATCGCCGGTACAGACAAAGAGCACGGTTATTACCTGAACGTCGGTGGCAGTTACACCGCTGGCAAAGGCAGCGGTGCTCAGGACGGCAGCCAGGTTGGTAAAGGCAAGGAGGGCGAAACTGGCTGGAGCGTCAACGGCTGGAAGTACGACAAAGACCGTGAACAGATCGTGCGCGGCACCGTCGGCGCCGGCGAGATCGTGGTACGCCAGGACGCCGAAACGGGCAAGGATTCGGCTGCCGGTTTGAATCGCGACGTAGACAAAGGTTACGAGATCACCAAGGACAAGGAGTCTCGCACCGATCTGTACGTGAGCAAATCGTCACTTGAGGCCGTCGCCGATCCTTCGGGCACATTGAAGGACTGGGCAGAAAAAATAGAGAACTACGGTGACGCCACTCAGGGCTCTATCGAAGCTGCGCTGTCCCTCGTCACAGGGCCTGTCAACCTGGTTGGTCAGGCCTGGAACAATCTTCAGGCACAGCGAGTATCGCTGGATGAAGTGCCAGCCTCGGCGCGTCAGGATCTGGGGGACGAACTAGCACTTAGCATTGCCAAAAATCTGGTGCGCAATGGAGGGAAGCCGGGGGATATAAATGATCTGAAGCCTGAAGACGTAATAGTCATTCGCAAATTCGCGCAGGTATTCGTCACATTCGCACAGCAGCAACAGGGCTGCAGTGATTCAACCGGATGTGGTGATAAAAGTCAGGCATCGGATCCGGTTTATACCCACTTCCGGGACACGGATGGCGAAAATCGCGCCATCGGAACCGTAAAGCTCGTTCCCGATTCTCCGGGCGACAAGCTCCTGTTTGAGGCTGAAAAGCTACAAAGCTACATGGATACGCTACCCAAGGAGCAAG
This sequence comes from Pseudomonas sp. CCNWLW23, assembly GCF_037095675.1. Lineage (NCBI taxonomy): Bacteria > Pseudomonadati > Pseudomonadota > Gammaproteobacteria > Pseudomonadales > Pseudomonadaceae > Pseudomonas > Pseudomonas sp. CCNWLW23. The sequence continues at coordinate 55,377 of NZ_JBAWKM010000024.1, read as the reverse complement.
TTCAGCTGCTTGGCCTCGCCATCCAGGCAGCGATGGGGCCAGCAAAAGCAGCTGTTGGTCTGGCAGGAAATGTCCTGATCGCCAAGCTATTCGGCGACAAGATTGATGCCGCCAAGGATGCAATTGCGAAGGGCATCGCCAGCGAGCTCAGCGGTGAAGACAAGAAACGCCTGGAAGCCAGCGATAACGCCTTCAAGAAGATGTTTGGACTCGGTGTAAGCGATCAAAAGGGCGACGTTTATGTGCGCGGGGCCACTACGCTGCTGAACATCGCACTAGGCACCGCAACCAACATGGCAGGTAGCATCACTGGCAAGGTTTTCAGTATCGCCGGAAACAAGGGAACCGGCGGCGGGAAGCTGACGGATCCTATAGATCCCAAGCATCCGGGTTGGGCAGATGAACTTGGCGACTCCCCAGGCAAAGGCTGGGTTGACGGACCAAAGACCAATCCACCTGTTTCCCCGTTCCATGGCGATGCGCCCAAGACTCACGTCGAGACGGTTGTTAAAGTCGATACCACCAAGTCCGTCAAGGGTAGCCATGAATATGAATTGCTCAACAATCCTGCTGCCAGAAGCCCGAACACCCGTTATGAGCTTGATAACGGCACAAGCTTCACCACCAACAGCAAAGGCATGGTCGAGGAATTGACATTTACACCGACCAAAGAGAAGGTTCCTCGGGATCCGAGGCAAACTGAAGCAGGCAAGGAAGGCAGAGACACGGATGTGGGCGGGCATGCGCAAGCGTGTAGCCAGGGCGGCACGTGCGATGGGTACAATCTGTTTCCACAGGATAAGAATTTCAACAATTCGGCCTACAAGGTTTTCTATGAAAATAGAATCAAGGAGGCGCTCAATGATCCTTCTAAAACTGTAGGGCAGACGACGATCAAGTTTGAGAGAGCAGATCCAGGCAATCCAAGACCCGATTCACTAATATTGACGTACACCATAGATGGCAAGCCAAAAACGGTGACGTTTAAAAACGAAGCCAAGCATGTTCCAGAGGTAAAAGCGTGATTACTCAGGATTTTGAAATCGTCAACCAGATTTTTCAATTGGTTGAAGCCGGGATTGTCAAGGGATACGACGCATTCAGCTATAGCGTCGAATGGGGCGGTAACTATATGGAAGCTGAACTTGCCGTTGAGAAAGATGGTGTTGAGAGATGGGATGCCGAAACGGATTTCAATAATTCAAAAATCTACATGCTCGTGGAGAAGCTTCACGAAAATGCAGCAGTAAGGGGCGAACCATGGAAATCCTTCGTGCTCTCGTATCGCGATGGCGAACAAGTGCGAACGAAATTTGGTTATTGAACCACGGGACGTCGAACGGACAGGCATGGTCATCGAAGATTAGAAGTCATTAAAAGCATTTTCCGAATCGTTCATGGCGGCATCGTCCACGGCTACGACTCTTTTCGTTACGAGATCGAGATGGGAGAGGGGTTTATGGAGGCCGAGTTGACTGTCGAAAAGAACGGCATTGAAGTGACGGATGCCGAGATCGATTTTGATATTTCCGACGTGTATTTTCTGGCAAAAGAACTAAAAGCCAACGCCGTGCAACGTGGAGAGCCTTGGAAATCTTTTGTCATGTCATACCGCGAGGGCGAACAGGTGAAAACGAATTTCAGCTATTGACCTCTCACCAGACTCATACAGCGGATCAAACTGCGCAACCCACGATCTCTGCATCTGTGCCGCCACTCTGAGAGAACTCTGCATCCGACGCAATCCGGAGGTTTTACAGTGATTACCGAAGACATAAAGATCGTCCAAGAGATCTTTCAGGTGGTCGAAGCCGGCATCGTCCATGGCTATGACGCGTTCCGTTATGGCGTGGAGTTGGGGGAGGGCTACATCGAGACGGAGCTATGCGTTGAGAAAGACGGCGTCGAGGACTGGAACGTCGAGGAAGACATCAACGGCGCGATAATTCTACGTCTGGTCCGCGAATTACAGGACAGCGCAGTCAAGCGTGGCGAGCCATGGAAGTCATTTGTCCTCTCCTATCGAGAAGGCGAACAAGTCCAAACAAAATTCGCATATTGATTCCAGACTTTCAGACCAAAAGATCGCAGCCTTCGGCAGCTCCTACACTCAATCCGTAGGGCCTGCCAAAGGCTGCGATCTTTCGCTTTTCACTTCGGATAAAGCGGCGGCAATCCACTCTCACTCACCGGATCCTGCACGCGCTCGGCGGCGGGAATAGTTCGGATCGCCCGCCACAAATCCTCACCCTGCCAATGCTGCCCCGTCTCGCTGTACAGCGCACCATTCAACCCGTCCAACGCGTCCGACAACGGTACAAACCGCGCGGCCATGTCTGCCAGTGTCTCCGGCTGCTGCCGCGCCCAGGCGTCCAGTGCCTGGCGGGTGGCGTGGGGGTCGTTGGCCTGGCTGGCGCGTTTGATGTCGTCGAGCAGGGTGCGTGGGCTCGGGCCGGTCTGGGCGGCGCGGTGGATTGCCGGTTGCCAGCGGGCGCGCCACCAGAGGCCGAAGCCGAGCAGGGTGGTGCAGGCGAGGATCAGGGTGCTGAGTTTCCACCACCACAGGGTGTCGTTGTCGGGCGTACTCGGTTGCAGGGTGCCGGCCGGGGTGTCGATTTGCAGGCTGGGGTTGTTCGCCACTTGCAGGGTGCGCGCGGGCAGGCTGCTGTGTTCGAGGTGGTCTTCGAAGGTGTTCCACCAGACCACGTCGACGGTCGGCAGGTCGATCGCGCCGCTGCGGCTTGGCACCAGGGCTTCGCGTTCTTCGCGGCTGCCGATGATGCCGCGGTCGCTGCTCTGGTTGCTCAGCACCGGTTGGTCGGGGTAGCGGCGCAGGCCGTTGACGTCGGTGGCGGGAAGGGCTGGCAGTTGCGAGCTGGCGAGGCCTTCGACTTTCAGGGTCAGGCTGCGGGTCAGGGAATCGCCGACCTGGGTGTGATCCGGTTCCGGGCTCCAGCTTTCGCTGAGGCTGAGGTTGCGCGCCGGCAGCCAGGGTGCATCGACCGGGTAGGTCAGCGGTTTCGGTTTGACCGTCAGCGGAATCGACGCCGAGCTGACGCGCATCAGTTTGCCGGGCTTCGGCCCCGAGGCGTCTGCCGATGGCGCGGTATCGACCAGCGTGGCGCTGAACGTCTGCGGGGCGATCGTCAGCAGGCCGCTGTGCTGCGGATAGATCGCGTAGCGCATCTCGATCACGCCGTGGCGCAGGCCGTTGATGTCTTTCTCGTAGGTGCGCGTGTCGCCGAGCTGTTCGATGCGCGCATCGGCGATTTGCAGCGGGCTCAGGCTGCTGTCGTCGTACAGCGAAACCGAGTGATAAATGCGCAAGGTCAGGATGGCTTGGGCCTGCACATAGACGCTGGTCTGATCGAGGCTGGCTTCGATGAACACCGGATCGAGGCTGTTGTTGTCTTCGCGGTTGTCGCTGGCGATCACCTGCACGGTGATCGGCTGGCTCTGTGCGTCGCCCAGTTGCAGCGGCGGAATCACTACGCTGCCGTTCTCTTTCGGCAGCAGGGTGATGATCCAGCGTGTGGTCGCGCGGTTGTCGCCGTTGAGGGTGTTGAGCTGGTTGACCTGGCGCGTGCCGCGCACTTCGAACAGCGCTTCCAGCGCCGACAGATCGGGCTTGCCGAACTGGGTGACGTCGTCAGTTTCGAGGGTGAGCTCGACCGTCTCGCCGGAGTTCAGGCGACTGCGATCCACGCTGGCGGTCAGCTCGGCCGCCTGAGCGGTGGCCGTGCAGATCAGCAGGGGCAGCAAGAGAGCGGTGAAGCGGGTCATCGATTGTTTTCCTGATCCTGATGTTGTTGCTGTTCGTACCAGAATTTGCGCCTGAGCAGTTCGCCCGGGTCGTCCGGGATCTTGCCCAGCCATTGTTCGAGCGCCTGACGCTGCTCGCCTTCGAGGTTGTTCTCACTCGGGCGCAGGGTCGGCACCGTGTCGGTTTCCTCTTCCTCGTTGCTGCCGGGGATTTCATTGGGGCCGGGCAGCGGCGGGGCGGTCGGCGGCGGTTCGCTGGCCGACTCGGCCGGTTGCGCCTCGCTCTGGGTTTCACTGCTCACCGCCGGAGGGGGCGCGGTGGTGGGCGAGGGCTCATCGCCGGGCAGACTTTGTTCGTTCGGCTGGTTATCCGGTTCGGGCGGCGGCGGGGCGTTTTTCTGCTTCAGCAGGTTTTCCACCAGCGCCTTGTTGGTCTGCGCCGGACGCAGATCCGGTTGCAGCTCGAGCGCCTGTTCGTAGGCATCGATCGCCGCTTCCAGCTCGCCACTTTTTGCCAAAGCGTTGCCACGATTGTAGTGGGCGCGGGCATCGCTGCCCTCGGCAAAACGCTGAGCGGCGCCACTGTAGTCGCCGGCCTCGTACAACGCCACCCCTTGCCATTGATGATCGTCAAAATGCTGCGCGGCTTCGGCCGGGCGTTTCTGCTTGAGCAAGTGCAAACCTTGCTGGTCGGGGCGCAGCCACAAGTCTTCGAAATCGAAAGCGTAGCTCGGTTGCGGCAGGCACCACAGCAGCGGCAGGCAGAACAACCAGCCACGGCGCCCGGCACACGCCGCCAGCAACAGCAGCGGCAACAGCAGCCAGTAACCCTGATCGGCCCACGTATCGAGGCGCACGGTCTGGCCGTCGTCGCGCAGGCTGCGCGGGCCGTTGAGCAGGCCAAGAGCGCCGAGGTCAGCTTCGTCGAGTCGCGCCGGGTGATACTCACCGCCGACGCTGTTTAGGAATGTCGCCAGACCAGGACTGTCGAGTTGCGGCACGCGGATCGCGCCTTGCTCGTCCTTGAGGAAGCTGCCGTCCTCCTGGGCAATCGGCGCACCTTCGGCGGTGCCGATGCCGAGCATCAGCAGTTGCGTCGACTCGCCATTGAGCGCACGGCGAATGCCTCGCCGTTCTTCCTCATTGAGCGACGAACCGATCAGCAGAATCCGTCCCTGTCCCAGCGCACCTTGCTTGAGCAACGCTAGCGCCTTGTCCACGGCCAGATCGGCGCGGTGGCCGGCTTCCGGCATCAGCGACGGCTTCAGCGCGTCGAGCAGGTTGCGGCTGGTGGCCAGATCATCCGACAGCGGCACCAGCGTGTGCGCGCTGCCGGCATAAACGACGATGGCGGTCTGCGCATCGCTGCGCGCCTGCAACAGGTCGAACAGCTTGCGCCGCGCCTGTTCGAGACGCGTCGGCGGCGAGTCGGTGGCGAGCATCTCCGGGGTCAGTTCGAGCACGACTACCAGCGGATCGGCGGGTTTCTGGCTGGTCTGTTCGACGCGCTCCCAGCTCGGCCCGAGCAAGGCCAGAATGGTCAGCAACCACGCCACGCCAAGGGCGATCCACGGCAGTTTGCTCTGCCGACCGCTGCCGCCACTGAGCAGCGCAGCGTGGAATGCCGGCGGCAGAATCATCTGCCAGCGACCGGCACGTTTCTGTCGGTGCCAGAGTTGCCAGAGCAGCCAGCCGAGCAGCGGCAACAGCAGCAGCCACCAAGGTCGGAACCAGTGCGGCCAGAGCGCGATCATCGGCGCCTCCGCAGGCGCAAACGCTGCAAGCGCTCACGCCAGTCCGGCAGCGGACTTTGCAAATACAGTTGCTTGGTAAACAGGCGTTGCAGCGGATTGTCCGGCCACAGTTCGCGAACGACCAGCAACAGGCTCAACCACAGCGCCAACGCCAGCGGCCAGTGATACAAGGCTTGCGCCGGGCGTGCCTGAGTCGGTTGCTGGGTCACCGGTTCAAGCTGGTCGAGGGTGTCCTTGATCGCTTGCAGCTCCAGGCCGTCGTGGGCGCGGAAGTACTGGCCGCCGGTGATTGCGGCGATGGCCTTGAGCGCCGGCTCATCCAGATCAAGGCTCGGATTGACCCCGAGCAGGCCGGTCGAGCCGCTGTCCTCGGGATTGGCGCCGATGCCGATCGGATAGATTCTGACGCCCTCGCTGGCGGCGAGTTTTGCGGCCGTCAGCGGATTGATTTCGCCGCCGTTGTTGGCGCCGTCGGTGACCAGAATCAGCACGCGACTTTGCGCCGGGCGCAGACGCAGGCGTTTCAGGGCCAGGCCGATGGCATCGCCGATCGCGGTGTTCTTGCCGGCGATGCCGATCCGCGCTTCATCGAGCCAGACGCGCACGGTGCGCCGGTCAAAGGTCAGCGGTGCTTGCAGGTAGGCCTGACTGCCAAACAGGATCAGGCCGACGCGGTCGCCATCACGGCTTTCAAGGAAATCGCCGAGCAAGTGCTGCACCAGCGACAGGCGACTGACTTCTTCGTCCTGCCACTGCATGTCGGGGAAATCCATCGAGCCGGACACGTCTACCGCCACCAGCAGATCGCGACCGCTGGCGGCAATCGGCAGCGGTTCGCCGAGCCATTGCGGGCGCGCGGCGGCGGTCAGCAAAATCAGCCACAACAAGATAAACGGCGCCTGCTGCCGCCACGCCGGCAAGTTGGCGCGGGCGCGGCGGCGGGCGAGGCCTTCGAGGTCGGCGAGGAAACTCACTTTGAGCGCCGGCTCGCCGCTGTCGGCCACCGGCAGGACAAGACGCATCAGCCACGGCAGCGGCAACAGCACGAAGATCCACGGCCAGGCGAACTCAAACATGTTTGCGAATCCACGTATCGACCGCTTGGGTCAGGCCGGCGATGGCTTTGTCATCAAGTTTGCATTCCGGTTTGTACGCGCCTTCGACCAGCACCATCCAGCGCGTCAGGCCGGCAGCGGGGCAGCGGTTATCGAGGAAGGCCAGCCATTTGCGACCGTTGAGGGTGTGGCTCTGGCTGTACGGATAGTGGTTGCGGCACAGGCGTTTGAGCAGGCCGTTGAGTTGTTGCAGCCAGGCACCGGCCGGAGCGCCGTCGTAAGGCTTGGGCATTAGCGCCAGTTCGGCGAGCGCGGCGATGCGCACCGGGTCCAGCGGTTGCTCGGCGCGCACCACCGGGCGTTTCTTCATCGGAATGAAACGGCGCAGCTTCCACACGGCAAAACCCAGCAACGGCAACAGCAGAAGCAGCAGCCACCAGCCCGGCGCCGGTGGCCAGAAGGCGATCGGCGGCGGCGAGATCAGCGGTTGCAGTTGTTCGAGGCCGTTCATCGACCCTTCCCCGGACGCTGCGGGTTGAGGAACTCGCGCATCTGCTCGACCATTTCGCTCTGCGTGCTCAACGGCATCAGCAACACCCGCAGCTTTTGTGCGAGCAATTCCCAGCGAGCTATGCGCGCTTCGGCCTGGGCGCGGTAGGTCTGGCGCAGGTCGAAGTTCAGCGTGTCGATTTCCAGCTGCGCGCCACGCTCGGCAAAGCGCAGCAGGCCGGCGGCGGGCAGAGCATGATCCAGCGGATCGGACAGCGGCAACATCAGCAGATCACAATGCCGCGCCAGCAAACTCAGTTGTTGTTCGGCGCTGTCGGACAGCGCGCGTTCGTCGCAAATGACGATGGCCAGACTGCCCGGGCGCAGCACTTCCCTCGCGCGGCGCAGGGCCACGCCGAAGGCATCGCGATCCGGCTCGCGCTCGCTGTGCAGCGACTGATTAACCTTGACCAGGCGGTTGAGCAATTGCAGCAGGCTCTGCTTGCTCCGGCGAGGCTTGATTTCGTAGTGCTCGTTATCACCGAACACCAGCCCGCCAACGCGGTCGTTGTGCCCCAGCGCGGCCCAGCCAATCAACGCCGCGACCTGCGCCGCCAGTACCGACTTGAACATCAGCCCCGAGCCGAAAAACAGCCGGGTGCTTTGCTCGACCATGATGAAAATCGGTCGCTCGCGCTCTTCGTGGAACAGCTTGGTGTGCGGTTCCTGCGTGCGCGCAGTGACGCGCCAGTCGATGGTGCGCACATCGTCACCGGCCTGATACACCCGCACCTGATCGAAGTCGACGCCACGGCCACGGAATTTCGAGTGATGCAGGCCGATCAGCGGGCTGCGCTGACTCGGCGTGGAAAACAGTTGCACCTCGCGCACGCGGTGACGCATTTCGATCAGCTCGGCGAGGCTGATGCGGATACCGGGTTCGGAGGGCAGGGCGGCGTTCATGGGGGTCAAGCGACGGCGACGACGTCGAGAATCCGCTGCACCACGCGATCCTGATCGATGCCAGCGGCTTCGGCTTCGAACGACAGAATGATGCGATGGCGCAACACGTCGAACAGTACGGCCTGAATGTCTTCCGGGCTGACGAAATCGCGACCGGCCAGCCAGGCATGAGCGCGGGCGCAGCGATCGAGGGCGATCGAGCCGCGCGGACTGGCGCCGTAGGCGATCCACTCGGCCATTTCCGGGTCGAACTTGGCCGGGTTGCGCGTGGCCATGACCAGTTGCACCAGGTATTCCTCCACGGCGTCGGCCATGTACAAACCAAGGATTTCCTTGCGCGCGGCGAAGATCGCCTGCTGGCTGACCCGGCGCTCGGGCTTGGTCTCGCCGTTCAACGCCTCGCCACGGGCCTGCTGGAGGATGCGCCGTTCAACAGCGGCGTCGGGGAAGCCGATCTTGACGTGCATGAGGAAACGGTCGAGCTGGGCTTCCGGCAACGGATAGGTGCCTTCCTGTTCGATCGGGTTCTGCGTGGCCATCACCAGAAACAGCGGCGACAGCTCATAAGTGCTGCGCCCGACGCTGACCTGACGCTCGGCCATCGCTTCGAGCAAGGCCGATTGCACCTTGGCCGGCGCGCGGTTGATTTCGTCGGCCAGCACCAGGTTGTGGAAGATCGGCCCTTGCTGGAAGACGAAACTGCCGGTTTCCGGACGGTAGATTTCGGTGCCGGTGATGTCGGCCGGCAGCAGGTCGGGGGTGAACTGAATACGATGGAACTGGGCTTCGATGCCCTCGGCGAGTTCTTTGATCGCTTTGGTCTTGGCCAGACCGGGAGCGCCCTCGACCAGCATATGGCCGTCGGCGAGCAGGGCGATGAGCAAACGCTCGATGAGTTTTTCCTGGCCGAGAATCTGCGTTGAAAGAAAGGTTCGCAGCGCCAGCAGCGCTTCACGATGTTCCATCGGTGACTGTTCCTGGAAAGGGGGTGGCCGGGGCGTTCGGATAACGCCGGGGCTGGGGGCGTTACTTTAATCCATCGCGGGGGGCGGCGACTAACGGCATTTTGTGCAAAAGAGCAAAAGATTGGGCGCTGGTTCCGGCCTCTTCACGAGCAGGCTCGCTCCCACAGGGTCTGATGTACGCATTCCAATGTGGGAGCGAGCCTGCTCGCGAAAGGGCCAGCCCGGTCAACATCAAACCTCGCTGATAAAGGTCCCGGTCCCATCGAGAATATTCTTCAAAGTCTCAACAACCTCATCCATATCCACCATATCCGGATTAAAACTGATCTCCAGCACATCATCGCCATTCAACGCATCGGCATCCGCCGCAGCAATCTCGATCTTCAGCAGTTTCGACGTCAGCGTCACCTTCACCCCGTCAAGCGTCGAAGGCTCGCCATCCAGCGTGATCTCCAGCTCATCCTCATCCGGATAACGGCTCATCAGGAACATCTCGCCCTTGTCGCTGTGGCAGCAGAGCATGGCCATGTTGTCTTCTTCGTCGTCGCACGGGTTGACGATCAGTAGGGCGGTGGTCATTTGCATTGGGGGAAATCCTGGGCAGTGGCGGCGGTGAATCTGTTCGAAGGCGCGATTTTGCCAGTCTCAACCGGTTTGCGCTGCCTGCATCGGTAAAAAGTGGCAAAGCAGGACATTTCTGTCGCCCGGTTCCGAGCGGCAAGAAGGGAAAATCCGACGCCGGCGTAAGGCAATTACCGGATGGGCAAAATCCACCCGAAAGTGCGATTTTTCGCTTGTGATCGCCGCCTTTTTACCGTTAGTTTCGCCGCTCTTGCGCAATGGAGTGCGTTACGACAACCCCAAAAAGGGAACTTTGCCATGACCCAATATTTCGACCGCGCCGAAGAAATCCGCCACCTGTCCGATGAACAGATCGAGGAAATCTACAAGCGCTATCTCGAAGGCGAGAAAACTGCCGCGCTGATGGCGGAATTTCAGATCCCTGCAACGGTGCGCAGTCTGCTCAAGGTTTTGCCCCCGGTTATCAGTGCCGACCTCAGTTGTCCTTACTGCAAACTGCCGATGTGGGTGCGCCGACACGCCAGGGGTACTCCGCTTTCGCTGCGCAGTACCTTCAAATGCGTACGCTGTGAGCACCAGCAAAGCCTACCCGGCACCAATACCCGCCACACGACTTGCAGCTGCACAGAATGTTTCAAGGTGCGCCAGCAGCAGCTTGCCGCCCGGGCCACGCGTGATCGCCTGGAATTGGAAGCTCGGTATGGCGCGCGATGCCCCGCAGTGCCTTACGCCAATCTGGGGTTTGTGCAGAAGCTGACGTTGCTCGCTTTGCTGGATGATGGTTATGGCGCGACCGTTGAATGGATTGCGCCGTTGAATGCGCCATCCAGAGAAGAGCTGCTCGCACTGACGTTCGAGGCCCGTGAAGAGTTGCTCAAAAGCCTGCACGAAGCCGGGGTGCTGGCAGTTTCCACCGATTCCGACATCAACGCCTTCGATCGCAGCGAGGGCTGCAATATCCGCGAGTACAGCGCGGTGCGCTGGCTGCCCAGCGTCACGCTCGACGGCGTAACGCGCTGTGCCCGCGAGAATTTGTATCAGGTGCTGTATCAGGAGTTGTCAGGCAGCGTCAAAGCCGCCTGGAAGAGCGAAATCTATTCGCTGGTCTTCAGTCTCGCCCGCGAAGCGTCCATTCAATACATCCGTGTGCTGGCCGCTGAAGTGGATTTTGCCTTCACGGCCGAAGCCCGTGCCGAGGAGGTGGTCGGGCAGTTGCTGCAGGACTTCTCGGTGAGTCAGTTGTATTACTTCGCCCGCCTGGCGGTACGAAACGCCGCGCACTTTTATGCCACCGGCAATTCCAAAGGGCGCAGCCACGCCTCCAACACCATTCCGCGCAACATGCTGAGCACGGCGCAGGACGCGCTCGCGCGCAACTGGCGCAAGAACGCCCATCGCGATGCGCGAGTACCGCAAACGGCCTTGCAGCGCTTGCTCTACGACGTGGTGCTCAAGGACAGCGGCGCCGGATTTTCCAAATCGCCGGGCATGTACTGGCGTGACGAACTGGTCCCGCAGTTCTTTTCCGCCGTGGCGTTCGACAGCGACTTGCTCAGCCATCTGCGGCTGTTCTGCCGCGAATGCGATTCGAGCAACATTGACGCCAGCATGGACAAGCAGATCCTGCAGACGATGTGCTACGACTGCGCCACGGTGAGCAAATTCAGAGCCTTTGAGGAACTGCCGGACTGATCCGCGTCAACCGCTGGCGCTGAACCGGATGCCACGCTCAGGGTCGATAACAGGGCCTTGGGCGTTTTCGTTTCCGGATATGTAACGTCCTCGGCGACCGACCTGGCACGAAAGTCCCGTGAAACCGGGGTTTCGAACCTGCATTTCGGCGCACGCCTGCTAGTGTTGATGCAGGCCAAACCCTGCATTTACGTGCCAATGACCGAATATGTCGCAGCACCGCAAGCAGACACATTGTCGCACCCATTAAGCTGCGCAACGGATGAGCACCCGTAAAGGCATTGCTGGCAGCGTTGGCAGTCGCTTTTGCAGATGCTCATTCATGGAAGGTGAATGTGACCTGAGTGTCCCGTCCAGCTTCACCCACCTGTCTCCCTGTTTCCTCTGCCCGAGAATCAGGAACAGGGCGACACCAGCCCCGAAAGGGGTGTTGCACGCGACGCTTTCCATCAATAACAAGCTTAAGCGGAGTACCACAGATGGCGTTCTTCACCGCAGCCAGCAAAGCCGACTTCCAGCACCAACTGCAAGCGGCACTGGCGCAGCACATCAGTGAACAGGCACTGCCACAAGTGGCGCTGTTCGCTGAACAATTCTTCGGCATCATTTCCCTGGACGAGCTGACTCAACGTCGTCTCTCCGACCTCGCTGGCTGTACTCTCTCTGCGTGGCGCCTGCTTGAGCGCTTCGATCACGCGCAACCGCAAGTGCGTGTCTATAACCCCGATTACGAACGCCACGGCTGGCAGTCGACCCACACCGCGGTCGAAGTGCTGCACCACGACCTGCCATTTCTGGTCGACTCGGTGCGTACCGAGCTGAACCGTCGCGGCTACAGCATTCACACCCTGCAGACCACCGTGCTCAGCGTACGTCGTGGCAGCAAGGGCGAATTGCTGGAAGTCCTGCCAAAAGGCAGCACCGGCGAAGGCGTGCTGCACGAATCGCTGATGTACCTGGAAATCGACCGTTGCGCCAACGCGGCCGAGCTGAATGTGCTGAGCAAAGAGCTTGAGCAGGTGCTCGGTGAAGTGCGCGTCGCCGTCGCTGACTTCGAGCCGATGAAAGCCAAGGTGCAGGACATCCTCACCCAGCTGGACAACAGCGCCTATCCGGTCGATGCCGACGAAAAGAACGAAATCAAGAGCTTCCTGGAATGGCTGGTGGGCAACCACTTCACCTTCCTCGGCTACGAAGAGTTCGTGGTTACCGATCAGGCCGATGGCGGCCACATCGAGTACGACCAGAATTCCTTCCTCGGCCTGACCAAACTGCTGCGCACCGGCCTGACCTACGAAGACCTGCGCATCGAAGACTACGCCGTGTCCTACCTGCGCGAACCGACCCTGCTGTCGTTCGCCAAGGCTGCGCACCCGAGCCGCGTACACCGTCCGGCTTACCCGGACTACGTGTCGATCCGTGAAATCGACGCCGACGGCAAAGTCATCAAGGAACACCGTTTCATGGGCCTGTACACCTCCTCGGTGTATGGCGAGAGCGTGCGGGTCATCCCGTTCATCCGCCGCAAGGTCGAAGAAATCGAGCGCCGCTCCGGCTTCCAGTCCAAGGCTCACCTGGGCAAGGAACTGGCGCAGGTCCTCGAAGTGCTGCCGCGTGACGACCTGTTCCAGACCCCGGTCGACGAACTGTTCACCACCGTGATGTCGATCGTGCAGATCCAGGAACGCAACAAGATCCGCGTGTTCCTGCGTAAAGACCCGTACGGTCGCTTCTGCTACTGCCTGGCCTACGTGCCGCGCGACATCTATTCCACCGAAGTCCGCCAGAAGATCCAGCAAGTGCTGATGGAGCGCCTGAAGGCGTCCGATTGCGAATTCTGGACCTTCTTCTCGGAATCCGTGCTGGCCCGCGTGCAGCTGATTCTGCGCGTCGATCCGAAGAACCGCCTCGACATCGACCCGGTACTGCTGGAAAAAGAAGTGGTCCAGGCCTGCCGCAGCTGGCAGGACGACTACGCCGCACTGACCGTCGAAAGCTTCGGCGAAGCCCACGGCACCAACGTGCTGGCCGACTTCCCGAAAGGCTTCCCGGCCGGTTACCGCGAGCGTTTTGCCGCGCATTCGGCCGTGGTCGACATGCAGCACCTGCTGAGCCTCAACGAAAAAAATCCGCTGGTGATGAGCTTCTATCAGCCGCTCGGTCAGGTCTCCGGCCAGCGCGAGCTGCATTGCAAGCTGTATCACGCCGACACGCCGCTGGCGCTGTCCGACGTCCTGCCGATTCTGGAAAACCTCGGCCTGCGCGTGCTGGGTGAATTCCCGTACCGTCTGCGCCACACCAACGGCCGCGAATTCTGGATTCACGATTTCGCCTTCACCGCCGCTGAAGGTCTGGACCTCGACATCCAGCAACTCAACGACACCCTGCAGGATGCGTTCGTGCACATCGTGCGTGGCGATGCCGAGAACGATGCGTTCAACCGTCTGGTGCTGACCGCCGGTCTGCCATGGCGCGACGTGGCGCTGCTGCGTGCTTACGCGCGTTACCTGAAGCAGATTCGTCTGGGCTTCGACCTGGGTTACATCGCCAGCACTTTGAACAACCACACCGACATCGCTCGTGAACTGACCCGGTTGTTCAAGACCCGCTTCTACCTGGCGCGCAAGCTCGGCAGCGATGATCTGGAAGACAAGCAACTGCGTCTGGAACAAGCGATTCTGACCGCGCTGGACGATGTTCAGGTGCTCAACGAAGACCGCATCCTGCGTCGTTACCTCGACCTGATCAAAGCCACCCTGCGTACCAACTTCTATCAGACTGACGCCAACGGCCAGAACAAGTCGTACTTCAGCTTCAAGTTCAACCCGCATGCGATCCCTGAGCTGCCGAAGCCAGTGCCGAAGTTTGAAATCTTCGTCTACTCGCCACGCGTCGAAGGCGTGCACCTGCGCTTCGGCAACGTTGCCCGTGGTGGTCTGCGCTGGTCCGATCGTGAAGAAGACTTCCGTACCGAAGTGCTCGGCCTGGTAAAAGCCCAGCAAGTGAAAAACTCGGTCATCGTGCCGGTGGGTGCGAAGGGCGGCTTCCTGCCGCGTCGTCTGCCACTGGGCGGCAGCCGTGACGAGATCGCGGCCGAGGGCATCGCCTGCTACCGCATCTTCATTTCCGGCCTGTTGGACATCACCGACAATCTGAAGGACGGCGCCCTGGTACCGCCGGTCAACGTCGTGCGTCATGACGACGATGACCCGTACCTGGTGGTCGCGGCGGACAAGGGCACTGCAACCTTCTCCGACATCGCCAACGGCATCGCCATCGACTACGGCTTCTGGCTGGGTGACGCGTTTGCCTCCGGTGGTTCGGCCGGTTACGACCACAAGAAAATGGGCATCACTGCCAAGGGCGCGTGGGTCGGCGTACAGCGCCACTTCCGCGAGCGCGGCATCAATGTTCAGGAAGACAGCATCACCGTGGTTGGCGTCGGCGACATGGCCGGCGACGTGTTCGGTAACGGCCTGTTGATGTCCGACAAGCTGCAACTGGTCGCTGCGTTCAACCATATGCACATCTTCATCGACCCGAACCCGAACCCGGCGACCAGCTTCGTCGAGCGTCAGCGTCTGTTCGACCTGCCGCGTTCGGCCTGGACCGATTACGACACCAGCATCATGTCCGAAGGTGGCGGTATCTTCTCGCGCAGCGCGAAGAGCATCGCGATCTCGCCGCAGATGAAAGAACGCTTCGACATCCAGGCTGACAAGCTGACCCCGACCGAACTGCTCAACGCCTTGCTCAAGGCGCCGGTGGATCTGTTGTGGAACGGCGGTATCGGCACCTACGTCAAGGCCAGCACCGAAAGCCACGCCGATGTCGGCGACAAGGCCAACGATGCACTGCGCGTCAACGGTAACGAGCTGCGCTGCAAAGTCGTGGGCGAGGGCGGTAACCTCGGCATGACCCAACTGGGTCGTGTGGAATTCGGCTTGAATGGCGGCGGTTCCAACACCGACTTCATCGACAACGCCGGTGGCGTGGACTGCTCCGACCACGAAGTGAACATCAAGATCCTGCTGAACGAAGTGGTTCAGGCCGGTGACATGACCGACAAGCAACGCAACCAGTTGCTGGCGAGCATGACCGACGAAGTCGGCAATCTGGTGCTGGGCAACAACTACAAGCAGACTCAGGCCCTGTCCCTGGCGGCGCGCCGTGCCTACGCGCGCATCGCTGAGTACAAGCGTCTGATGAGCGATCTGGAAGGCCGTGGCAAGCTGGACCGTGCCATCGAATTCCTGCCGACCGAAGAGCAACTGACCGAGCGCGTCGCTGAGGGCCACGGCCTGACCCGTCCTGAGCTGTCGGTGCTGATCTCCTACAGCAAGATCGACCTCAAGGAACAGCTGCTGGGCTCGCTGGTGCCGGACGACGATTACCTGACCCGCGACATGGAAACGGCGTTCCCGCCGACCCTGGTCAGCAAGTTCTCCGAAGCCATGCGTCGTCACCGTCTGAAGCGCGAGATCGTCAGCACCCAGATCGCCAACGATCTGGTCAACCACATGGGCATCACCTTCGTGCAGCGACTCAAAGAGTCGACCGGCATGAGCCCGGCGAACGTGGCTGGCGCTTACGTGATCGTGCGCGACATCTTCCACCTCCCGCACTGGTTCCGTCAGATCGAAGCGCTGGACTATCAGGTTTCCGCTGATGTGCAGCTGGAGCTGATGGACGAGCTGATGCGTCTGGGCCGTCGTGCCACGCGCTGGTTCCTGCGTGCCCGCCGCAACGAGCAGAACGCTGCCCGTGACGTCGCGCATTTCGGTCCGCACCTGAAAGAGCTGGGCCTGAAACTCGACGAACTGCTCAGCGGCGAAATCCGCGAGAACTGGCAGTCGCGCTATCAGGCGTACGTCGAAGCCGGTGTGCCGGAATTGCTGGCGCGTATGGTTGCGGGCACCTCGCACCTGTACACGCTGCTGCCGATCATCGAAGCCGCCGACGTCACCGGGCAGGACCCGGCCGAAGTGGCCAAGGCTTACTTCGCCGTCGGCTCTGCGCTGGACATCACTTGGTACCTGCAACAGATCAGCGCCTTGCCGGTGGAAAACAACTGGCAGGCTCTGGCCCGTGAAGCGTTCCGTGATGACGTCGACTGGCAGCAACGGGCGATCACCATCTCCGTCCTGCAACAGGGCGACGGTTCCCAGGACGTGGAAGCACGCCTGGCGCTGTGGATGGCCCAGCACGAAAGCATGATCGAACGCTGGCGCGCCATGCTGGTGGAAATCCGTGCTGCGAGCGGTACGGACTACGCCATGTACGCGGTGGCCAACCGCGAACTGCTGGATCTGGCGTTGAGCGGGCAAGCGATCGTGCCTGCGATCACTGCGAATGCCGAGCTTGAACTGGCGTAAGTAGTGGCTGAATGAAGAAGCCCCGCTCTCGAAAGAGGCGGGGCTTTTTCTTGTCTGTGATTCAGAGCGTATCGGCGCAGCGGAAGGCGAAGCTAGCGACGCCGTCCGCACGGGGCAGGGATGTTCCGGCTACGACAATCTGATTGTTCTGAATAGCAAGGCCTCCCGCCATGTCGAGCACGTCGGTCAGATTGATCACCAGCACACCGTCGTCGGCAAAACCGCGATCCGGAGCGCCGTCCGATTTGAACTGGGCAATGACGATTTCGGAGTCTTCTTCGCCGTGGGTGCTGGAAAGCAACACGATGCGTACGCCTTCTCGCAGCGTGCCAGCAGTCCATTGGATGCCGAAAGGCGCATCGGAATAAGACGTCAGGACTGGCCTCCCTTCATTGAAGTCGCTGGCGTATTTGCCATTTCTGTCGACACAAACCAGAACGCCCCGGTGAACAAGATCCTCCGAGGTGGCGCTACCGATGCCGAGGATGTTGCCATCAGGCATTTCCACCAGTTGGTTGATCTGACTGAGCTTGTCCAGGCGCTCGAACAGGGCAAAACCGTTATCGCCAAAGCTGCTGACAGGCTTACCTGCGGCGTCGAAGAGGGCGATCATTGCGCCGTAGCGGTCTTTACGTGAAACGTAACCTGCGATGGCGAATTTGCCGTCCTGCAGCCGGATCAGTGAGCCAGCCCACGTGGAATTGTCCAGGTATCGAATCGTGATGTAACCCTGTCCTTGGCCAAAGGAAGTGTCCCGAGCCCCGTCGCTATGCAGCCTGATCAAAAGACCGTATTGGTCATTGGGGGAATATTGATGATTGCTCAGGACCATCAGTTTTCCGTCGGCCAGTTCAATGGCATGGCCACTGTAATCGGATGCCGTAGTGCGTTTTTGCTCCGGTGCTACCTCGGACGACGCGAGGGCGGGCAACGGAATCTGGCTAACGATGACCACGCCGTTGTCGCCAAATCCGCTCTCGGGCGTTCCGTCATTGCGAAACATTGCCAAGCAGCGCTGTGGTCGTGCGTATTCGTGTAGGACAAAGGCACCCTGAAGCAACAGATTGTTGTTCTTGAGGATGCTGATGCTGCCACCCGTGGATTTATAGCCCTGCGCGAAAACCCCGCTGGCCACGCCATCCCGGGCAAACGAAGTGTCCTGTGTGCCATCAGGCTTCAACCGCACAATGGCGAACTTGTTGCCCGCGCTGGCGGCGATCAGCAGCTTGCCGTCCGCCGCGACGGTAACTGCGTTGGCGAAGCCGTTTTCCTGATCGGGATATTCAAACCAGGTGAGGCCATTTTTGTTGGGGCCGAAAGTGGGGTCCAGGTTATGCACGGCGGTGTCTTTGACTTCAGTCATGGTCAGCTCCTCGAATACGCTGTTTTTGCGTAAAGCGATCAGTCGATAGAGACCGGCACATCAACGCAGTGCTGGTATTTGGGAAGCTTTCGATCGCGCTGTCCACTGTCAGACCTGACAGTGGACAGCGGGGGATGATTGTGGATCTGGAAGGGATGGCCAGTCTTGGCGGGGATTTAATGTCTGAGGGTTTTTGTGGTGTCTGGTCTGGCGCCTTCGCGAGCAGGCTCGCTCCCACAGGGATTCGCATTCCAAATGTGGGAGCGAGCCTGCTCGCGAAGAGGTATTTACATTCAATACAACTTTTGAGCTGGTTTACCCTCGAGCATCGACACTTTCTCCCCCGGCCGCACGACCAGATTACTCAGCGAACGGTCAAACTCGCGCAACGCCGCCAGCTGCAATTCCTCCTGCTGATTGATATCCGCGACGATCTCTTCCGAGCGCTTGAAGTCCGCCCACACCGGCGTCAGTTCCCGCGCCTGCGAGCCCTTCGCTGTGCCGATGTAGTTCAATTGCGCATCGTAAAAATCGGCACTGACATCCGCGCGGATATCCGAGCTGCGCGAGGTGATCAACTGGCTGTGGGTATCGACGATCGCCACCACATCCGGCCTGGCGGCACGCAGGCTTTGCATGTCCGGGTACACCGTCACCGAGCCGAACTGGCGTTGCAGCGAAGCGTTGACCCACTCCACCGCCCGATCCGGGCTGGAGCTGGCGACGTAGGCATCGTGGATCGGTTGCACCAGCAGGCTCTGACCAAAACCGGTGCCGGCCTTGGCCTGATACTCGCGCAGGTATTGGCGATTGGCCTGGGTGCCGGGGCTGTAAATCACCCCCAGCGAGACGCCGGGACCGCTGTTGACCTGAGTAGCACTGCTGCGACCGGTCGGGTGCGGCAGGAGCGTGTCGAGGGATGACACCGCTTGCGGGGCAGTGGGAACAGAGCAGGCAGAGAGCAGCAAAACGGAGATCGCCAGCAGGGCGGGAAGCGCAGGTTTCATGGTGTTTCTCCCGTGAAACAAGGTCTGTCGAGGAGTGTGCACGGGCCGAAGATATCGGCGGATATTCAGGGTAAACCTGCCGGCCTGACCGTTGGCTGAATAACCTTTGCGCGGTTAGTTTTATTGGCTTTAAGCGTTTGCAGGTAATGCCCCAAGGCAATAAAACAGGCGCAAATGCTCGATTCGCGCCTTTCGTTTATGGCTGGTCACGCAGCCATCAGTTTTCCAGCGGGATCAGCACCTGCTCATCCGGGGCCAGGACCATGAACACCAGCAACTTGGCCGGCTTGGTCGAACTGGCGTTTTTCGACACCAGATGCTCGGAACCGGCCGGCTCGTACCAGAACTGGCCCTTCTTGTAAGTGATGGCCTGTTCGCCTTTGACTTGGGAAATCACTTCACCGTCGAGCACGTAAGCCATCGCAGTGCCTTCGTGCTTATGGGCGATCGAGGATTGCCCGGGCTTGTAGTCGACTTCGATCATCATGGCTTTCTTGCCGGGGACGTTTTTCAGCAGTTGGTCCTGCAGAACGGTGATTTTTTCGGACGGATCGTGAGCCATTGCCGAGGCGGAGAGGGTGAAGGCGAGGGCGGCGGCGAAGAGGGGCAGGGCTTTCATGGCGGGTTACCTGTGATGGTTGGGGTGTGCTCACAGTAGGCCGCAATGGGGCCGGTTCAAACGGCCAATATTCGCAAAGATCAGGTGACCAATTCTGGTTCAAAAGCAAAGATCGCAGCCTTCGGCAGCTCCTACAGGGGAACGCATTCCAGAGTAGGAGCTGCCGAAGGCTGCGATCTTTTGATCTTGCTTTTAGACGATGGGAAAGCTGTTGAAATCCACGCTATTGGCCAGGCGGCTATCGATCAGGTCGATAAACCCCTGCGCCTCGGGCCGGTTGAAATGCGCCTGCATCGCCGCTTCCGACTGCCAGCGCGCGCTGACCGTCCAGCGGTGGCTGTCCTCGGGGCAGCGGTCGACCAGGTAGGAATCGCAGCCCGGGGTTTCGCGCAGGGTATCGACGATCTTCTGCAATTGCTTGCCAAGCTCTTCCGAGCGGCCCGCAACCGCCTTGACCTCAACCGTGTTGATCACTTCGTTGGACATTGCTCACACTCCTGAATCAGGCCGGACGAATCCTGCTCACTGAGGGATAACGCCTGTGCAGAATAGGCCTGCTGCCCTGAATCACCAATAACCAATCGGCGGTAAAAGCCTTATACCAACGGCTCATGACAGCTGTTCGAGGATGTCGCGCAGGCGATCGAGGGCGATGTCGATGTCCAGGGTTTCGATGGCGCCGAAGCCGAAATACAGGCCTTCTTTCGCCGGCTGCTGGTAGTAGAAACCACT
This sequence comes from Pseudomonas sp. CCNWLW23, assembly GCF_037095675.1. NCBI lineage: Bacteria > Pseudomonadati > Pseudomonadota > Gammaproteobacteria > Pseudomonadales > Pseudomonadaceae > Pseudomonas > Pseudomonas sp. CCNWLW23. Next base: position 35,019 of record NZ_JBAWKM010000024.1, on the reverse strand, counting down.
GATCGCATAGAGACCGACCTCGACCTTTTTCGCCAGCTCGATGACCAACGGCAAATCGATCGGCACCTTGCAGAACACCGCCATGTGAAACCCGGCACTGGCCGGCACGGCTTGCAGCCATGGCGCAAGATCGGTGGCCATGCGCTCCAGGATGCGCTCGCGGCGTTGCGCGTAGATCGTGTGGCAGCGGCGGATGTGCTTGAGCAGGCAACCTTCGGCGATGAACTTGGCCAGCGCCCACTGCGGCAGGGTCGAGGCGTGCAGATCGGTCAACTGCTTGGCGCGAATGACCGCCTCGATGATCGACGGCGGCAGGATCGCGTAGCCCAGGCGCAACTCTGGCAGCAGGGTCTTCGAGAAGGTGCCGACGTAGGCGACGATGCCGCGCTGATCGAGGTTGTACAGCGAGTCGGTAGGCCGGCCTTCGTAGCGGAATTCGCTGTCGTAGTCGTCTTCGATGATGATCGCGCCGAGCTCGTGGGCACGGGCGAGCAGGGCCTCGCGGCGCGCCTGACTCATGGCCATGCCCAGCGGAAACTGGTGCGAGGGGGTGACGTAAATGAGCCGCGTGCCATCGGGAATCTGCTCGACCTGAATACCCTCGGCATCCACCGGCACGCCGACCACTTCGGCGCCGTGGGTGCCGAACAGCAAGCGCGCGGGTGGATAGCCCGGATCTTCCATCGCCACCAGGTCGCCCGGGCGGGTCAGTACCCGGGCAATCAGGTCCAGCGCCTGCTGCGCGCCGTTGCACACCACGATGTCCTCGTCCTGACAGTTGATGCCGCGAGAAAAGGCGATGTGCCGGGCGATCGCATTGCGCAGCGACGGCAAGCCTTCGGCGACGCTGTAGAAACCTTTCGACTGCGCCATCTGCCGCATCGCATGGGCGACGCAGCGGCGCCAGTCGTCGTGCGGGAACTGGCCTTTGCTGGTGGCGCCACCGATGAAGTCGTAGCGCAGCGAACCTTCCAGCGTCGGGTGACGGAGGAACACCGGCAGATTGCGCCAGCTCTCGATCACTTCGGCACTGGCCAGCTCGGTGTGGCTCTGCTTGCGCTGCACCTGTGCCGGGCGGGCGTTGACGTAGGTGCCTTTGCCGATGACGCCGGTGAGGAAATTTTCGTAGGTCAGCTGCGCATAGGTGTCGGAAATGGTCTTGCGCGAGATGCCCAATTGCTCGGCCAGCAAGCGACTCGGCGGCAACTGCGTACCCGCCGCCAGTCGCCCGGATTCAATCGCCGCGCGCAACTGCTGATACAACTGACCGGCAAGATCCTTGCGGCCGTTGATCACGACATGAAGTTCCATACCGACGAGGCTCCCGGGTGTTGAGTGAAGTGTCGGTCAGATTAGCGTTGTTGGACTTTTGGCAGTAGTTGCGTGGAGTAAAAACCGCAAATTGGCGCAAGTCCCTGTGGGAGCGAGCTTGCTCGCGAAGGCGGTGTGTCAGTTACCTGATCGTTCCCACGCTCCGCGTGGGAATGCAGCCATGGACGCTCCGCGTCCACTGTGACGCAGAGCGTCACTGGAGGCGTTACCACGCGGAGCGTGGGAACGATCAGCGCGTAAAGGTAGGGGGGCAGTGGTGTAGCCGAAATTCGTGGAATTGGGGCTGTAACACAGCCCGCACAACCCTTACCGTGAACTCATCATTCCGCCTGCCGAGAGCCGCGCCATGTCCCTGCGTCTGGATTACTACAGCGCGTCGCCCAAGGCGATGAAAGCGATGCTTGCCATGGAGGCACTGACCGCCAACCTGAGTATCGAAGCGCCGCTGCTGCAATTGATCCGGATCCGCGCCTCGCAACTCAACGGCTGCGCATTCTGCACTGACATGCATTCGGTGGACGCGCGGCGAGCCGGGGAGAGCGATCGGCGCCTTTACGCGATCGCGGTGTGGCGCGACAGCAACTTCTTCAACCCCCGCGAACGCGCGGCGCTAGCCTGGGCCGAGGCGGTGACGCTGTTGGCCGAAAGCCACGTGCCGGATGACGTTTACCAACAGTCGCGCGAGCAATTTGATGAAGGTGAACTGGTGGACCTGACGGTTGCGGTCAGCACCATCAACAGCTGGAACCGCCTGGCCGTGAGCTTCCGCCAGACCCCGAGTGATTGAGTTGCGTCGTAAAAACAAAACGAGAGAAAGAAGAGGTACACGCCGATCGTTCCCACGCTCAGCGTGGGAATGCCTCAAGGGACGCTCCGCGTTCCAATGGGAAGCAGAGCGTCCCAGGCTGCATTCCCACGCAGGAGCGTGGGAACGATCAGTCCTTCACTGCGGCGGTCGCTGCGGTTTCACTGATGTGCCAAACGTATTCCCCATCCGCGTACTGGTCGCGGCCGGGGTCGCCAGTCCGACCTGATTCGGCGCGCGCTTGTGCACCGGCACATTCAACGCTTCCATGTTCTTCTGCGCCGCCGCCGCGCCGTCGGGGTTGTTGCCCATCTGCTGGCTCAGGCAATCGTAATTCGGCGCCTTGTAACCGCCGACCGTGACCTCGACACAACCCAGCGGCTCCTCCGCCTGCGCCGCGCCCACCGTCATCAGCAAGACCCACATCCACCGTGTTTTCATGTCCGCCTCCTGGCCCGCCCGATTGGGCCGCTCTGGGTTTGAGTCTAGTGCAAGCGCGGCGCAAAACCCGTGATGGTTTTTTTGCACCGCCCGTCATACCAGAGTCATAAATGCCCCGCAGGATAGCGATTTTCAGGGGTGCGCCAGTCGTGCAGCGAGGCAGTTCGCGGATCAGTCTTCAGCGCTCGGCGACGCTTGTGCGTCGTGCGGGTCTGGGGTGGCTGCTCGGTCTGCTGGCCAACGCGGCCAACGCAGATCCGGCAGCGGCGGACATGCGCATGACCTTGCACATCCCGGCGCAGGAACTCGCCCGGGCGCTGGATCAATACAGCCGCGCCACGGGCGTCGCGGTGTTGGTCGACAGTCAGTTGAGCCGGGGCCGTCGCTCCCTCGCCGTGGATGGCGAATTCACCGCCGCCCACGCCTTGCGCCATCTGCTCGGCGGCACCGGGTTGATGGCGCGCTACGCCCGCGCCGACGCGTTCACTCTGCAAGCGGCGCAGGTGGAAGACCTGCCAGTGCCGACGGACAAACCCACGCCGGCCGCTGTCGCGGTCAACCGCAGTTATGCGACGGCGGTGCAAGCGGCGATCGAGCGCAAGCTGTGCCTTTCGCCGCTGACCCGGCCGGGCAGTTATCGCGCGGTGTTGCAGGTGTGGGTCGGGCGCGACGGCGTGGTGCAGCACAACCGGTTGGTCACTTCGACCGGCGATGTACGGCGCGATAGCGCGCTGGTGGAAAGTTTTCGCAACCTCACAATCGATCGGCCGACGCCCAGCGCCTTGCGCCAGCCGGTCACGTTGCTGTTGTTACCGGAGTCGTCAGGGAAACGCATGGAATGCACGAGATGGGAAGGAGTTTCCGGGGGATGAAAGACGCCGGACAAAGCGTGATGGGCCAGCTGTTCCTCAGCTCCTACGAGGATTTTCGCGTGCGCCTGCGCCGCCGCCTCGGTTCCGAGGACCTGGCCAATGACGTGCTGCACGAAACCTGGCTGCGGGTCGATCGCATGGAGACCCCGCCAAACCTGCTCAAGCCCAACGCCTATCTGTATCGCATGGCCCTCAACATTGCCGCCGACCGTCGTCAGGCCGATGCGCGCCTGCTCACCGGCACCGAAGTCGAGGAACTGCTGCAACTGGGCGACGAAGCCCTCGACCCGGCGCGGGTGGTCGGCGGGCAAAAAGAGATGCAGGCCCTGCTCAGCGCCTTGTACGAACTGCCCGCACGGCGTCGACGGATCTTCATCGCCGCGCGGCTGGAAGAGGCGCCGCACTTGGAAATCTCCCAGCGTTTCGGCATTTCCACGCGCATGGTCGAGAAGGAAATCAAAGCCGCGCTGGGCTTCTGCGCAGCGAAACTGGAAAGAAAAGTGTTTCAGCGGTTCGGTCGCGGGGCCGGAAAACCGTCTAGCGAATAGTGACCCGATTAATCCGTTGAGAATTTGCGCGTTTGAACATCTTTCGACTGAAACCCGCCGAGCCCTCGGCCACCGAGTCTCTGCACAGCGAAGCCCACGACTGGCTGATCCTGCTGACCTCGGGCCGCGCCACTGTCGCCGACGCCCGCGCCCTGCGCGAATGGTGCGCGCAAAGTGGCGAACACGCCCGGGCCTTCGAAGAAGCCAAGCGGCTATGGCATCACCTGCAACCGGCCGCCGAAGCCGTGCAGGGCCGACGCAGCTTCGGTCGACGGGCATTTCTCGGCGGTGCGATTGCCGCGTCAGCCGCTTTCTTGCTGGTGCGCGGCACCATTCCCGGTGGCTTCGAAGGACTGGGCGCCGACTACATCACCGAAGTCGGCCAGCAACGTCGGGTCGAACCGGCGCAAGGCGTCAGCCTCGAACTCAACACCCAGACCCGCATCAACCAGCGCAGCGTCGAACACGGTGTGCAGGGCTTTGAACTGGTCAGCGGCGAAGTCGAAGTGCAGACCGCACGCCTGCCACTGGCGATGCAGGCCGGAGCAGGGTGGTTGCGCGCCAGTCAGGCCCGCTTCAACCTGCGCAACACCGACCAGCAAGTCTGCGTGACCTGCCTCGACGGCGCGGTCGACGTCGCTATCGACGGCCGCAACCTGCGTCTCGAAGCGGGCCAGCAAGTCACCTACGACGCACGGCAAATCGGCAACGTACAAACCGTCGACACCGCCGCCGTGATGAACTGGCGCCAACAAGTGCTGGTGTTCAACGGCGCCACCCTCAGCCAGATGATCGACGAAATCAACCGCTACCGCCCCGGCATGCTCCTGCTGCTCAACCGCGAACTCGGCCAACGCCGCGTCCAGGCTCGCTTCAACCTCGACCAACTCGCCGGCGTCGCCCTGCTGATCCGCGACGCCTACGGCGTCAAATGCACCGAACTGCCGGGCGGCGTCGTAGTGCTCAGCTAACTGCCTGCCACACACAGCTCCCCTGTGGGAGCGAGCCTGCTCGCGAAGGCGGTTGCTCAACTGACCAATATCTTCCGGTCGCACTCGATCCCTGTGGGAGCTGGCTTGCCAGCGATGACGGTCTAACAGCCACCCAACCTGCAACTGACCGCCCCCAACCCAATTGTGGGAGCGAGCCTGCTCGCGAAAGCGGTCTACCAGCTGACCAATATCTTCCGGTCGCACTCGATCCCTGTGGGAGCTGGCTTGCCAGCGATGACGGCCTAACAGCCAACCAAGCTAAAGCTGACTGCCCCTAATTCAATTGTGGGAGCGAGCCTGCTCGCGAAAGCGGTTGCCCAGCTGACCAATATTTTCCGGTCGCACTCGATCCCTGTGGGAGCTGGCTGCCAGCGATGACGGTCTAACAGCCACCCAACCTGCAACTGACCGCCCCCAACCCAATTGTGGGAGCGAGCCTGCTCGCGAAAGCGGTCTACCAGCTGACCAATATCTTCCGGTCGCACTCGATCCCTGTGGGAGCTGGCTTGCCAGCGATAACGGCCTAACAGCCACCCAACCTAAAGCTGACTGCCCCCAATTCAATTGTGGGAGCGAGCCTGCTCGCGAAAGCGGTCTACCAGTAACAACAACATTGACTGACCCACCGCAATCGCGAGCAGGCTCACTCCTACAAAAACTGCGGTGATCCCGGCTATTGCAACAACCCAATCACCTGCCGATACCGCTCAACCCCCTGCGCCGTCTGCCGACTCAAACTAATCTCCAACCCCAACGGATCCTCCCGCCGATTTCCGCTCAACTGCCGCCAGCCCTTGTCCACCTCCCAAACCCGCACCTGCACATCACTCACCTCACTCAACACTGCAACCCCATTCCCAGGCGCCGGCAACGGATAGCGACTGCGCGCCTCAGCCACCGCCCGATACAACGTATCCCCCTTGACCCACCAGCGAACCCGCTGCAACGCCCCCGGCTGATCCGCCGCGCTACGAATAATGTCCAGCCGAAACCCCTTGCTATCACTACTACGCACCGTCACCGCCGGCGGCGCGGTCGGCGCCTCATCCTCAGCCCCGACCTTGCGCGGCTCGCTCAACTCCACCCCCGCGCGCATGTCCACATCCCGCTGCAACTGATTCAACACCCGCAACAATCCGTCGCTCTGCTCACTGCTCGCCTGCAAATGACTGTCCGCCCGCGTGACACTGTCCAGCCCGCGCCAGGCAATCAGACTCACCACCGCCATCAACAGAATCGCGACCATCACCTCAATCAGAGTGAACCCTTGCTGAGTCTTCATTGAATACTGATCCGCCCACTGCCATCGCGCAGCACACTCAGCCGATTGGCCCCATCAGACAAAATCAGCCGCAACGGCGGATTGATCCACTCGGCATTCAGCACCACCGTCTGCCGCGGCTCCACACGCACCTCGACCTTCGGGCTCTGCCACGCACGCGGCCGCAACTGCGCATCCTCCTTGAACGACTCAAACCCCACGCTATTATCCCCACGCCGCCCAAAGCGAAACCCCTTGGCATCCGCCACCCACACAATCGGCCGGCCATCCGCGCGAGCCTCGGCCTGTGCCACCTGCAACAACTGCGCAACCCGCTCGGCATCCTTGCGCAACAACTGCAACGGATCGGGCTTGATACTCAAACTGATCGCCGCACTGGCAATCCCGATGATCACCAGCACCACCATCAACTCGATCAACGTAAAACCTTGCTGCCTGCTCATCACCCACGCGCTCCTTGGCGTCCCACCCCATCGTGCCCGGCGAACATGTAAGGCATGTGAAATAAAACGGAGAGAATTGCCGCGTAGGCTGGCAACAGGGACAACAAGGAGCGACAACCCATGAAACTCACCGCACGGATTACCCCGGCGCAAACCGTCCAGGCCCTGGCACTGCTCGCCGCCCTGGTGGGCGTCGCGACATGGTCGTCGCTGCTGCTGACCTCGGCGGAATCCCACACCCCCGCAGCCGCCCCGCAAGTGCTTGCGGCGAAAAGTGACAGCCCGGCGTTGCAGTGGTTTTCCAATGAGACCGCGCCGTTGGATATCAAGGTGAGTGGAGTGATCGCAGGCGGGAGCGGGACGGTGGCGATATTGAGTTTGAATGATGGAGCGCCGAGGAGTTTTTTGGTGGGGGAGAAGGTTGGGGTAGGGGTGAAGTTGGTGGGGGTTGAGGGGGATGGGGTGGTGATTGAGCGGGGTGGGGAGAGGGTGAGGCTGGGGGTTGAGAGGTTGGGGGAGGGGGTGGAGATGCCGAGGTTGGTGAGGCCGTGAGTTCTATAGTAGAAGTTAGGTTGTTTTACTACTCTTATAGCAAACTGCTTAAGTCTAAGAAGAAGTAGAGGGAGAACAGGAAAAGCGCATCCTTGTCTGATTTCTTTAAATGCCGACTCCTAAGGTCATTGTTGAGCAATAGGTATCCAAATCGTTGTCTTGATATAAGACATCTGTTTCGTAACGAATTAAAGCAGAAATGTAAAACTGTTAGAATGGAATTCCTATATCGAATGAGAAATCACCTTCGTAATGGAACACATTTGCCATAGCGGTCGCTATCTCTTTTTTAAACTGCTTGTCTTGGTTCAATTTGGCAACCATATCAAGATCAATATCGTCCGCATCGATATCTACTGACAATGCTTCTTTTTTTTCACTCCAGCTTAAAGAAAGATCTGAAGTTGTGGCGAATTTACGAGTGTGTCGGTAAAGAGCCATCCGTAAAGCAGGTTTAGCTAAGGTGTTAAAATCTGGTAATAGTACTTGGGTTTTTGACCAGTCCTTGTATGCGTCGCGATAAAATTTATCATAACTTTCCTGAATGAATTCGCAATTGCTTGCGTGTACTATAGAATATTGTCGTAAAATGTCTGGGAATGCGCTTGCAGTGATAAATTTAATTCTGGCTACTTCCTCTTTTTGGTTTAGTATGTATCGGCAAAGGTAGTCCTCGGCGTTCACTGATTCTGCTGAGATGTCATCATCTTGAAATAAGACTCTCACTAATTCGCTTTCAATGATTGATGCTAGATTAAATTGATAAATTCGTTTTTTGTTTTTTTGGCGTTCCTTCAAAATACTCATCTCATAAGACTGCGCCTTCATTAGTGATGTGATTGAGGAAAATATATTTTTGTCGTTTTGAGGGGACGAATTTGCTTTGCTCATTTCTTGGAAGGCGAATACGTCTACATTTGGTGCGGAAAATAACATTGGGCATGCTTTTGATAGTTTTTCGTGATAAGACGGAGACCATGTCATTTTTGACATGTAGTGATGTATTGCAGGATGGTTAGTCCAGCCTTTAAAAGGGCGCCAATTATAGTTGGGGTCTTTGTCGTCCACCGGGCGAGATAGAAGAGCCCATGAGTTAGCTTCGTTTTTTTTGCAGCTTATAATTATTACGGTGTAAATGCTTAAGTCTTTTAGGTTTGTAACTTTATAGGCTAGTAGATCAATCTCCCTTACCGTTCCCTCTAGGTCATCAATATAACAACGGTTGCTAATCAGGTGCCATCCGTTTTTTCTCAAGGTTTGTCCGATTTCATACTCCAGTTTGAAACCAGTTTTCGAAATTGATTGAGCAATCTTTACCAGGTCAATAGCCATGTCACTCCTTTTGAATCATGGTTAAGTAATGTGAAAATTTTTTCCAATTTGTCAATTGGAAATAGCTTTGATGTAATTCTTCTTGATGACCGGGATAAATCGTATTATGACATCCTGAAACTTGCATGTGTTTCGCAAATGTTCGTGCATCAGTTTCAATTCATATTGAGCCATCAATGGTATTTCAGTTTTAACCGGAGTCGCTGCGTGCTGATCGCACAGTAGCCATAGGCAAACAACATAGTCTTTGCCGTGTATGTCCGCTATGTTGGGTTTGATGTAATCTAAGTATTCTGTTTTTTTTGTACTGGTGGATAAATCTATATGTTTCCTGATCTCTCCGAGGAAAGGTTGATCGTTAATGAATGCATGGCAATAGAATTGAGCTTGTGAAAATAAATAGTTTGTTGAAGAGGCATTTTTGTATGGTTTGCAATGAATGATTCTAATTTTATTGTCATTCGTGAGATCTAGGATGTCACAAAATTCTTTGTCTTTGCGACCAGAACCGATTTGAAGTTTTGCTTGGTCAAACAAAACGCATGAGGGGCGTATTTCGCAGATTGTCTTGTTAAAGATGCTCTCTCTATTCTGCATTTTTTCATCGTCGCTGATATCGATCCCCCTATAAATCTCCTCGCAAGCCTCTTCGTGGAGCGTGATTTGAGTGAAGTTGGTTATTTCGCTGTAGAAATCGTTATCTACCTCCAGCCATTTCCCATCACTCAATACAAAATATCTCTCTCCTAGAGCATGCTCAAAAGATAGGCAGTTATATAGCGGCCATTTCTTATAGCCAAGCACTTGGTCCTCTTCATATGAGTACGCATAAATATGTTTTGATTTTAGGTTTTTAGCGGTTATTTTTTCTGCACTTATATGTTCGTATATTTGGCGAATTTCTAAATATGCATAAGTTTTATCGCCCGTTTTTTTGTTGTTTGAGTATGCGAACCCGTAGTCTGAGTCAATTAGTACTTCTGGGATTCCGAGGCTAATATTGCTTGTGTTTTTCAAACGGAGTTGGTTGATTAGATACTCATTTAGAGTATTGCTGTCTGACTCCGTTGCCTCGTCGAAATGTTTGTAATTTGGGAATAGTTTGGTGTACTCTCTGCTTGCATAAGCCACTAGAAAATCTTCGCAATAGTCGATTAATATGTGCCAGTTAAGCTTCTCTTTTCCAACGATTTTTATTGTTAAGTTGTTTCGGCCTTGAAGGGTTATGTTTTTATGGTTCTTCATGTGAGCCGAAATATAACGCAGGTCTTCCGCTTCGCTAAGGCCAAAAGCGAAAGCGTCAGCCGGTTTATTTACCTGCCTATCAATATGTGTTGGTGTAATTGCGTGGCTCTCACTTTTTGTCTGGCGTATTTCTTCGTTGCCACACATGTTCATGGCTGTTTTAATTCCGAAGTCCGGCTCAAAGGCATGGCGATCAAGATAGCTTACGGCACTCCGTCCAAATGTAGCTGCAAACACTCGGCGATTGATGGTTAAAAATAAAATCCCATTTGGATTCCTATTTTTTGAACTGAAGAGTGGCGCATCGTTCAGAGGGAGTTTTTCATTAATAAAATTTAGCCATGGCGGATTTGATTTTACGCTTGTGGTTTCAAAGTATATAAAGTGACAATCGATATCTTGAACTTTGAATCTAAATTCGCTTGCGGATAAGTTCTTTAAAATGTCTTTTTTTTGATCAAGTATGGAACCGATTTTTTTATCTTCTCTTGCGAGAAAAAATGATATGTGTGCGATTTCAACTCCCTGGTCGGTCATGGCTTCCCCTTGGATTTTTCACGCATCATTCAATAGCTAAGCAGCATTAATGCTTATGTCAATTAATCACCCTTGGCTTTTTGGATAAAACCAAAATCTGCTGGGCAAGGACTGACTCCTACTTCCAGGTGCTCGGCCTATACCAGACGCTGGAAAAGATCGAGCATCCGATAGGCAATCTTCGGTCAGCAGTATCTAGAAGGGGGGCGAGGTTGTTGAGCATTTCGCTAGGGGTAAGGCAGAGACATGGGGGGCGGACCGATTTAAAGATACGTGATGAGTATGAAGTCTCGATAAACGACAATGTTTAAAAAGACATCTCTAGTCACTCTCTCAAGCTACACATCCTTGCGCCTTTGCCTACAGCTGCGCCAGAATCCGCCGGCTTGTGCGCCTTGGGGGCGGGTTCTATTGTGGTCGGGTCGCTGACGAATCAGCGATCGGGTTTGGTAGCCCGGTTTAGACTTGGCGCATAGCGTCACCCGATTCAGTCCTTTTTGGGGTTGTGTCTTTATGGTGGCCATGCGCAGGGCGTCTTCGGGCGCGCCGGTTTTCCAAGTCACCGGTCTACCAACCTTCGTATGGCCACCACCCCCTTCGTTTGGTAGCGAAAAGATGATGGCTCCTTTTCTATGATTTGGAGATTCACTCATGATCAAACCAACACCCAACCCGCCCGAAACCGATCCCACGTCTCCCTACGAATCCCTCGATTCCAACAAACTTCACGAAGCCGCTGACCGCGCTCTCGATCATTACCTGTCGCCAAACAATCTCCTGCCGCCGCCACGTAAGGCGCGGGGGATGTATGCGGTGACGGCGGATACCAAGAATGAAGAACTGCTGGCCGATGCGAGTGAAACGCTTGCTTCGGCGAAGACGATTGCACAGGACATTTCCAGTTTGCTGCCAGCACCGCAGCGGCGGGCGTTGTTGGGGGTTGCTCAACTGATCATGCTGGGGGAGTTGGCAGTGAATCGGGTGATGGATAATTTGGAGGTGGCGGGGTGATTTAGAAGACGGGGCCAAGGCTTGATTGGAGTAAGCTTTGGCGCCTTCGCGAGCAGGCTCGCTCCCGCGGGGGTTGGTGTGGATCGCTGGTTCTGTGGCCGGCGCTGAAGTTCATGATAGTGGGTCGGTTGCTGTCTTTAGAACGTTAAAGGAATTCACTCGATGGACTCACATTTGAATGGTCAACCGACCTCGCGGAGTTGGTGATGGAGTTTTCAACTACGATTTGGAACTGGTACGGGCACAGCGAGTACCGACGAGTTCTTGCTGTTTGCTTGGCAATTCGGGGGCTTACCTTCTTGGCTATGAATGCTGATGAGCAGCGACAAACGATTCCTGATTGCCCAGCCTGTGAGGTTTGGTCGAAAACAATGCTGCCTTTGCATGAAGCACTAACAGTGTGTGGGGCCGCGATGCAAAAGGATGTTCGGAGTGGACTGCAGCATGTCTGGGACTTGTGCAGTTCCTTGCCTGAGTCGGCTATCCATTGCGATGATCGGTCGATATTTGATCAATGTGAATGGCAGCCTCTACGGGAAGCCGCTAATCAGGCTCTAGCTTTCGTAGACGCGGAGAAAATATCCCCTTATCTGGATGAACTAATTTCGGATTGTCGAAGTGCCATGGTTCACTCGTGATCAAAACCCACGCCCAACCCACCCGAAACCGATCCCACGTCTCCCTACGAATCCCTCGATTCCAGCAAGCTCCACGAAGCCGCTGATCGCGCGCTTGATCATTACCTGTCTCCAAACAATCTCCTCCCTCCGCCGCGTAAGGCGCGTGGAATGTATGCGGTGACGGCGGATACCAAGAATGAAGAACTGCTGGCTGATGCGAGTGAAACGCTTGCTTCGGCGAAGACGATTGCTCAGGACATTTCCAGTCTGTTGCCGGCACCGCAGCGGCGGGCGTTGTTGGGGGTTGCTCAACTGATCATGTTGGGGGAGCTGGCGGTGAATCGGGCGCTAGATAATTTGGAATTGCCGGGTTGATGTGGAGTAGGGCAGGCAGCGATGGCTGATGCACTGTTTGTGCTGCCTGATAATCCGCTTTCGCCAGCAGGCTGGCTCCCACAGGGTTCTGCGTTGGTCCCGGATATTGTGTTCGTCGCTGAAACCTGTGGGAGCGGGTCGGTTTATTTTTGCGTGATTATTGAGCCGCTTCAGGACATTCACGGGTCCATCGCGTCACCGTCATGTCGTTGAACTGCTCACCGATGGTATCGACGCGCAGGCAAGCGCCTTTCTTTGAGTAGTACAAGATGCAGCGCGAGCTATCAAACGAGCAGGTGTCCAGTTCGAAGTACTTGCGTGTAGCCAGCTCCTTCTCCACGCCACTGTATTCATACCCGTCGGTGGTGTGCATCGGCGTTGGCTTCCATCCTTGTTTGACGAGCTTGGACTTGGCCGCAGCCAAACGCTCACCGACGACGATGCCTGCTGGCCCGCGCTTGTCGTTTGACGCCTGTGAGTCATCGGCAAACGTTGCGCTGACACCCATGCAATAAAGTGCCACAAATACGAGGGTTGAAGCCTTCATTTGGTTGTTCCTCCAGCGGCTTTGTAGCTGGACAAAAACTCCGGATACTCGACGTAATGTTGCGGGGGGTAGTGATTCTTTTTGCCGGGACCTTCGGGAAGTGCCGCCCACCTTGTTGCTGCTTTCGGCATCGCGCCTGGAATGTCGCCGGCCTTGATCTTGTCGATCACACCCAGGGTGCGCAGCATGTCGACCGCGATAAGGTCTTGCGTATGAGGCGTAAAATCGGTCAACCCCATCTTTCCGCCATACTCGCGCCAAGTGGCAATGGTTATCTGATACAAGCCCGATGCCGTTGTGGATCCGCCGAAGCCGGCGCCAGGATGGGTTGATTCATCAGTGAACGTCCATTTCCCGGTCTGAAAGCCCTTTGCCCAGCCGTATCCATATTTCGCGTGGTAGTCACCGCCTTCGGCTTTGGCGATGGCAGCCAAAAAGGCCTTTACGTTCTTATCCTTCAAATACTCTTCATTCTCTGCCCGTCTTATCTGTTTTTTAGCGTCCAGCGCTACAGTTTTTGGGGTGGTGTCTTTGACGGCCGTCACTTCTCGCGTGGCGACGGGAGACATCTTCCTGCCACTTTTGCTAATCACTTCAGCCATGCCTTAATCCTCAAGAAACAGCTTGATGGTTTCAGGCAGGTGCGAACTCACTATGTGCGTGTATCCCATCGGATCACTTACGCCGTGCTCCATGCTGCCGTCAGCGCGTTGAATGGCGTATTCAAAATTGGCTAACGGTTTTCCAGACTCTTGGTCAACCAGTCTGAACTTGTCACTAAAGTGCACCGGCATTGGCAGCAGACCGCTGAAGGGCGCTGATACGACGGTGTCGCCAATAATGACCGTGCCGGATCCGCCGATAACCACGTTGCCGTGGCCGCCGATACTGTCTTTAGTCGCAGCGTTCAGCCCATTGATGAATACCGTACTGCTGACGGCGCCCGTGATTGGGCTACCGCACGCGGACTTATCTGTCATTCGAGCGGCAGCAAGGCCATCGAAATTCACATTGGGCGAACCGCTGACAATAGGGTTTGTGCCATGCCCAGGAAGCGGGCAACTGGTTGGATCTGTGACTCGCGCAGCGGGTTTGCCACTCATGAATAATTCCTTTTCAAAGTTTCAGTTTTCCTTGGCCTGAATGGAGTCGATAAGGGGGCGATGGATATCGGCTGCCAAAATAGTGCGGTGGTGTCCAGCGTGTACGTGAGAAGAATGGGCATATCCTTGGAGGGGTGCATAACGTTTTTACTGTCCATGTAAATGTGCTGCGCGCAGCATGCCCGAGGCAGGCGATGCGCTCAATATCTACTTACAAATTATTAGTTGACTGTTTGGCGTCATAAAGACCGGGCGAGCTAAGGTAATCCCTGGCAACGGATGACGGATCGTTTTTAGAAATCGGAGCGCGATAGGACGTGTTGAACACCAACGTTTAAAAAGACATCTCCAGTCACGCACCCAGGCTACATATCCTTGCGCCTTTGCCTACAGCTACGCCAGAATCCGCCGGCTTGTGCGCCTAGGGAGCGAGTTCTATCGTGGTGCGGTCGCTGACGAATCAGCGATCGGGTTTCGCAGCCCGGGTCAATCAAGGCGCACAGCGCTCCAGTTCGTTGTCATTTTTGGCAGTGATGCTTTATGGCGGCTGTGCGCGGGATACCTTCGGGTATGCCGGGTTCCTTGATTCCCGGTCTGCGAACCTGCGTACAGCTGCCACCTCTCTTCGTTTCGCAGCGAAACGTGGCGGCTCCAATAATCAAGGAGCTTCACCATGATCAAACCCACACCCAACCCGCCCGAAACCGACCCCACGTCTCCCTACGAATCCCTCGATTCCAACAAACTCCACGAAGCCGCTGACCGCGCGCTTGACCATTACCTGTCGCCAAACAATCTCCTGCCTCCGCCGCGCAAGGCGCGTGGGATGTATGCGGTGACGGCGGATACCAAGAATGAAGAACTGCTGGCTGATGCGAGTGAAACGCTTGCTTCGGCGAAGACGATTGCTCAGGACATTTCCAGTTTGCTGCCAGCGCCGCAGCGGCGGGCGTTTTTGGGGGTAGCTCAACTGATCATGTTGGGGGAGCTGGCGGTGAATCGGGTGATGGATAATTTGGAGGTGGCGGGGTGATGTTGTTGGCCTTGGTCCGGCGCTGGGCCTTGGGATTTTAGGTGCGGCAGAAAAGCCCCTCACCCCAGCCCTCTCCCGGAGGGAGAGGGAGCCGACCGAGGTGTTTTGCGTTTTACATCGACCTGAGCGTGCGCGTTGATTATGGATTTGTGATGCTGCGTTCTGGTCGGTGTGATTCTGGTGTATTGCCGGAGTTTCCATTGCTGCATAGCTGCGTATGCCTGAGACCTGTAGACACTCGAGTAAAAGAGCCCCTCACCCCAGCCCTCTCCCGGAGGGAGAGGGGGCCGACCGAGGTGTCTTGCGTTTTACATCGACCTGAGCGACCGCGTTGATTATGGATTCAGAGCGATGCGTTCAGGTCGGCGTATTTCTCGAACATCCCCGAATCGGTTCCCTCTCCCTCGGGAGAGGGCTAGGGTGAGGGGCTTCCTGGCCGTGACAACAGGGTCTCCAGTCTGGCCAACGGCGGCGCATCCTGATTGCGATCAAATACTTGGATTCCAACCTTGAGCAACCGTCCATTCTCTGCGCTGGCGATCACCTGTTCACAGCGCAACATAAGCCGTCCTTGATCACATTCAACAGCCTTCACCCCATTCGGCAATCGACCTTCCAGCCGTAGCTCAGCCATCCGGCTCTGCGCGGCAATCATCGCCACCGACCGATCCCTTAAAACCCCACTGCTCTGCGTCATCAACCCCGCGACGCGCACGGCGGCTGACATGGCGACGGCGATGATTGCCAGTGCCACCAGCACTTCAATCAGGGTGAATCCTTCCTCTCGCGTTCGCGCGCGCATACATGGCCCAAAACCAAAACCCAGCCCTCGACGCTAACCCCCGTCCTTGACGGCTTGACGACGGAAACACCCGAGGATTTTCAACATCCCTGACATATCTTCTTGCAACACTGCGCGTCGAATTCGGATCAAGCCAGGGAATGTCGAGATGGATATCGCACCTTTGAACACGCTCAGTCAGTCGCCGCGCATGCCGCGTGGGCAGCAGGGTTTTACCTTGATTGAGATCATGGTGGTGGTGGTGATTCTGGGGATTCTGGCGGCGATGGTGGTGCCCAAGGTGCTCGACCGGCCGGATCAGGCGCGGGCGACGGCGGCGAAGCAGGATATTGGTGGGTTGATGCAGGCGTTGAAGTTGTATCGCCTCGATCACGGCACGTATCCGAGCATGAATCAGGGGCTGAAGGTGCTGGTCGAGCGGCCGGCGGATGCGAAGAACAGCAACTGGCGTTCGTACCTGGAGCGTTTGCCCAATGACCCGTGGGGCCGGCCTTATCAGTACCTCAACCCGGGCGCGAACGGTGAGGTCGATATCTTTTCCCTCGGCGCCGATGGCCAGCCGGACGGCGATGGCGTGAATGCCGATATCGGTTCCTGGCAGTTGTAAGGCCAGCCGTGAACACAGGTTCGCTCAACGGGGCGAAGCAACGGGGCATGGCGATTATCAGCGCGTTGTTGATTGCCGCCGTGGTGGCGGTGATTGCGGCGGGGATGTTGACGCGTCAGAGCGTGGCGACCCGGGCGCTGGAGGCCGATCAGCAGCGGGTGCAGGGGCGTTGGGTCGCGCAGGGTGGTCTGGAGATCAGCCGGCAGTTGCTCTGGGATGCGCGGCTGCGTGATCCGTTGACCCGGCGCGATCAGCCTTGGGCGCAGCCGTTGTTGGCGGCGGGTTTTGCCGGGCGACTGGAGGACGAGCAGGGCAAGTTCAACCTGCGCAATCTGGTCGCCAATGAGCGCATTGATGAGGCGCAAGTGCAGGCGTTCGAGCGCTTGTGCGAGTTGATCGGTGTGAGCGCCGTTGTCGGGCAGCGCATTCGTCAGCGCGTGATTGCCGGTTATCCGCATCTACTGAATGCACAGATTGGCGCGACGGGCAAAGCAGGTCTCGACAGCGGCCGCGCCACTTCGCCCGATGCCGATCACAAACCGCCACCGCCGAAGGTGCCGATGCTGCGCACGCTGGATGATTTGCGCAGCGTCGAAGGCTTGACCGATGCGCTGATCGGCCAACTGGCGCCGTACGTGACGGTGATTCCGGCGACGACGTGGATCAACGGCAACACCGCCACGGCGCAGGTGCTGGCGGCTTATGTGCCGGGGCTTTCGCTGGAGCGGGCGACGGCGTTGATTGCCGAGCGTGACGCGGGGCGCTGGTTTATCAATCGCGGCGATTTCGTGAACCGCTTGCGCATGCCGCAGCTGGAAATGAGCAGCGTCAAGGTCGGCATCACCAGTGACTGGTTTCGTTTGCGCGGTGAAGCGCGGCGTGATCAGCGCCGGGTCAGCCTCGATGCTTTGCTGCACCGCAGCGAGGATCGGCTGCCGCAGGTGATCTGGTCGCGGGTGGGCGCATGAGCCAGTTGCGCGTCGCGTTGCCGCCATTGGCGGAGCTGGAGTTGCACAGCGAAGTGAGCTGCGCCTGGCTGGATCGTCAGGGGCAGGTCATCCGTGAGGAGCGGCTCACTTTGAGTCAGCTGGGGCAACGGCCGAAGCAACCACCGCTGCTCTGTTTTCTGCATCCGGCCGACAGCCTGCTCGCCAGCATTGATCTGCCGCCACTGCCCGCGAACAAAACGGCGGCAGCTGTGCAGTGTGCGGCGCAGGCGCTGATGCTTGGTGACAGCAGCCAGATGCATATCGGCCACAGCTCTCGCGATGCGAGCGGGCAGGTGCAGATTGCCTGGGTCTCGCGGCAGCACTTGCAGCGTCTGGCTGCGGTACTCAAGCAGGCGGGTTTGAGTCTGCGCGGTTTGTATCCGGCGCCGTACAGCCTGCCAGTGCTGCCGGGGGTTGTCGCTTGTGTGGCGGACGGGCATTTGCTCCGTCGCGAGAGTTTGAACAGTGCGCAGGTTGAGCCGTTGCTCGGTGACGAAGTTGATGAGGCATCGTTTGAAGCTGACGCGACACAACGCTGGATCGGTCCATTGCCCGGTTGGGGTTTGCACGGGGGGCTGCAGCAAAGCGGCGGCGAGCAACGTGGCTGGGGTCGCGCTGTCGGGTGTGTGGCTTTGGCCGTGGCAGTCTGGGTGGTCGGCCTGAATCTGTACGCCGCCCGCGAAGCGCGGCAGGGCCAGCAGCTCAAGGCGCAGATGAGTCAGCGGGTGAAGCAGGCCTTTCCCGAATTGCCGGTGATTCTCAACCCGCTGCAACAGGCGCGTCAGCAACTGGAGGAGCGGCAAAAAGGCGCGGTCGATGACCCGGCGCAGAACTTCAATCGGCTGGTGTTGCAGGCCGGCACGGGCATGCCGTTCATGGCCGGCAGTGTCGAGCGCCTGACCTATCGCGACGGCGTCTTGCAGCTGGCGCTGCTCAGCGATGCAAACCGTGGCGGCAACGACAAGGACTGGCAAAGCACCTTGGCCCAGGCCGGCATCAGCGTAACTGCCGATGACGCAGGCTGGACACTGCGCCCGAGCGATGAGTCCAGCGCCAACACCAACGAAGACGACGACAGCGGAGCAGACGATGAGTAGGGCGACGCTGGCGATTTACCGTGCGCGCTGGCAGCGCTTCAGCAGCCAGTTGCAGGCGCGTTGGCAGCCGTTGGCGCTGCGTGAGAAACGCATGGTCGGCGGCATGGCGCTGGTGCTTGTCGGTCTGCTGATCTGGCTGATGCTGGTCAAGCCGCCATTGGCCAGGATCACTTTTTGGCAGAGCGAAACGCCCAAGTTGCGCGCGCAGACCGAAGCACTGGAAGTGCTGTTGCGCAGCGTCAATGTGAGGCCGCTGGGGCAGAACGTTGGCCAGTCGCTGGAGCAAAGTCTGCAAGCGGCGGGGCTCGCCGGGCATTACCAATTACACGCGGCGGAGGACGGCGCGTGGCAGTTGAATGTCGACGCCGCGCCGGCCGATGCGCTGCTCGACTGGCTGCTCAGCCAGCCGTCACAACTTTCTCTGCAGGTGGTCGAAGCGCAGTTGCAACGCGCAAACGAAACCTCGACCGATGTCACCGCCGGCACATTGTCAGGCACCGTTCGCATGGATCAGGCGCAGGGCGCTAAGGAAGCTTCATGAAGGAGTCACGCTGCAAACCGGCACGTCTGGCGCTGCCGTTGTTGCTGATGGCATTGAGCGCGTGCAACAGCACCACGGCGCCGCAGAATCAGCCGCCGCTGTTGGTCGACAGCGAGCTCGGGCGGCCGCTGGCCAACACCCAGCGCAGCGGCGATGCGGTGGCCGATCGCGAACGGGCGCAGGCTCAGGCGCGGCCGGTGCCCAAGCCGTTGCACAACATCAGTCAGCGTGGGCGCAGTGCTGGTGTTGCGCCGAGCAATGCGAGCCCGCGCAATCCGTTGGGCGAGCAACCGGTGACGCTGAATTTTGTCGAGGCGGATATTCAGGCGGTGGTGCGTGCATTGTCGCGGGCCACCGGGCAGCAGTTTCTCGTCGATCCACGGGTCAAGGGCAATCTGACCTTGGTCTCGGAAGGTCAGGTGCCGGCCCGTCAGGCCTACGACATGCTGCTCGCGGCGTTGCGCATGCAAGGCTTCAGCGTGGTCGATGTCGGCGGTGTGGCGCAGGTGGTTCCCGAGGCCGATGCAAAACTGCTCGGCGGGCCGATCTACAGCGCCGACAAACCGGCCGGCAACGGCATGCTCACGCGCACGTTTCGCCTGCAATACGAGAACGCGGTGAACCTCATCCCGGTGCTGCGCCCGATCGTTTCGCCGAACAACCCGATCAATGCCTATCCGGGCAACAACACCGTGGTCATCACCGATTACGCCGAGAACCTCACCCGCGTTGCGCAACTGATCGAGAGCATCGACACGCCGAGCGCGATCGACACCGACGTGGTGCAGATCCAGAACGGCATCGCTGCCGACATCGCGCCGATGGTGGCCGACTTGCTCGACGCGCCGGGCAATGATCCGACGCAGAAAATCGCGGTGATTGGCGACCCACGTTCCAACACCATCATCATCCGTGCCGGCAGCCCCGAGCGCACGGAGTTGGCGCGCAATCTGATTTACAAACTCGACAACGCGCAGAGCAATCCGAGCAATCTGCATGTGGTTTATCTGCGCAACGCCCAAGCGGCGAAACTGGCGCAGGCGTTGCGCGGTTTGCTCACCGGCGAGAGTGACAGCGGCAGCAGCGACGCGGCGCGGTCGGTGCTCAGCGCGATGGGCAGCAGCACCGGCGGCAATGCCGGGCAGAACGGCCAGAGCAGCACGCCGAGCACGGGCACTTCAACGACGACTGGCAGCGGCGCAAGCGGCGGCAGCTATGCGCAGGGTAGTGGTGGCGGCAGCAGCAGTGGCGGTACGCAGAGCAGCGAACAGAACGTTGCCTTCAGCGCCGGCGGGGTGACGATTCAGGCTGACGCCACCACCAACACGCTGCTGATTTCCGCGCCGGAGCCGCTTTATCGCAATCTGCGTGAGGTCATCGATTTGCTCGACCAGCGCCGTGCGCAAGTGGTGATCGAGAGCCTGATTGTCGAGGTCGGCGAGGACGATGCCAGTGAATTCGGTGTGCAGTGGCAGACCGGTGATCTCGGCGGCAAGGGCGTGATCGGCGGCGCCAATCTGGGTGGCGCGGGGCTCAACACCGGTGCGAAGAACAGCATCGACGTGCTGCCGCAGGGTTTGAACCTTGGCTACGTCAACGGCACGGTCGACATTCCCGGCATCGGCAAGATTCTCGACCTGAAAGTGCTGGCCCGGGCATTGAAGAGCAAGGGCGGGACCAACGTGCTGTCGACGCCGAACCTGCTGACCCTGGACAACGAAGCGGCGAGCATTTTTGTCGGCCAGACCATCCCGTTTGTCAGTGGTAGCTACGTCACTGGCGGCGGGGGCACCAGCAACAACCCGTTCCAGACCGTGACCCGCGAAGAGGTCGGCCTCAAGCTCAACGTACGCCCGCAGATTTCCGAGGGTGGCACGGTGAAGCTGGATATCTATCAGGAAGTCAGCAGCATTGATGAGCGCGCGTCCAACAGCGTGACTGCGGCGGGCATCGTCACCAACAAGCGCGCGATTGATACCAGCATTCTGCTCGACGATGGGCAGATCATGGTCCTCGGTGGTTTGCTTCAGGACGGCTACAGCCAGAGCAATGATGCGGTGCCGTGGCTGGGCAGCCTGCCGGGGATCGGCGCGCTGTTTCGCAACGAACGCCGGGCGATCACCAAGACCAACCTGATGGTGTTCCTGCGCCCGTACATCATCCGCGACAGCGAAGCAGGGCGCAGCATCACCCTCAACCGCTACGACTTCATGCGCCGCGCCCAGGGCGGCTTGCAGCCGGAACGCAGCTGGGCGATGCCCGACATGCAGGCGCCGCAATTGCCAAGCGCCGCGCAAGGCGTGCCAGCGCCGGGGCCGACATCAGGCCCACGCGCCACGATCAAAGCCGTACCGATTGAAGGGAGCACCCGGTTTTGACTGGAATGATGATTGTGGCGAGGGGATTTATCCCCGCTCGGCTGCGAAGCAGTCGTAAACCGGGCACATGCGATTCTCCTGGAGAAACCGGTTCTCAAGGTTTGGGTCTGCTTCGCAGCCCAACGGGGATAAATCCCCTCGCCACAGGGAATCTCATTGCCACAGGGGATCCCATTGCCACGGCATCGATCGAAGGGAGCACCCGGTTTTGACTGAGATGATGACTGTGGTGAGGGGATTCATCCCCGCTCGGCTGCGCAGCAGTCGTGAAACCGGTACACACGATTTGCCTGTAGAAACCGGTTCTCAGGTTTTGGGTCTGCTTCGCAGCCCAACGGGGATAAATCCCCTCGCCACAGGGGTTCCCATTGCCACTGAGGACTCCATTGCCACAGGGAATCCCATTGCCACGGTGCGGATCAAAGGGAGCACTCGGTTTTGACTGAGATGATGACTGTGGCGAGGGGATTCATCCCCGCTCGGCTGCGCAGCAGTCGTAAAACCGGTACACGCGATTTGCTTGTAGAAACCGGTCCTCAAGGTTTGGGTCTGCTGCGCAGCCCAGCGGGGATAAATCCCCTCGCCACAGAGGTTCCCATTGCCACTGAGGATTCCATTGCCACAGGGGATCGCATTGCCACA
>NZ_JBAWKM010000024.1:0-12793 GCF_037095675.1 Pseudomonas sp. CCNWLW23 | reverse complement strand
CGGGGATAAATCCCCTCGCCACAGAGGTTCCCATTGCCACTGAGGATTCCATTGCCACAGGGGATCGCATTGCCACAGAGGATCTCATTGCCACGGTCGATTGCGGGGAGGATGGGCGATGAGTGCATTGCCTTACGCCTGGGCCAAGGCGCAGCGCATTCTTTTGCGCGATGGCGTGCTGACGGTGTGCCCGTCAACGCCCGGCTGGTCGATCAGCGAAGTGCGTCGGCAGTTCGGTGCGACGCAGGTCGAGCGGGTGCGCGATGACGAGCTCGACGGTTTGCTCGCCAGCGCTTACGCCGACACCGGCAGTGCGGCGGCGGTGGTGGGTGCGGCGGAAAACGAGGTTGATCTCGACCGGCTGATGCAGGACATGCCGGAAATCACCGACCTGCTCGACACGCAGGACGGCGCGCCGGTGATTCGCATGATCAACGCTTTGCTCACCCAGGCCGCGCGCGATGAGGCCAGCGACATTCACATCGAGCCGTTCGAAACCCATTCGGTGGTGCGCTACCGCGTCGACGGCACCCTGCGGGATGTGGTCTCGCCGCGCAAGGCGTTGCACGGTGCGCTGGTGTCGCGGATCAAGATCATGGCCCAGCTCGACATCGCTGAAAAACGCTTGCCGCAGGACGGTCGTATCGCCTTGCGCGTAGCGGGGCGGCCGATCGATATTCGGGTGTCGACGGTGCCCACCGGCCATGGCGAACGCGTGGTGATGCGCCTGCTCGACAAACAGGCCGGGCGCCTGCATCTGGAAACCTTGGGCATGGATGCACAGGTGCTGGCCAAACTCGACCATTTGATCCGCCAGCCCCACGGCATCGTCCTGGTCACCGGGCCGACCGGCAGCGGCAAGACCACCAGCCTCTACGCGGCGCTGGCGCGGCTGGATGCGAGCACCAGCAACATCCTCACCGTGGAAGATCCGGTGGAATACGATTTGCCGGGGATCAGCCAGATTCAGGTCAACGCCAAGATCGACATGACCTTTGCCCTCGCGCTGCGGGCGATTCTGCGCCAGGACCCGGACATCATCATGATCGGCGAGATCCGCGATCTCGAGACCGCACAAATCGCCGTGCAGGCCTCGCTCACCGGGCATCTGGTGCTGGCGACGCTGCACACCAACGACGCGGTGTCGGCGGTCAATCGCCTGATCGACATGGGCGTTGAGCCGTTCTTGCTCGCGTCATCGATGCTCGGCGTCCTCGCGCAACGTCTGGTGCGGCGCCTGTGCAATCAGTGCAAACAGGAAGATCCGGCCACGCCCGGCACCTGGCGCCCGGTGGGCTGCGCAGCGTGCAATCACACCGGTTACAGCGGCCGCACCGGCATCCACGAATTGTTCTGCATCGACGACGACATTCGCACGCTGATCCACCAAGGGGCAGGGGAGCAGGCCCTGCGCGCGGCGGCGGCGAAAGCAGGGATGTTCAGCCTGCGTGAGGACGGTGAGCGCTGGATTCGCAGCGGTGCCACCGCGCCGGAAGAAATCCTTCGCGTGACACGGGACGCCTGATGAATCGCTATCGCTTTGAAGCGGCGGATGCCACGGGAAAAATCGAGTCCGGGCACCTTGAGGCGGACAGCCAGAGCGCAGCGTTCAGTGCCTTGCGCGGACGTGGCCTGACAGCGCTGTCGGTGCATGAGGAAAGCAACGTCGCCCGACACGGCGGCAGCGGTTTGTTCAGCGCCAGACTCTCCGACAATGACCTCGCCTGGGCCACGCGGCAACTGGCGAGCCTGCTCGGTGCCAGCCTGCCATTGGAAGCAGCGCTGAGCGCGACGGTCGAGCAGGCCGAAAAAAAGCACATCGCCCAGACCCTCAGCGCCGTGCGCGCCGATGTGCGCAGCGGCATGCGTCTGGCGGAATCGCTGGCGTCGCGGCCACGGGATTTTCCCGAGATTTACCGCGCGCTGATTGCCGCTGGCGAAGAGTCCGGCGATCTCGCCCAGGTGATGGAGCGACTGGCGGATTACATCGAGGAACGCAACAACCTGCGTGGCAAGATTCTCACTGCGTTCATCTATCCCGGCGTGGTCGGGCTGGTGTCGATCGGCATTGTGATTTTCCTGCTCAGCTACGTGGTGCCGCAGGTGGTCAGCGCGTTCTCTCAAGCGCGGCAGGATTTGCCGGGGTTGACCCTGGCGATGCTCACCGCCAGTGATTTCATTCGCGCGTGGGGCTGGTTGTGCGCGGCGCTCATGGCCGGGGCGTTCTGGAGTTGGCGTCTGTATTTGCGCAATCCGGCGGCGCGATTGAGCTGGCATCACCGGGTCCTGAAGTTGCCGCTGTTCGGGCGTTTCATTCTCGGCCTGAACACCGCGCGATTCGCCTCCACCCTGGCGATCCTCGGCGGCGCCGGGGTGCCGTTGTTGCGTGCACTGGAAGCAGCGCGGCAGACCTTGTCCAACGACCGCTTGAGCCTGAGCGTCAGCGAGGCCACGGCAAAGGTGCGAGAAGGCGTCAACCTCGCCGCCGCGCTGCGCGTGGAGAATGTGTTCCCGCCGGTGCTGATTCACCTGATCGCCAGCGGCGAGAAAACCGGCTCGCTGCCGCCGATGCTTGAGCGTGCGGCGCAGACGCTATCGCGGGATATCGAACGGCGCGCGATGGGCATGACCGCGCTGCTCGAACCGCTGATGATTGTGGTGATGGGCGGGGTGGTGCTGGTGATTGTGATGGCGGTGTTGTTGCCGATTATTGAGATCAACCAGTTGGTGCAGTAGCCAAATTTGATGTTGGCCGGGCCGGCCTCTTCGCGAGCAGGCTCGCTCCCACAGGGGAACGCATTTCAACCGTGGGAGCGAGCCTGCTCGCGAAAGCGCCAGTCCCGACAACACAAAACTCAAATATTTTGCACCGGCCTGACCCTCACCCGAGTCCCGATCCCGCCATCCTCGGGTTCTCCATTCTGTCATCTGCAACCACCCGCCAACGGCTCCAGCCCGATTCAGCCAAACCCCCGATCCAGACGCGCCGCAACCCACCGCAAACACCCGAGAAATCCGCACCAAAATCCCCGCGCAGCTCCCGAGGTTTTTTCCTTTATCTGTCACCGGAAGCTGCGAATTTCTCCCTGCGGCTCCACTGCGGTGGACCCTCCCGGTGTCATGCAAGCCTTCCGAAACCTGTGTTCCCAACCAAGTTGAAAAGGAGATTCTTCATGTTCAAGCGCACTCTGATCGCCGCCTCACTGACCGTCGCCGCTCTGGCTTCCGCCCAGGCCATGGCCGTAACCGGTGGTGGCGCCTCGCTGCCTGCCGCGCTGTACAAAGGTTCTGCCAACAGCATCCTGCCAGCCAACTTCAGCTACGCCGTGACCGGTAGCGGCGTCGGCAAAAGCGCTTTCCTGACCAACAATGCCGCCCAGTTCAGCACCACCGGCACCGTGCATTTCGCCGCCAGCGACTCGATCCTCAGCGCTACGGAACTCAGCACCTACACCAGCAACTTCGGTGCTTCGTACGGCCCGTTGATCCAGCTGCCATCGGTGGCCACTTCGGTTGCCATTCCGTACAAAAAATCCGGTCAGACCGCGCTTAACCTGACCAGCGCTCAACTGTGTGATGCGCTGTCGGGCACCGCCACCACTTGGGGCGCTCTGCTGGGTAACGCCGACAGCACGCCGATCCGTGTGGTTTACCGCAGCGTGTCCAGTGGCACCACTGAAATCCTCAGTCGCCACCTGAACGCCGTTTGCCCAGGCAAATTCGCCGTCAACTCCACCTTCACCAACGCTCGTCTGCCGGCCGGTTCCGCGCTGCCATCGACTTGGGTCGGCGTAGCCAACACCGCTGATGTGGCCACTGCGGTGAACGCCGTGGACGGTTCGATCGGCTATGTGGGGCCGGACGGCGTGAACGCCACCAGCAACGCTGTGGTTGCCCGCGTCAATGGCGTCCAGCCAACCAACGCTAACGTGACGCTGGCGCTGAGCACTGCACCGGTGCCAAGCGCACCTGCCAACCCGGCTGGCTGGGCCCCGGTCGTGCCTAACCCGGCAAGCGGTTACCCGATTGTGGCTTACACCAACTTCATCTTCGGCCAGTGCTACAAAGATGCAGCCGTGGCCACCGCCGTGCGCAACTTCCTGACCACCCACTACAGCAACCCGGGCAACAACGTCGCCACCGTCGCCCACAGCTTCACGCCGGTTCCCAACAACTGGAAAACCGCTGTGACCGCCAACTTCATCACCAACACCTCGGGCAATAACCTGGACATCAACAACGCCAACGCCTGTAACGGCATTGGTCGTCCTTTGTAAGCCTTGTCTCAACGGCAATGAAACGGCAGCAGCCTTCGGGCTGCTGTTTTTTTTTGCCGATTTACTCCTTGATCATGAAGTTTGTGTGACATCCGTTCGGTCGTGAGGCTCGCCAACTGCCTATGTCGTAACAGCAGGGCTGATCCGACCTGCCACCCAAAAGGACCTGTAGTGATGCTTGCTCGCACCTCCCGTCACAGTAACCGTATCCGGCCGATCAAACGTGGCGCGGGCGATCCCGCACAGTGGCTGCTCAAGCCATTGGCGCAAGCCGTCGCCTTGTGTCTGGTGGCGGGCAGTGCCGAGGCGGCGACAGCGTTCAGTTCCACCTGGTTTGCCGCGAAGGGCTCAGCGCAGCAGGCTTCGGCGTCGCGTCCGGGTGGTAGCGGTCTGCCGGGGATGACCCCACCGCTGGCACAGCAGCAACGGGCCAGCCAGCAGTTGCAGCGCTCTTTGCAGACGCTCAATAACACCGTGGCAGCGATTGCCGCTCAGCAGGCCGCACAAGCCGCTGGACGTGCCGCCGCATTGGGCAGTGTGCAAGTGGTACCGGACGGATTGGGCGAGGGCGGCCTGAAGGTCGATAACAGCCTGAGCCAGGGCTGGATGAACGCCAAAGGCCCGCAACAGACCCAGGCCGACGGCAAGACCACGGTGAAGATCGAGCAGACCGCCGACAAGGCGATTCTCAATTGGGAAACGTTCAACGTCGGCCGCAATACCACAGTGGAATTTGCCCAGCAGGCCAACTGGGCGGTGCTCAATCGCGTCAACGATCCGAGCGCACGGGCCAGCCAGATTCAGGGGCAGATCAAAGCGGACGGCACGGTGATGCTGATCAACCGCAACGGCATCGTCTTCAGCGGTGGCAGCCAGGTCAATGTGCGAAATCTGGTAGCGGCAGCCGCGAACATGACCGATGCACAATTTCGCGATCGGGGTCTGTATTTCGACAGCACTGGCAGTCAGCCAACCTTTACCGACGCTGCTGGCAAAGTCCTGGTGGAGCGTGGCGCAGCCATACAAACGCATCAACCTGCGCTGTCCACCGACGCTGGCGGCTATACCTTGCTGCTCGGCCAGGACGTGCACAACGACGGCTCGATCAGTACGGCC
Source organism: Pseudomonas sp. CCNWLW23 (assembly GCF_037095675.1). NCBI lineage: Bacteria > Pseudomonadati > Pseudomonadota > Gammaproteobacteria > Pseudomonadales > Pseudomonadaceae > Pseudomonas > Pseudomonas sp. CCNWLW23. The sequence goes on along the minus strand of NZ_JBAWKM010000024.1, from coordinate 7,400 downwards.
AAAGGTCAGACGGTGCTGGGTGCGGGGGACCGTTTCTATATCCGCAAGGGCTCGGGCACCGACGGCAATGGTTATTCAACCACCTTCGGCAGTGAGGTCATTCCCGGTTTCAAGGCTGACAGCTCGGGCAAGGTCAGCAACACCGGCCTGATCCAGGCATCCACCGGCGACATCACCCTGACCGGCCGCGACGTTGTGCAAAACGGTGTGCTGCTGGCGAGCACTTCGGTGGCGACGCGCGGCACCGTGCATCTGCTCAATCCGGCCAGCGATGCCCAAGGCCGTGTGACCCTGGGCGAAAATGGCGTCAGTGCGATTCTGCTCGACAGCAGTGATCTCACCGCCCTGGACAGCCAGCGCGAGGCGGCGCTGACCGGCGTCAATGCCAACAACCGGATCCGCAGCGATCAGTCACGCATCGACATCGGCAGCGGCGGCACCGTCGAATTCAAAAGCGGCTCGATCACCCTTGCCACCGGTGGGCAGGTGGCAGTTGCCGCCGGACAGCGCAGTCTATTGCGCGAGGGGGCGGTGATCGACGTGTCCGGCGCCCTCGGCGTCAAAGTGGCGATGGCAAACAACAACATCAAGATCAACGTCCAGGGCAACGAGCAGCGTGATGCGCCGGTCAATCGCGAGAACGGCGCGCTCAACAGTAACGACATCTGGGTCGATGTCCGTGAGCTGGTATTCGTGCCGGCGGGCACCAACGGTTACGCCACCGACCGCTGGTACACCGCCGGTGGGTTGTTGGAGGTCGGCGGATACCTCGGCACTCAGGGCCATGGCGTTGGGGAATGGATGGCGCAGGGCGGTGAGGTGCGGTTTTCCGGAAAGGACGTGATCAGCGAAAAAGGTTCGCTGATCAATGTGTCCGGCGGCACGCTTGATGTGCAGGGCGGCGAGATTCGCCAGAGCTGGCTGCGCGGTGCGGACGGGCGGTTATACGAAGTGTCGCGTGCGCCGGGCGATATTCTCTACAACGGTCTTTACAAAGGTTACGAAAGTCACAGCGAGCGCTGGGGCCAGACGGATTATTTCTATAGCCCGCTGATCGCGCCGACGCGTCGTCAGGAATCGGGTTACACCGTTGGCCGGGATGCCGGCCAGTTGGTGATCGCCACGGGCAACGCCGTGCTGGATGGCCAGCTGTTGGGTGAGGTGTTTCAGGGCGAACGGCAAATCCAGGCACCGCGGGCAGGTCTGGACGGCTATGCCCAGACCCAGACCGCCCGGGCGCAGCGAGGGCAGTTGGTGGTTGGCAGTTACGATGCTGCTTATGTCGCTGCCAGTGCCGGCCTGCTCTATCAACTCGCCCCGTTGCTCGATCAGGTGCAAGTGGGGGGCGCGCATGCCAGCGTAGCGAACGCAGGGCTGACCGACGCGGTCGCGGCAGAACGCGCAGGCAAACTGTTCCTCGATGCCGGGCTGCTCAATGGTTTCGCGCTGGGTGCGCTGAAGATCTCGGCGAAAAACACGATTGAAGTCAATGAAGGCGTGACGGTGGATCACGGTGGCAACATCACCCTGTTCAGCCCTGACGTGCAGGTCAATGCCGATCTGATTGCGCAAGGCGGCAGCCTGCAATTGGGCAACGTTTTGAACCAGCTCGCCACCGATCGGCGTGATGACACCAGTCTGCAGGTTTCAGCAGGCAAGCAAGCGCGAGTGACGGTTGCGCAGGGTGTGCAGCTGCAGACACGCGGTCTGTGGAGCAACCTGTCGAGTAACCCGGACGACGCGGGCGGCCTGGCGTACCTCAATGGCGGGACGGTGTCGATCCGCAGTACCGGCGACATTCTGCTGGCCAGTGGCAGTCTGGTCGATGTTTCGTCGGGCGGTGCGGTATTGGCCAACGGCAAGACGCGTGGCGGCAAGGGTGGCGACGTGACGCTTGAATCCAGCGCCAACAGTGCGCCAGGCCTGTCGCGCATGGTGCTCGATGGCAAGGTGCAGGGCTATGGCGTGAACGGCGGCGGCACCTTGACCGTGCAGGCCAGCAAGGTGCGGATCGGCGCTTCCGGCGAAGTGGCCGAAGAACAGACCTTGCGCCTGACGCCGGAGCTGTTCCGCACGGGGTTCAGCGCCTACAACATCATCGGTCTGAAGGGGCTGGAGGTCGCCGCGCAAAGCGCGATCGATGTGCAGATGCCGGTCTATCGATTTGGCGAATCCGCCTCGACCATTGTGTCCGGTATGTCGCCGCGCGCTGCGCTGGAGCTATGGACGCCCGCGCTATTTCAGGAAGACCCGCTCAAGGGCGTCTTGACGCAAAGGGCCGGCGCTTCTGTCGCATTGCAAGCCGGCGCGACGCTTGCTGGCTTGATTGATCCCGCCAGCAGTCCGTTGTCGATTGGCGAAGGCTCACGGATCAGCGTCGATCCCGGCCAGCGCATCGGTTTGCGCGGGGCAGGCCAGATCACGCTTGATGGTGAACTCAACGCCTGGGGCGGTGTTGTCGATATCCGTCAACAGCAGTTCGGCGCGATTGATGTGGCGACGTCCTTGCAAGAGGCCGATCCGACCCCGCACAACCGTTCGATCTGGATCGGTGAACATGCCTTGATCGATGTCGCCGGTCGTGCAGCGACCGCTGTCGATGCGCTGGGCCGCGTCTACGGCCAGGTTGGCAAGGGTGGCTCGATCATTGTCGGTGGCGAGATTGATGTGAAGAAAGTCACGGCGACCGCTGCCGATGCTTTCGTCATCATCCGCAACGGTGCGCGACTGGAAGCGTCCGGTGCGCAAGCCGTGCTCGATAGCGGTGGGCAAGGCCCCGCTCGTGTGGCCACCGATGGCGGACGGATCACCCTGAGTTCCTACAATGGTCTGTTCATCGAGGGCAGTCTGCAGGCCAATGCTGGCGGTGCGGGTGCGGCGGGCGGGCGTCTGGAGATCGCTCTGGATACACCGGCGTACGGTTCCGCGAACTTGAGCAATGCGGTGCGCGTGCCACGTGAACTGATCATTGCCCAAGGGCCTGCGCCGGCACTGCCGCAGCCGCTGCGAGCGGGAGAGGCTTCGCCACTTTTACGCTACGGGCGTACACGCTTGAGTGCCGATCAGCTTATGAGCGGTGGCTTCGACAGCGTGAGTCTGCTGAGCAACGGTCTGATGACGTTCGACGGCGATGTCGACCTGCACATGGGACAGGGCCTGAGCCTGTTCGCCGGTTCCCTTTCATTGGCCGAGTCGGCGAGTGACAGCGCCCGGGTCAACCTCAGCGCACCTTACCTGCGCCTGTCAGGGCTGGGCACCTATTTCAGCTCGGAAGTCAAAGTGCGTCCGCGGATGATGAGCAATCCGACAGCGCAGTTGTCCGGCGCGCAATTCACCGCCAGCGCGAACCTGCTGGACGTGGGCAACTCGCTTTCATTCGGCACCGAAGGGACTCTCGTGCAATCGGCCGCACCGGCGCTGGCGGTCAGCCGCCGTGGCTTTGGTCTGGTCACGCTCGACAGCCAGGGCGACTTGCGCTTCCTCGCGCCAACCGATGAACAGCAGCGCAGCCGTCTGTGGACTGCGGGTGACATGCACATGCGGGCTGCGCAGATCTACCCGGCCAGTGGCGTCTCGGCTGAGGTGCGAGTGGGCTATCAAAGTATGGCCGGATCGGTGCCGGAGCATACGTTGCGTATCGGCAATCACGGGGCGGCGCCGACCGCTTTGCCTTACTCGGTGTTCGGCAGCCTGACACTCAGTGCGGGACAGATCGAGCAGGGCGGCGTCATTCGTGCGCCTTTGGGGCTGATATCCCTGGGTGATGACGTCATTGTCAAAACCCGTGAACTTCACCTTCTGCCGGGCAGCGTGACTTCAGTCAGCGCCGCCGGACTGGTCATGCCCTATGGAGGAACCACCGACGGTATCGACTATCGGTACAACGGTAAGTCGGTGATGTTGAATGGCATTGCCGGAGCGACCTCCGGGGTCATCCTTGATGCGCAATACACCAATGTGCAGGCCGGGGCGGTAATCGACCTTTCGGGCGGCGGCGATTTGCGCGGTGCCGGTTTTGTCTCCGGACGAGGTGGCTCCACCGATGCGCGTTTCAATCCGCTGGTACGCAATGCCACCGATGGCACCTTCAGTTTGCCGGGGCTGGCCAATAACCCCGTGTATGCAATCGTGGCCGGTGACCAGAGCCGCTATGCGCCGATGCTGGCCGAGGCCGGCGCGGTCGACCCGCGTATCGGCCAGCAGATCACCCTCGGGACCGGCGTTGCCGGACTGGCACCCGGCACCTACACCTTGTTGCCATCGACCTTTGCCTTGTTACCGGGCGCCTTCCGGGTCGAAATCAATGGTCAAGCGATTGCGGGGCCGATGGACAGTGCGTTGAAGTTGCGCAATGGCTCCTGGACCACGGCCGGACAGCTGTCGATTGCCAACACCGGTATTCGCGACAGTTTGCTCAGCCAGGTCATCGTGACGTCTGCCGATGTGCTGCGGCGCTATTCACAGTACAACGAAACCGGGTTCAGCCAATTTGTGCTCAACGATGCTGCCCGCCGCGGTCTGCCGCGCGCCCGCACACCGCTGGACGGCAACACGCTGCACCTGCGCATGGTCAGTGGCGGCGAGCACGACTCAGCCCTGGACTTCAACGGGCAGGTGCTGTTCAAACCTGCCAGCGGCGGGGTCATTGGTACGGCGGTCGTTCAGGGCGGTTATACCGGCGCAGAGTTTGAAATTCTCGGTGCCGGGCATACGCGAACGCCAGGGTTCGACGGTGTATCGCTGTACGCCGACACCCTCAACCGCTTGAATGCCGGACGTTTGACCATCGGTGGCACCCCAACCGTGTATTACGGTGCGGAGGGCGGCTCGATCAAGGTGATCGGCAATACCTCGGCGATTCGTCTGCGCGAGGGCGCGATCCTCTCGGCGCCAGAGGTTGTGCTGAGCAGTAACAGCGCCAATGGCGGCATCACCATCGATGCGGGAGCGGGCGTCAATACCTTGGGGCGAGGTGACGTCCCGTATGATGCCGCAGCCGGTTTCGTCTACGAACCGGGGCGCTCCAGCCTGCTGGTGGTGTCCAACGGCTGGACGCCGGTGCTTGCGCCCACCGAAGGCGGGGGCGGGAGCATTCGTATCGGCAACTGTCCGACGGCCGATTGCACCGCTGCGGCGTTGCTGTACTCCAACGGCAGCATCATCGCCGCCACTGACAAAGACTTCGAACTGGGCGAAAGCGTGCGCTTTGGCACTCGCCAACTCGGGCTTTCGGTCGGTGTGGTCAATGCCGGCAGTTCGCAAGCACTGGCCGCAGCCAGCGGCCGCACACCCGCGGGCCTGACGCTTAACCAGAACGTGCTGGATCGCCTGTTGCAGGGCGACACGCAATCTGGCGCCCCCGCCCTGGAAACCCTGAGTCTGGTGGCCCGCGATGCGTTCAACTTTTTCGGCAGCGTGACCCTCGACACCATTGATCCGCAGACCGGCCAGAGCCGTTTGCAGAATCTGGTGTTGGGTAGCCCGGCCATCTACGGCTCGGGCGCTGCCACCGATGTCGCGACGATCCGCACCCGCAATCTGATCTGGAACGGGGCGACTCAGGCCCCGGGTACGGTGGTCAAGGACGGCGCCGGCAACGGGCACGGCACGCTGGATATTCAGGCACAGCGGATCGAATTGGGTTATGGCCCGAACCCGCAGCCCAATGGCCTGGATCGCAATAACCGACTGGCCCTGGGGTTTGCCAACGTCAACTTCAACGCCAGCGAGCGCATCACCGCCAACCACAAGGGCAGTCTGGCGGTGTACGAATCCCAAGGAGCTTATGACGCGGTCAAGGGGTTCAGCTACAGCGGCGGCAATCTCAATCTGCGCACGCCATTGCTGACCGGCGAGGCCGCCTCGGTCAGTGAACTCAAGGCGGGCAACAACCTGACGCTGAGTGGTAGCGCCACAACGGCTGCCGCGGATGCCCTCGGTGCGCAACTGAGCCTGACGGCACGCAGTGTTGTGCTCGACAGTCGCATCGTCCTCGCCAGCGGCAAGCTGCTGGTCAATGCCGAGGATGATCTGCTGCTTGGCAGCGGCGCGCAGGTGGACATGGCGGGCCGGGTTCTGCCGTTCAATGATGTGCAGAAATACAGCTGGGGTGGCGACGTGTCGTTGCAGAGCAACAACGGCAATATTCGTCAGTTGGCGGGCTCGCGAATCGATCTGTCCGCCGTCAATAATCAGGCCGGCCAATTGAACGTTGTGGCCCTGGCCACTGACGCTGGACAGGTTGATCTGCAAGGGCAGATTGTCGGCAGCAGCAGTGGCTATTACGACGCGGGCGGTACGTGGGTGCCGTACAAGGCCGGTGGCGTGGACATTCGCGCCCAGCGCCTGGCGGGTGATTTGAGCCAGGCGTTTGCCAGCCTTAACCTGCGCTTGAATGCCGGCGGGGTAGTGGGCAGTCGAAGCTTCCAGTTCAAGCAGGGCGATCTGCGTATCGGTAACGAACTCAAGGCGGGCGAAGTCAATGTCTCGGTGGACAACGGCAACCTGACCGTGGACGGGGTGATCGATGCCAGTGGTGAACGGGTCGGCAGCATTCGCCTTGCTGGCAAAAACGGTTTGAACCTGACAGGCAACGCGCTGCTCGATGCCCATGGCCGCGTACTGCGCGTCGACAGCTACGGCAAAATCATCGACGCACCGAACCGCGCCATGGTTGAACTCAATTCAGGTGACGGCGTGCTGACGCTGGCCGCTGGTGCACGGATTGACCTGCGTCACGGCACCGATGCAGTGCCTGGAAACCAGGCGGGACAACGCGATGACGTGTTGCGTGGGACGCTGGAGCTGAATGCACCGCGCCTGGGCGGCGGTGACATTGCGGTGGATGCCAGCGGTACGTTGAGTATTCAAGGTGCCCGCTCCATCGGGCTGAATGCCGTGCGAAGTTACAGTGATGCTGCCGATGGCACTGATCCGGCGGCCAGCGGTCGCCCGTATCAAGTGATCGATCAAGCCTACCTGGATCGCATTCACTCAGACAGCAGCGGCTTTATCGATGCGGCGCTGGGTAACAGTGATCTGCTAAAACGCAAACTGGCCGGCCTCAACAATGCGACCTATGCCGATGCGTTTCATCTGCGCCCAGGGGTGGAAATCGTCAGCAAAACCGCTGACGGCGATCTGGTGGTGCAGGGCGATCTCGACTTGTCCGGCTACCGTTACGCCAGCCTCAACCCACACACTCGCCGGACCTCGGTGTATGGCAGCGGGGAAGCGGGCAGCCTGTTGATCCGTGCCGGTGGCAACCTCGATATCTACGGCAGCATCAACGACGGTTTCGCACCGCCGCCGGAAACCGTGGACGACGCTGGCTGGAAACTGTTGCCGGGGATACAGCCTTTCGGCGGTGACCTGATCGTACCGGGCAGTGGTGTCAGCCT
>NZ_JBAWKM010000023.1:0-94769 GCF_037095675.1 Pseudomonas sp. CCNWLW23 | reverse complement strand
TTGACGTGCCGGCCGGTGATATCGGTGTCGGTGCGCGGGAGATCGGTTTCCTCTTTGGCCAGTACAAGCGCCTGAGCAACCAGTTCACCAGCGTCCTCACCGGCAAGGGCATGACCTACGGCGGCAGCCTGATTCGCCCGGAAGCCACCGGTTTCGGCTGCGTGTACTTCGCCGAGGAGATGCTCAAACGCCGCGGGCAGAGCGTGGAAGGCAAGCGCGTGGCGATTTCCGGTTCTGGCAACGTTGCTCAGTACGCGGCGCGCAAAGTCATGGATCTCGGCGGCAAAGTGATTTCCCTGTCCGACTCCGAAGGCACGCTGTACTGCGAAGCAGGCTTGAGCGAAGCACAGTGGCTGGCGCTGCTGGAACTGAAAAACATCAAGCGCGGGCGCATCAGCGAACTGGCGAGCGCCCATGGTCTGGAATTCCGCGCCGGCCAACATCCGTGGTCGCTGCCGTGCGATATCGCGCTGCCCTGCGCGACGCAAAACGAACTCGACGCCGAAGCCGCGCGCACTCTACTGCGCAATGGCTGCGTCTGTGTGGCTGAAGGCGCGAACATGCCGACCACGCTGGAGGCTGTGGATATCTTTATCGAGGCCGGTATTTTGTTCGCACCGGGCAAGGCGTCGAATGCCGGCGGTGTGGCCGTGAGTGGTCTGGAAATGTCGCAGAACGCCATGCGCCTGCTGTGGACCGCGGGCGAGGTGGACAGCAAGCTGCACGCGATCATGCAGTCGATCCACCACGCCTGCGTGCATTACGGCGAAGACAACGGTCAGATCAATTACGTCAAAGGCGCGAACATTGCCGGCTTCGTCAAAGTCGCCGATGCGATGTTGGCGCAAGGCGTGGTTTAAGCCGGTTCGATGCGGATCACTTCGATCAGTTGATCGCCGGCAGGTCGCTGCCATAGCACTTCATCGTTGAGCCGGGCGCCGAGCAAGGCCCGGCCCAGCGGTGAGGCCCAGTTGATCAGGCCCTGACTGGCGTCGGCCTGATCCTCGCCGACCAGTTGCACGCGGTGTTCAGTGTCGTGTTCATCGGCAAAAGTCACCCAGCTACCGATCTGCACCTTGTCGGTGGAGGTCGCAGCGACTGCGACTTGGGCGCTGCTCAGGCGCTGAGTGAAATAACGCAGATCCCGTTGCAGATCGGCGAGACGTTGTTTGTCGGCCTGCTCGCCCTTGGCCGTTTGCTCGGCGTGCAGGCTCTGCAACTCGATGACTTTCGCCTGCAACTGCGCCAGCCCTTGCGGGGTGACGTAGTTGGGCTGCGTGCTGACCTGACGTTCGACCGGCTGATCGGCCTGCGCGGCGGCGTTGTCTTCGTTGACGAATGCGCGACTCATGAAGTCCTCCTGTTAAAGGATTTGGGCCATGGTTGCCGGCATTTGGTTTCAACGGATGTCTGCAAGCGACCTATTGCGAGCGATAAGCCCGCCCGATGTCCTGGTCCTTCTGCTGCTGCCAGGCGCGTTCGCGTTCGTCCCAATGCTCGTTGCGATATTGCTCGCGATCCCTGTTTTCGAGCATCGCCTGACATTGGCGGAAGCCGTCGACCCAGCCGTCGGCGTATTGCTGATCCTTGAGATAGCGCGGCACGTTCTTGCGAAACTCACCGCTGATCGAGCCCGCCGCTTGCCGGCCGCTGACGCAACCGTCATCGAAACCATCGGCGAAGGCCGGTGGATAGCCCTTGGCGATCAAGTCTTCATGGGTGGTCTGGCAACCGGCCAGCGCCAATACAACGGCCAACAATCCCACGCACCGCCACATCGCACTCTCCCGCGCCGGTTTTCGGCTGATACGGGAAGTCTAGAAGGGGATTCATGAGGCGGCTGTCGAAGGCCTGTGAAAAATCCATTGCACACCACAAAGCGCGTGTGGGAGCGAGCCTGCTCGCGAAGGCGTCGTGTCAGGCAACACTACTATTGACTGACCCACCGCCTTCGCGAGCAGGCTCGCTCCCACATTGGTTTTGTGCTGTGTGCGGGGATCAGTAGTGATACCACTTCACTTCCAGCATGACTTCTGTTTCCGGGCTGGCGAGCTGGCTGAATTCACGCTGAGCGCTCAGGCGCAAACCGAGGTTGCGCGACAGCTCCCACTGCTGATTCAGGCTCAGGCTGCGGCGCACTTCGCCGTTGAAGAAATAGTCGCCCTTGGCTTCCAGGCTCAGATTGCCCAGCGGGTTTTTCCACAGCACGCCGGTGTTGAAGCCGCCGGCCGGGGAAACAAACTCGGCGAAGTCATTGTTGTGTTCCACGCGCACCGTGCCCAGCGCGAAGCCGAGCACGTCTTCGCCCAACTGCCACGTGCCGCCGCCGCCACCGTTGACATGGCTGACCAGCGTTTCGTCGTCATGCTTTCCCGGCACCCGCTCAAGGCCACCGGTGACTTGCCACGACAGCGGTTGCAGCAGCTCGTTGCGCGGTGTCAGCGAACGAATGGTGGCCAGATCCAGTTGCTGCAGCTGCCAGTCATTGCCTTCGTACTGGCGCAGCTTCAGTTGCAGGATCTCGATCTGCGCGCCGAGGGGGAAGCTTTCGGCATTGTCATTGAGGTCGTGATAAGCCATGCGCAGGCCATATTCGCCGAACGCGCGATCGCCGCGCGTACCGAGGCCGGCCTGCCAGGTGCGGGACTCGTGGCCATCTTCGGGCAGACCGGGTTGCGGTATTTCCAGCTCCGGCGCCGGGTTCTTGTTGATCGCCCGCAGCAGTTCGAAACTGCGCTGCGCCCGTTGCGGGTCGCGCTCCTGGCCGTTGGCGCGGTAGCGCTCCAGACGATAGGCGGCGTCGACGATCAGCGCCTGACGTGCGCGCGGCAGGGCTTTGAACGTTGGCTCTTGCAGGACTTTTTGATCGGCGCTGACTTTCAGCACCCATTGCTGTTCATCATCGCTCAACGGCTCGGCGCGGCTGAGCAGTTCACGTTCGCGGGACGGGCGATATTCGATGTGCTCGACCAGCCCGGCCTCTTTCACCGCTTTGACGGTGTCGGTGGGGATTGCGGTCAGCGGGAATTGTTCGGTCAGGCGCAGGCTCGGCCGCGCCACTTGCAGCAGTTCCAGCAAGCGATACGAGCAGTTTTCGTCGAAGAAGAAATAGTCGAACTGGATCTGCTTGAGCTCCCACACATGTTCGACCATGCGTGCGGTTTCTTCCTGTGTCAGATTGAGCCGGTATTCCCACAGGTCACGGTTTTCCAGGCTGCGGTATTCCGACAGTTTTTCCTGATACGGCACCAGCGCGAACAGCCCCGGGTAGCCGCCCATCAAGCCTTTCCAGGCATACAGAATGCTGTTGTCCGAGCCTTCGATGTAGGCGCCGAAGTTGATCGCGTAGCTGAGCAGCGAGGTCTTGTCGGCCTGCACATCCGCCTGATCGATGCGCAGCAGGGTGTGGCCGAACATCGACGACGGGCTGTTGAGATACGCCGCCGGGAAAATCATCACCGCGCTGTGCGGCGAGACGTCCTTGAACCATTGCTTGTATTCGGCGCATTCCGGCGCTGGCAGGTCAGCGAGATTGAGCTGCGCTTTCAGCCAGCGCGTGCGCGCGGGGTATACGCATTGTGCGTGTTGCTCGCCGAGGCTGGCCGGGGCGTACAACGCCTGCACGGTGGCGGCCAGTTCGCGGTCCGGATGTTCATTGCCGTCGGGCGCGAGAAAGAACTTCTTGTCGCTGACATAGCTGCGCCAGCCGCCGAGCTTGGCGGTTTCGTAATGACCGAGGGAAATCCAGAAGCGGTCGTTGGCCAGTTGCTGCAAACGTTGAGGATCGATGTGAGGCGCGGCGGACAGCGGGGCGCAGACACAGAGCGCCAGCCAGGCAAGGCGTTTGAGCATAGTCGGCAACTTGAACAGGAAAGTAATAAAGACCCAAAGAGGGGCGGGCCAAAAAAAACAAAACCCGCTTCCCGAAGGAAGCGGGCGGGGTCGAGCTTAAGCCTGAGTTGCGTACTTGGCCAGACGTGGGTCCGATTTCAGTACTGCCAGAGTGTTGGTATGCACGTCTTCAGCGGTCACGTCAGCTTTGCTGAAGATCTGCTGGAAGTGCTCGTGGGTCACTTGCGCGAAGTGCGCGCGATCTTCCGGTGCTACGCCCAGAACCACGGCATAAGTGGTCAGCGCTTCGCCGTTGCCTTTGGCCATGTCTTCGGACAGCTCGTTCATCATGCCATTCATGGCGAACCAGGATTTGCCGCCGTAGGTCAGCGATGCGTTGGTCGAGCAACCGTTGGTGCCGGAAGTCATACCGAACGTGGCGTTACCGGAAGTGCCGTTGGTGGTGGAAGCAAGGAAGTGCGCCGGGGTGCCACGCTGACCTTCGAACAGCATGTTGCCCCAACCGCAATCCGGGCCGCCCGGGGCTTGCGCCATTGCGTTGATGGATACAGCGGTGAAGAGAGTACCGAGAAGAATCCGTTTCATAGCTTTGTTCTCTTTATGTGCATACCAATGGACAGGGTTCTGGCCCTTCGTGCTCTGCCCGAGGACAAAGCCGAAAGTGTCAGTGGGCCGGTATTAGTTCCAGCCGCGCAGTTTGGAGTTTAGGCACGTTCCAGCGGTTCCGTGACTTTTTGCAAAATATTTGGAATAAACCTCTGATTTATCGGGACCCGTCGGCCGGCCGCGCGCTTGTCTATGCTTTGTCATGTGGCGCGCCTTGCCAGTGGGGCACGGGCAGCGCCAGAATGCCGCTACCTGCCCCGCCTGATTGTTAAGGAAGCCCGATGCCTGATCCTGTTGCTGCCAGCCTGCGTCTTGCGCCCGAAGCGCTGACTCGTCCGTTTTCCGCTGAACAGTTCAGCTTCACTAGCACCAATGATCTGGAGCCCTTTCGCGGTGTGCTCGGCCAGGAACGCGCGGTCGAAGCCTTGCAGTTCGGTGTGGCGATGCCACGCCCCGGTTACAACGTATTCGTCATGGGCGAGCCCGGCACCGGCCGTTTCTCGTTCGTCAAACGCTACCTGAAAGCCGAAGGCAAGCGCCTGCAGACCCCGGCGGACTGGGTCTACGTCAACAACTTCGATGAGCCGCGCGAACCGCGTGCACTGGAGCTGCCATCGGGCACGGCGGCCTCGTTCATCGGCGACATCAACGGCTTGATCGACAACCTGCTGGCGACTTTTCCAGCAGTTTTCGAACACCCGTCCTACCAGCAGAAAAAAAGCGCCATCGACCGTGCCTTCAACCAGCGCTACGACAAGGCGCTGGACATCATCGAGCGGCTGGCCCTGGAAAAAGACGTCGCCCTGTACCGCGACAGCAGCAATATCGCCTTCACGCCGATGCTCGACGGCAAGGCCCTGGACGAAGCCGAATTCGCGCAGTTGCCGGAAGCCGAGCGCGAGCGTTTTCACGATGACATTTCCGGCCTCGAAGAGCGCCTGAACGAAGAACTCGCCAGCCTGCCGCAGTGGAAGCGCGAGTCGAACAATCAACTGCGTTCGCTCAACGAAGAAACCATCACCCTGGCCTTGCAGCCGTTGCTGGCGCCGCTGTCGGAGAAGTACGCGGAGAACGCCGGGGTCTGCGGTTACCTGCAAGCGATGCAGGTGTATCTGCTGAAAACCGTGGTCGAGCAACTGGTTGACGACAGCAAGACCGACGCCGTCGCGCGCAAGTTGCTGGAAGAACAATACGCACCGAGCCTGGTGGTCGGGCATCCGGCCAGCGGCGGTGCACCGGTGGTGTTCGAACCGCATCCGACCTACGAAAACCTGTTCGGCCGCATCGAGTACACCACCGATCAGGGCGCGCTCTACACCACTTACCGGCAGTTGCGTCCGGGTGCGCTGCACCGCGCCAATGGCGGTTTCCTGATTCTCGAAGCGGAGAAAATGCTCAGCGAGCCGTTCGTGTGGGATGCGCTCAAACGCGCCCTGCAATCGCGCAAACTGAAAATGGAATCGCCGCTGGGCGAGATGGGCCGCTTCGCCACCATGACCCTGAACCCGCAGCACATTCCGCTGCAGGTCAAAGTCATCATCATCGGTGCGCGGCAGCTGTATTACACGCTGCAGGATCTCGATCCGGACTTCCAGGAGATGTTCCGCGTTCTGGTCGACTTCGACGAAGACATCCCGATGGTCGACGAAAGCCTCGAGCAGTTCGCCCAGCTCCTGAAAACCCGTACTTCGGAAGAAGGCATGGCGCCGCTGACCGCCGATGCGGTGGCACGACTGGCGACCTACAGCGCACGGCTGGCCGAGCATCAGGGGCGCTTGTCGGCGCGCATTGGCGATCTGTTCCAACTGGTCAGCGAGGCGGATTTCATTCGCCATCTGGCCGGCGATGAGATGACCGACGCCGGCCATATCGAACGCGCCCTGAAAGCCAAGGCCACCCGCACCGGGCGGGTCTCGGCGCGGATTCTCGACGACATGCTCGCCGGAATCATCCTCATAGACACTGACGGTGCGGCAGTCGGCAAGTGCAACGGGCTGACGGTGCTGGAGGTCGGTGATTCGGCGTTCGGCGTGCCGGCGCGGATTTCCGCCACGGTGTACCCGGGCGGCAGCGGCATCGTCGACATCGAGCGCGAGGTCAACCTCGGCCAGCCGATTCACTCCAAAGGCGTGATGATCCTCACCGGTTATCTGGGCAGTCGTTACGCCCAGGAATTCCCGCTGGCGATTTCGGCGAGCATTGCGCTCGAGCAGTCTTACGGCTACGTCGATGGCGACAGTGCGTCGCTGGGCGAGGCGTGCACGCTGATTTCGGCGCTGTCGAAAACCCCGCTCAAGCAATGTTTTGCCATCACCGGTTCGATCAACCAGTTCGGCGAAGTGCAGGCAGTCGGCGGGGTCAACGAGAAGATCGAAGGCTTCTTCCGCCTCTGCGAAGCACGCGGCCTGACCGGCGAACAAGGCGCAATCATTCCCCAGGCCAACGTCGCCACGCTGATGCTCGATGAGAAAGTCCTGGCCGCCGTGCGCGCCGGCCAGTTCCACGTGTATGCGGTGCGTCAGGCCGATGAGGCGCTGAGCCTGCTGGTGGGCGAGCCGGCCGGGGAGCCGAACGCCGATGGCGAATTCCCCGAAGGCAGCATCAATGCCCGAGTGGTCGAGCGCCTGCGCGATATCGCCGAGATGATCAGCGAAGAGGACTTGAAAGAGGCTGAGAAGGAACTGGCGCAGGAGGCCCTCGCCGAAGCCAAACCGGCCTGATCAGTTCACGCCAGACCCTGTGGGAGCGAGCCTGCTCGCGAAAGCGCTGTATCAGTCGACGAATGAGTTGGCTGATCCATCGTCTTCGCGAGCAGGCTCGCTCCCGCAGTGCTTTTCCAGATTGATCTCTGCGGGGATCTTCGGGGAATGTGCCACTACTCTGACGCCAATATTCACACAATGACCATTCGGCGCCTTCTGGTTCCATTTGGCTTGCGCGGGACACTTTTCTTCTATTCTCAGGTCAAGGATATCGACAGTATCACTGGATCGAGCCAGTCCTCCCGTGGGGGCTGAATACCGGCTTTACCGAGGGTCGCCGCCATGTCGCGCAACCTCTGTCTCACCCGTCAATGCCTGGGTCTGGTGACCCGGATCGAATGCGCCGTCAAGCCGCTGGCCGGCGACAACGGCATGTGGACGCTGCTCTTCGCGGCCGGCATGGCCGGCGAACAACCTTCCGCGATCAAAGCCCAAGGCCCGTTCCACGGCCCGGTGGCGGCCGAGTCGATTCTCGACACCATCGTTGAAAGCCTGACCTTGCATGGTTACGAACTGGCCGATGATCCGCAGATCTGGAGCTTGCATCTGCAAGCGCAGTTGCGGCAGATCAACGGCGGCCGTGGGCGCAGTCTCAACGGTTAAGGCGCCGTCTGGTCCACCGGCGCCTTGTCGAGCTTGACCTCAAAGCCGTATTGCACGGTGGCGAGGTCGGTGCGCTGATAGGTCTCCACGCGAGTCGGGCGACCATAAAAGTAGTGCACGCCGAGTAGCGCGGGGCCTTCGGTGCTGGCGTCGTGGCTGACCGAAAGAATCTGCTTGAGGTAGTGGCCACTGTCGTCCTTGACGAAGAAACGCCATTCGTTGGCCGGGAAGGTTTTCAGGTCGACTACCAGCGTGTTGTCCTTGATCGCCAGGCCTTTGGGCAATGACTGCGCGTCGTAGGATTGCTTGGCCACCGTGGCCAGAAACAACGGCATCGAGCCCACGGCAATCGCCGGGGTTTCCGGAAACAGATTCAGATCATAAGTTATCGTCGCTTGCAGCGGATCGACCTGATACGCCTCGGGCGGCAGTTCGATCGGCTCGTCGAGTTTGCCGCCGCGCTTTTCCGTGAAGAAGGTCACGGGACTGACGCCGGGGTTGAGTTCGTCGCCAAGCAATTCGTCATTGAAGGTGCGGCGGTGGGAAAACTCGATACGCGCCGCGCTCGGCTCTTCAACCGATTGATGAATGCGCACGCCGGCCTTCAATTGTTCCTCGGTCAGGTCCGCGCCTTTGAGCCAGTTGGCGGCGAGATCGTCATACACCACAACTGGCAGATCCAGCGGCTGCACGGTTTTGGCCGTGGTGTGCGGGTTGAAGGTGCGCACCGGCAGGTCCAGGGATTTGCGCGTCACCGTTGCCGAGGAGAAGTCGAGCACGCTGACTTCCAGTGTGTCGATCGGGCCGTGGAAATACACCTTGTTGTAGCGGCGCGGGTGGTCTTTCTCGAAGGCTTGCTGGTCGTCGCTGAGCTGTTTTTCCAGGGTGTCGCTCCAGCTCTTCTGCTTCTGTAACTGCGTCAGTTGCTTCTGGTAGAACGCGACCTGCTCCGGGCTTTCGTTGATCGAACCGGCGCGCACCAGGTATTGGCCGCTGGCGTCGCGGGCCTGGACGATCAGCGGATTGATCCGGATTTCGGCGACTTCCGCTGCCAGCGGCAGGCTGTTGCTGACTTCGACCTCGGCATAGTTCTTTTCCAGCTTGAGCAGTTTGACGCTGAGGTTGTCGTTGCTGCGGGTCTGGCCGACGTCTTTCTGCGTCAGGTCAAAGCTGTACAGGCGACGCGGCGCGATGACCTCGACCTGGCCTTGCAGGCTGACCGGTTGCGGCAGGCTTTTCTTGTCGACGTTCAGGCCATCGATGAACGGGTAGGTCACCGTCAGGTCATCGGGGTTGGTCACGTTGGAGCTGGACGGGCTGAGCTGAATGCCCGGATCGGTTTCCGACCATTCCGGCTGCCAGGCGATCACGCGTTTGTTGCTCAGCGTCACCGAGTGCCATTCGATGCCGTGCGGAAACAGAAAACCGCCGGGAATGTTCAGGTTGAACGGGAATACCGGTTGCAGATCGGTCAGGTAATCCGAGCTGGCGTCCTTGTGCAGCACGAACAGGCCGTTGATGAAGGTATCGACCAGCGCTTGCGGGGTAGGGTAGTGCTTGAGCACGGCGAGGGCGTCGGCGCCATATTCGATGTGCGGCGCGATGTCGTCGAGCTTGAGCCTGGCCCGTTCGAGCAACAGCAGCGAACCGCCGAGTTCGGTGATGGCGTCCTTGAGCATGGGATCGCTGATCGTGTCCAGTGACTGTTCGAAGGTGGCGGTCTTTTCGTCGAGGTTGGCGACTTGTTTTTCATCGCCGGGCGAGCAACCGCCGATGAGCAAGGCGAGGCAGATTCCGGCAGTCGTCAAGGCTGATCGCACATCCATTTCCACGCGTCCTGTCCACTGTCATTGGGCTGTCAATGCTTTGGACACTAGCAGAAAAACTTTGTCACACACACGCAGGTGGCGGATTTTCCGGCGGTTTCTGGCTGTCACAGCGGGCTGTTATACTCGCCGCCATTTCCAGCCCCTTGTGTGAGAGTCAATGGAACGCTTTATCGAAAATGCAATGTACGCCACCCGCTGGCTGCTGGCGCCGATCTACATCGGCCTGTCCCTCGGTCTGCTGGCGCTGGCATTGAAGTTCTTCCAGGAAATCATCCATATCCTGCCCAACGTCTTCGCCATGGCTGAATCGGATCTGATTCTGGTGCTGCTGTCGCTGATCGACATGGCGCTGGTGGGCGGTCTGCTGGTGATGGTGATGATTTCCGGCTACGAGAACTTCGTCTCGCAACTGGACATCGACGAAGGCAAAGAGAAGCTCAGCTGGCTGGGCACCATGGACTCGTCGTCGCTGAAGATGAAAGTCGCGGCGTCGATCGTGGCGATTTCTTCGATCCACCTGCTGCGCATCTTCATGGATGCCAAGAACGTCGATCCTGAGCATCTGATGTGGTACGTGATCATTCACATGACTTTTGTGGTGTCCGCGTTTGCCATGGGTTACCTGGACAAGGTCACCAAACACTGATCAGCCGACCAAGGCAAAAAAACCGCCCGTCTGTTGCGAAACAGACGGGCGGTTTCGTTTGTGGCTTGTGCTTTCAAGCGCAGCGGCCTATGCCTGTAACGGTGCGATTCGCCACGGTGTGAGGTGCTTCCATGAACCTGCAAGAGTTGAACGCGTTTGCTGTTGCCAGGAAGGTCGACGAGTTGAACCTGATCTCCATGGAAGGGGGCATTTACCTGTTGGAAGCGAGGATGCATGGGACGGCGTATCCGTTGAGCGATCTCAAGGGCAATATGCTGACGCTGCGCTCAGTGGAGCACGCGCGGGATCTGCTGCATGCCTTCCCGGTGCTGCCATTCAACCTTGTGCACACCTCAGTCCATGACGAAATGTGCGGGCTGGTCGCTGACCTCGATGAAAGCCTGAAAGTGCCGCTCGCCTGGCGCTCGGCCCTGTAGGCTCGGCCCCAAGTCCGGGGTATCTGTGCTAGTCTGCTCGCCCTTTTGGTTCCGGGCGCGCCGGGACGCGCTGTGCACGCACGGCAAGTCCTGTGGCCGTCCGCACAGCGGAGCAGTGTCATGTCCGAAGTAAATCTGTCCACCGACGAAACCCGCGTCAGCTACGGTATCGGCCGTCAACTCGGCGACCAGCTGCGCGACAACCCGCCACCGGGTGTCAGCCTGGACGCGATCCTGGCCGGTCTGACCGACGCTTTCGCCGGCAAGCCAAGCCGTGTTGGCCAGGAAGAAATGTCCGCCAGCTTCAAAGTGATCCGCGAGATCATGCAAGCCGAAGCAGCTGCCAAGGCTGAAGCCGCGGCTGGCGAAGGCTTGGCCTTCCTCGCCGAAAACGCCAAGCGTGACGGCATCACCACCCTGGCTTCCGGCCTGCAATTCGAAGTGCTGACTCAGGGCGAAGGCGCCAAGCCGACCCGTGAAGACCAGGTGCGTACGCACTACCACGGCACCCTGATCGACGGCACTGTGTTCGACAGCTCCTACGAGCGCGGCCAGCCTGCAGAATTCCCGGTTGGCGGCGTGATCGCTGGCTGGACCGAAGCCCTGCAACTGATGAATGCCGGCAGCAAATGGCGCCTGTACGTGCCGAGCGAACTGGCTTACGGCGCACAAGGCGTGGGCAGCATCCCGCCGCACAGCGTTCTGGTATTCGACGTCGAGCTGCTGGACGTTCTGTAATACCGAGCCTGCCTTGATGGCGGGCTGAAAAATGTGGGAGCGAGCTCGCTCGCGAAGGCGGTTTTTCAGTCGACTCATTCGTTGACTGATTTATCGCTTTCGCGAGCAAGCTCGCTCCCACAGGTTTTTTTAATGCTGCTCATATTTCGATCTTGTTGTGCAGCTCATTGGTCGGGCGCAACGCCCGGGCATAGCAGAACAGGAACAGATTGCGCACCAGCTCCTTGAGCACCAGCGGCTCGCTGGAATTGAGGCTGCTGACGTCCAGATCGCCTTGATCCTGCAGCTCATGCAAGGCTTCTTCTTCAAGCACCGCACAGACTTCGCCGGTTTCCCGATGGAGAATTCTGAGGTAAGGGTGTGGGCGATCCAGCCAGGCGTCGATCAAATAAGTCATGGGGCTCATCTCCTTGAAAGGTTTCAATGAGAATAATTCTTATTCATTAAATAGCAAGTGCCTATTGGCGGATCGTGGATTTTTCCGGGTAAAGATTGTGTCAGGTCAAAATGGCTGGCTGATGGCCATGCGCGGATTCATTGAGCCGAAGCGGGGGAGGGCAAAGCTCCATCCCACGGCTGGCGCAGGATGGATGACGCAAGGCTCAGACTTTTCTGACGAACTCGGATTTGAGCTTCATCGGGCCGATGCCGTCGATCTTGCAGTCGATGTCATGATCGCCATCGCACAGGCGGATGTTCTTGACCTTGGTGCCGACCTTGACCACCAGCGACGTGCCTTTGACCTTGAGGTCCTTGATCACGGTGATGGTGTCGCCGTCCTGCAGGACGTTGCCGACCGAATCTTTCTTCACGGCATCATCAGCCGCCACTTCGGCTTCGCCGCTGGCAGACCACTCGTGGGCGCACTCGGGGCAGACCAGTTGGGTGCCGTCTTCGTAGGTGTATTCGGAATTGCATTTCGGGCAGGGTGGCAACGTGCTCACTAAGGTTCCTTGGGTATCAGGAGGACTAAAGGGCGCACATTGTATAGGGTTTTACGCGTAGGAGGGCATAGCGCAGAAACAACTGTGGGAGCGAGCCTGCTCGCGAAAGCGCTGTGTCAGTCAACATTGAGTCGATTGGCAGATTGCTTTCGCGAGCAGGCTCGCTCCCACAGGGGATGAATCAGTGCGTGCGGGCGACCGCGAACTCGCTCAGTTCCACCAGCGCATCGCGGTATTCGCTGGCCGGCAGCGCCTCGAGGCACTTGATCGCGCGGGCCACGTAATCGCGGGCCAGTTGCGCGGTGTACTCCAGCGAGCCGGACGCTTCGACGGCGATGCGGATGCTTTCGAGGTCTTCGATCCCGCCTTTCTGGATCGCCTGACGCACCAGTGCCGCCTGTTCGGCCGTACCTTCGCGCATGGTGTAGATCAGCGGCAGGGTTGGCTTGCCTTCGGCCAGATCGTCGCCGACGTTCTTGCCCAGGGTTTCCGCGTCGCCTTTATAGTCGAGCAGGTCATCAACCAGCTGGAACGCCACACCCAGGTGATCGCCGAACGTGCGCAGGGCTTCGCTCTGCTCGGCGGTCGCGCCAGCCAGGGCGGCGGCGCTGTGGGTAGAGGCTTCGAAGAGCATCGCGGTCTTGCCGCGGATGACTTCCATGTAGGTTTCTTCGCTGGTGCTGGCGTCACGCACCTTGGACAGCTGCAACACTTCACCTTCAGCGATGATGCGTGTGGCCTGGGAGAGAATCTTCATCACCGGCATCGAGCCCAGTTCGACCATCATTTCGAACGAGCGCGAGTACAGGAAGTCGCCGACCAGCACGCTCGGGGCATTGCCCCACATGGCGTTGGCGGTCGAGCGGCCACGACGCATGCCGGACATGTCGACTACGTCGTCATGCAGCAGGGTCGCGGTGTGCAGGAATTCGATGGTGGCGGCCAGCAGGCGCATGTCGTCGCCTTCGCGACCCAGGGCCTTGCCACACAGCAACACTAATAAAGGACGCAGGCGTTTGCCGCCGGCCGACGTGATGTAATCGCCGATTTTCGATACCAGCGGCACTCGAGACGTCAGCTGCTTCTTGATGATGCCGTCGACGGCGCTAAAATCGTCCGCCACCGCGCGGTAGAAAGCTTGGGGTTGCATCAGCGAGAGTCGCTCCAGAAGGGTTGCGCGGCATGCTAGGACCCCCGTCCAGACCTGTCAAGGCGCGATGGACGGCCACTTGCGCGAGGCAGATTGCTTGCGTACAATCGCGCACCCTGAACTTCCTGGGCAGCACCTGCCTTACGCAATTGCACTTGGGCCGTTCCAGCCCCATGCAGCCATGCCAGCCAATACCTCTTCTTATAAAGAGCTGGGTGAGCAGGATTATCGGAGAAATACCATGTACGCAGTAATCGTTACCGGCGGTAAGCAATACAAGGTCGCTGAAGGTGAATACCTGAAGATCGAAAAACTGGAAATCGCTACTGGCGAATCCGTGACTTTTGATCGCGTTCTGCTGGTCGCCAACGGCGACGACGTGAACATCGGCGCACCAGTTGTTGCTGGCGCAACCGTCAAGGCTGAAGTGATCTCCCAAGGTCGTCACGATAAAGTCCGCATCATCAAGTTCCGTCGCCGTAAGCACCACATGAAGCGTATGGGCCACCGCCAGTGGTTCACCGAGATCAAAATCACCGGTATTCAGGCTTAATTACAGCCTAATTCCTCACTAGGAGAATTGAACTCATGGCACACAAAAAAGCTGGTGGTAGTACCCGTAACGGTCGCGACTCAGAAGCCAAACGCCTTGGCGTGAAGATGTATGGCGGCCAGGTCATCAAGGCCGGCAACATCATCGTGCGTCAGCGCGGCACCCAATTCCACGCTGGCTACGGCGTTGGCATGGGCAAGGATCACACTCTCTTCGCTAAAATCGAAGGCGTGATCAAGTTCGAAGTAAAGGGCGCCTTCGGTCGTCGTTACGTGAGCGTAATCGCGGCTTAATCGCGAGATCGCTGGAGAAGCCCTGTCTTGCGACGGGGCTTTTTCGTTTGTGGGGTGAGTCTCTTGCAAAGCTGTTTGTATGGGCTGTCGGCGTGCGATGCAGGTCGTGTCTTGGGGTCGCTGCGCTCATTTTTGCAAGAGTCTTATGTCTTGATTGTTTTTCGGCTCGTCCGTACGGCGAGAGGCGTTGGTTATGAAGTTTGTTGATGAAGTATCGATTCGCGTAAAGGCCGGTGACGGTGGCAACGGTGCCATGAGTTTCCGCCGGGAAAAATTCATTGAAAACGGCGGTCCGAACGGCGGTGATGGCGGTGACGGCGGTTCCATCTACATGATGGCCGACGAAAACCTCAACACCCTGGTCGACTACCGTTACACCCGTCACTTCGATGCCGAGCGTGGCTCCAACGGTGGCAGCACCGACTGCACCGGCAAGAAGGGCGAAGACCTGATCCTGCGCGTGCCGGTCGGCACCACCGTGATCGACTCTGCCACTCAGGAAGTCATCGGCGACCTGACCAAGGCCGGGCAGAAACTGATGGTAGTGCAGGGCGGCTGGCACGGTCTGGGCAACACCCGTTTCAAATCCAGTACCAACCGTGCACCGCGTCAGACCACGCCAGGCAAGCCGGGCGAGCAGCGCGACCTGAAACTGGAAATGAAAGTGCTGGCCGACGTCGGTCTGCTGGGCTTGCCGAACGCCGGTAAAAGTACCTTTATCCGTTCGGTCTCGGCGGCCAAGCCGAAAGTTGCCGACTACCCGTTCACCACGCTGGTGCCGAACCTGGGTGTGGTCAGCGTCGATCGCTGGAAGAGCTTCGTCATTGCCGACATTCCGGGGCTGATCGAAGGCGCTTCCGACGGTGCCGGCCTGGGCATTCGCTTCCTCAAGCACCTGGCGCGCACGCGTCTGCTGCTGCACCTCGTCGACATGGCGCCGCTGGATGATTCCAGTGCTCCGGACGCGGCTGAAGTGATCGTCAACGAGCTGATCAAGTTCAGTCCGTCGCTGGCCGAGCGTGATCGCTGGCTGGTGCTGAACAAGTGCGACCAGATCCTTGAAGAAGAGCACGATGCTCGGGTCAAGGAAATCGTCGATCGTCTGGAGTGGACCGGTCCGGTGTACGTGATCTCGGCCATCGCCAAGATCGGTACCGAGCGTCTGTGCCACGACATCATGCGTTACATGGAAGACCGTGCCGATCGCCTCGCTGCAGATCCTGCGTACAAGGAAGAGTTGGCCGATCTCGATCAGCGCATCGAAGACGAAGCCCGTGCGCAGTTGCAGGCGCTGGATGACAAGCGTGCCCTGCGTCGCAGTGGCGTGAAGTCAGTCCATGACATCGGCGACGATGACTGGGACGAAGAAGATGTGGATGACGAAGACGGTCCGGAAATCATTTACGTGCGTGACTGATCCGTTGCGATAAACTTGAACGCCGCTCAATCGAGCGGCGTTTTAGTATCCGGAAATCGATCGTTGGTCAGCAATCGCCACGATTAACGTCACGGGCAGTGCCAGGTCGCGCTGCCCTCAAGCTAAGGTTGAAGATGATGCGGAGCAAGGTGACAGGTGCGCAGCGTTGGGTCGTGAAGATCGGCAGCGCTTTGCTGACAGCTGACGGCAAAGGGCTGGATCGCGCGGCAATGAGTGTCTGGGTCGAGCAGATGGTGGCGCTGCATGAGGCGGGCGTCGAGCTGGTGCTGGTGTCCTCCGGGGCGGTGGCGGCCGGCATGAGTCGCTTGGGCTGGACCGCGCGACCCAGTGCCATGCACGAGCTCCAGGCGGCCGCTGCAATCGGTCAGATGGGGCTGGTGCAGGCGTGGGAGTCGAGCTTCGCCGAGCATGGCCGGCACACTGCGCAGATTCTCCTGACCCACGACGACCTGTCCGACCGCAAGCGCTACCTCAACGCCCGCAGTACCTTGCGTGCGCTGGTCGAGCTGAAGGTCATTCCGGTGATCAATGAAAACGACACCGTGGTCACCGATGAAATCCGTTTTGGCGACAACGACACGCTGGCGGCGCTGGTGGCCAATCTGGTCGAGGCCGATCTGCTGGTGATCCT
This sequence comes from Pseudomonas sp. CCNWLW23, assembly GCF_037095675.1. NCBI lineage: Bacteria > Pseudomonadati > Pseudomonadota > Gammaproteobacteria > Pseudomonadales > Pseudomonadaceae > Pseudomonas > Pseudomonas sp. CCNWLW23. The sequence goes on along the minus strand of NZ_JBAWKM010000023.1, from coordinate 78,287 downwards.
CACTGATCGCGACGGCATGTTCGACGCCGATCCGCGCAACAATCCTGATGCGCAGCTGATTTATGAAGCGCGCGCCGATGATCCGACGCTTGATGCGGTCGCCGGCGGTACCGGCGGTGCGCTGGGGCGTGGCGGCATGCAGACCAAGCTGCGCGCGGCGCGCCTGGCAGCGCGTTCCGGTGCGCATACCATCATCGTCGGCGGGCGCCTTGAGCGCGTGCTTGATCGTCTCAAGGCGGGCGAGCGCATCGGCACGCTGCTATCGCCGGAGCGCGGCATGCTCGCGGCGCGCAAGCAGTGGCTGGCCGGGCACCTGCAAACCCGTGGCACTCTGGTGCTGGATGAGGGGGCGGTGTCGGCGTTGTCCAAGGGCAACAAAAGTCTGCTGCCGGTGGGGGTGAAGCTGGTTCAAGGCAGTTTCCGTCGCGGTGAGATGGTCGTCTGCGTAGCGCCGGATGGTCGGGAGGTCGCTCGGGGTCTGGCCAATTACAGCGCCCTGGAAGCGCAAAAAATCATCGGTCAGTCGTCGGATGCGATTGTCGGTTTGCTCGGTTACATGGCGGAGCCGGAACTGGTTCACCGTGACAACCTGATTCTGGTCTAAGGAAAATTCGATGCGTGTAGCGAAAGGATTATTGGGTCTGCTGATGGCCATGCCATTGCTGGCCTCGGCCGAGGAAGTCGGTCAGGTGTCGACGGTGTTCAAGTTTGTCGGGCCGAATGACCGGATCGTGGTCGAGGCGTTCGACGATCCGAAAGTCGAAGGCGTGACCTGCTACCTGTCACGCGCCAAGACTGGTGGAGTGAAGGGTGGTCTCGGTCTGGCCGAGGATCGCGCAGAAGCGTCGATCGCTTGTCGCCAGGTCGGGCCGATCAAGTTCAAGGGGGAGCTGAAGGATGGCGACGAGGTGTTCAAGGAGCGCACCTCGCTGGTGTTCAAGACCATGCAGGTGGTGCGTTTCCTCGACAAGAAGCGCAACACGCTGGTGTACCTGGTCTACAGCGATCGCTTGATCGAGGGCAGTCCGCAGAATGCGGTCACGGCTATCCCGATCCTGCCGTGGGTGCCGGTCCAGCAATAAGCGCCACCAATCCGAACTGTGGGAGCGAGCCTGCTCGCGAAGAGGTCATGTCGGTCGATAGAAATACCAACTGGCAGATCGCATTCGCGAGCAGGCTCGCTCCCACATTTTTTTGCCTGTAGCTTGTTAAATCACAGGCAATAAAAAACCGACCCTGAGGTCGGTTTTTTAATGACTACGTCGATTAAGCGGCTTCTTTCAGCGCTTTGACGTGGCCATTCAGACGGCTCTTATGACGAGCAGCCTTGTTCTTGTGGATGATGCCTTTATCGGCCATACGGTCGATAACTGGCACAGCCAGAACGTATGCAGCTTGAGCTTTTTCAGCGTCTTTTGCGTCGATGGCCTTAACTACATTCTTGATGTAGGTACGAACCATGGAACGCAGGCTGGCGTTGTGGCTGCGACGCTTCTCAGCCTGTTTTGCACGTTTTTTGGCGGAAGGTGAGTTGGCCACCGTCGAGCTCCTCGAAAGACTTTTTAGGAAATAGCAAACAAAATAGGCCGCGAATCATGCCGATGAAGACTTGTCTTGTCAAGGGCACTTGAATCGTTCCGCTAAGTGGTAGGTATAAAGAGGCGGGATATTTATTTCCGGCGCTTGACCTGTAAACTCGCGAGCTTTGGCTCTGTGCTGTTGCGGCGCGGAGTATCGCACAAGTAGGCGCATTGTTCGCCTGCTGTTTATCGACAGGCACAAACTCTCTCAATGAATCTGCTCAAATCGTTGGCCGCCGTCAGCTCTATCACGATGCTTTCCCGGATTCTGGGTTTTGTTCGTGACACGCTGATCGCGCGGACATTCGGCGCCGGGATGGCCACGGATGCCTTCTTTATTGCGTTCAAACTGCCCAACCTGCTGCGGCGGATCTTTGCCGAAGGGGCTTTCTCCCAGGCTTTCGTGCCGATTCTGGCTGAATATAAAAGCCAGCAGGGCGAAGAGGCGACGCGTACCTTTATTGCCTATGTATCCGGCCTGCTGACGCTGGTATTGGCGGTGGCGACGGCCCTGGGCATGATCGCCGCCCCTTGGGTGATCTGGGCCACAGCGCCCGGTTTTACCGATACCCCGGAGAAATTCCAGCTCACCTCCGATCTGTTGCGGGTGACCTTTCCTTATATATTGCTGATCTCGCTGTCGTCGCTGGCCGGCGCGATCCTCAACACCTGGAACCGCTTCTCGGTGCCGGCCTTCGTGCCGACTCTGCTCAACGTCAGCATGATCGTGTTTTCGCTGTTCCTCACGCCGTACTTCGATCCACCGGTCATGGCCCTTGGCTGGGCGGTGCTGGTCGGCGGTGTGGCGCAGTTGCTGTATCAGCTGCCGCACCTGAAAAAGATCGGCATGCTCGTGCTGCCACGCCTGAACCTGCGCGACAGCGGCGTGTGGCGGGTGATGAAGCAGATGCTGCCGGCGATTCTCGGCGTGTCGGTCAGCCAGATTTCATTGATCATCAACACCATCTTCGCCTCGTTTCTGGTCGCAGGTTCGGTGTCGTGGATGTATTACGCCGACCGTTTGATGGAATTGCCGTCGGGCGTGTTGGGTGTGGCACTGGGCACGATTCTGCTGCCGACACTGGCCAAGACCTATGCCAGCAAGGATCGCCACGAGTATTCGCGAATCCTCGATTGGGGGCTGCGCCTGTGCTTTGTGCTGGTGCTGCCGTGCGCATTGGCGCTGGGGATTCTTGCCGAGCCGCTGACTGTTTCATTGTTTCAGTACGGCCAGTTCAGTGGCTTTGATGCCGAGATGACCCAGCGTGCGCTGATTGCCTATTCTGTCGGCCTGCTCGGGATTATCGTGATCAAAGTGCTGGCGCCGGGCTTTTATGCGCAACAGAACATTCGCACCCCGGTGAAAATCGCGATTTTCACGCTGGTCTGCACGCAGTTGTTCAACCTGGCGTTGATCGGCCCACTGGCCCATGCCGGCCTTGCCTTGGCGATCAGTGCCGGTGCTTGCCTGAACGCCGGCCTGCTGTTCTATCAGCTGCGCAAGCAGAAGATGTATCAACCGCAGCCGGGCTGGGGCAAATTCGGTTTCAAGCTGGTCGTTGCAGTGACCGTGATGTCGGCGGTGTTGCTGGCCGGCATGCATTTCATGCCCGCGTGGGATGAGGGGCATATGCTCGAGCGCTTCCTACGCCTGGGCGCGCTGGTGGTTGCTGGCGTGGTGGCGTATTTCGGTATGTTGCTGCTGCTGGGTTTCCGCCTGCGCGACTTCAATCGCAAAGCCTTGAGCTGAGGTTTCAGTCTTTATAAACAGGCACGGGCCGGCGGTTTTGTCGGCTCGTTCACTTTGCGTTACGGTGTTGCCTGTCGTCGGCCGTCGGGTGTGGTTATAATCGACCACTTTATGAGCAAGAAGCGCGTTATGCAGCTGGTTCGAGGCCTCCACAACTTGCGCCCCCAGCATCGGGGCTGCGTCGCCACTATTGGCAACTTTGACGGTGTTCACCGTGGTCACCAGGCTATCCTGGCCCGGCTGCGTGAGCGTGCGCTCGAGTTGGGCGTACCCAGCTGCGTGGTGATTTTCGAGCCGCAGCCGCGGGAGTTCTTTGCGCCCGATACCGCACCGGCACGTCTGGCGCGGTTGCGCGACAAGCTGCAATTGCTGGCCGCTGAAGGCGTCGACCGGGTGCTGTGCCTGGCGTTCAACCAGCGGCTGAGCAAGCTCAGCGCCAGTGAGTTCGTCGATACCATTCTGGTCGATGGCCTTGGCGTGCAGCATCTGGAGGTCGGTGACGATTTCCGTTTCGGTTGCGACCGCCTCGGCGATTTCGATTTTCTGATGCAGGCCGGGCAGGTTCACGGTTTCACCGTCGAAGCGGCGCAAACCGTAGAGCTGGACGGCATTCGCGTCAGCAGCACGCAGGTGCGCAACGCCTTGGCTGCGGCCGACTTTGCCCTGGCCGAACGCTTGCTCGGCCGTCCGTACCGCATCGCCGGTCGCGTGCTGCATGGGCAGAAACTGGCCCGGCAACTGGGCACGCCCACTGCCAACATTCAACTCAAGCGTCGTCGCGTGCCGTTTACCGGGGTGTATCTGGTGAATGTCGACATCGACGGCAAGACCTGGCCCGGCGTCGCCAATATCGGCGTGCGCCCCACGGTGCAAGGAGATGGCAAAGCCCACCTCGAGGTCCATCTGTTAGATTTTGCCGGCGATCTGTATGACCGGCGTTTGACGGTGGTTTTCCACCAAAAGCTGCGTGAAGAGCAGCGCTTCGCCTCTCTGGAGGCATTGAAAACGGCGATCAATGCGGATGTCGCCACCGCCCGTGCACTAGCCGCACCTAGCGCCCATCGCTAATGAAGAGCCTTAAATGACCGACTATAAAGCCACGCTAAACCTTCCGGACACCGCCTTCCCAATGAAGGCCGGCCTGCCACAGCGCGAACCGCAGATCCTGCAGCGCTGGGACAGTATTGGCCTGTACGGAAAGTTGCGCGAGATTGGCAAGGATCGTCCGAAGTTCGTCCTGCACGACGGCCCTCCGTACGCCAACGGCACGATCCACATCGGTCACGCACTGAACAAGATTCTCAAGGACATGATCATCCGCTCGAAAACCCTGTCGGGTTTCGACGCGCCGTATGTCCCGGGCTGGGATTGCCACGGCTTGCCGATCGAGCACAAGGTGGAAGTGACCCACGGCAAGAACCTCGGCGCGGATAAAACCCGCGAGCTGTGCCGTGCCTACGCCACCGAGCAGATCGAAGGGCAGAAGTCCGAGTTCATCCGTCTCGGCGTGCTCGGCGACTTCGCCAACCCGTACAAGACCATGGACTTCAAGAACGAGGCCGGTGAAATCCGCGCCCTCGCCGAAATCGTCAAGGGTGGTTTTGTCTTCAAGGGCCTCAAGCCGGTGAACTGGTGCTTCGATTGCGGTTCGGCTCTGGCTGAAGCGGAAGTCGAGTACGAGAACAAGAAGTCCTCGACCATCGACGTCGCGTTCCCGATCGCTGATGAAGCCAAACTGGCTGCCGCGTTCGGTCTGGCGTCGCTGAGCAAACCTGCTGCGATCGTGATCTGGACCACCACCCCGTGGACCATCCCGGCCAACCAGGCGCTGAACGTGCACCCGGAATTCAACTATGCCCTGGTCGATATCGGCGACAAGCTGCTGGTGCTGGCTGAAGAGCTGGTCGAAGCCTGCCTGGCGCGCTACGGCGTGGAAGGTTCGGTCATCGCCACCACCACCGGTAAAGAACTTGAGCTGATCAACTTCCGTCACCCGTTCTACGATCGTCTGTCGCCGGTGTACCTGGCTGACTACGTTGAGCTGGGCGCTGGCACCGGCGTGGTTCACTCCGCCCCGGCCTACGGCGTGGACGACTTCGTGACCTGCAAGAAATACGGCATGGTCAACGACGACATCCTCAACCCGGTACAGAGCAACGGCGTGTACGTGCCGTCGCTGGAATTCTTCGGCGGCCAGTTCATCTGGAAGGCCAACCCGGCCATCGTCGAAAAACTGACCGAAGTCGGTGCGCTGATGCACACCACCGTCATCGAACACAGCTACATGCACTGCTGGCGCCACAAGACCCCGCTGATCTACCGCGCTACTGCGCAGTGGTTCATCGGCATGGACAAGGAGCCAACCAGCGGCGACACCTTGCGCGTGCGCTCGCTCAAAGCCATCGAAGACACCAGGTTCGTTCCGGCCTGGGGCCAGGCGCGTCTGCACTCGATGATCGCCAATCGTCCGGACTGGTGCATCTCGCGTCAGCGCAACTGGGGCGTGCCGATCCCGTTCTTCCTCAACAAGGAAAGCGGCGAGCTGCACCCGCGTACCGTCGAGCTGATGGAGGAAGTCGCCAAACGCGTTGAAGTCGAAGGTATCGAAGCCTGGTTCAAACTCGACGCTGCCGAACTGCTCGGTGATGAAGCGCCGCAGTACGACAAGATCAGCGACACCCTCGACGTCTGGTTCGACTCGGGCACCACGCACTGGCACGTTCTGCGCGGTTCGCACCCGATGGGCCACGAGAGCGGCCCGCGTGCCGACCTCTACCTGGAAGGTTCCGACCAGCACCGTGGCTGGTTCCACTCCTCGTTGCTGACCGGTTGCGCCATCGACAACCACGCGCCGTACCGCGAACTGCTGACGCACGGCTTCACCGTCGATGAGTCCGGGCGCAAGATGTCCAAATCGCTGGGCAACGTGATCGCGCCGCAGAAGGTCAACGACACCCTGGGCGCCGACATCATGCGTCTGTGGGTCGCTTCGACCGACTACTCTGGCGAAATGGCGGTGTCCGAGCAGATTCTGCAGCGCAGCGCCGATGCCTACCGTCGTATCCGTAACACCGCGCGCTTCCTGCTTTCCAACCTGACCGGTTTCAACCCGGCCACCGACCTGTTGCCGGCTGAAGACATGCTGGCGCTGGATCGCTGGGCGGTGGATCGCACGCTGCTGCTGCAACGCGAGTTGCAAGAGCACTACGGCGAATACCGTTTCTGGAACGTGTACTCGAAGATCCACAACTTCTGCGTGCAGGAGCTGGGTGGTTTCTACCTCGACATCATCAAGGACCGCCAGTACACCACCGGTGCCGACAGCAAGGCCCGTCGCTCGTGCCAGACTGCGCTGTTCCACATCTCTGAAGCGCTGGTGCGCTGGATCGCGCCGATCCTCGCCTTCACTGCTGACGAGCTGTGGCAATACCTGCCGGGCGAGCGTAACGAGTCGGTCATGCTCAACACCTGGTACGAAGGCCTGACCGAGCTGCCGGAAGGCTTCGAGCTGGGTCGCGCCTACTGGGATCGCATCATGGAAGTGAAGGTCGCGGTCAACAAAGAGATGGAAATCCAGCGTGCGGCGAAAGCCGTCGGTGGCAACCTGCAGGCCGAAGTGACGCTGTTTGCCGAAGAGGCGCTGAGCGCCGATCTGGCCAAGCTGAGCAACGAGCTGCGCTTTGTCCTGATCACCTCGACTGCCAGCGTCGCGCCATTCGTTCAGGCTCCGGCCGATGCAGTGGCCACCGAAGTCAGCGGTCTGAAACTAAAGATCGTCAAATCGGCGTTCCCGAAATGCGCGCGTTGCTGGCATTGCCGCGAAGACGTCGGCGTGAACCCGGAGCATCCGGAAATCTGCGGTCGTTGTGTCGACAATATCAGCGGCGCGGGCGAGGTTCGTCACTATGCCTGATGCCATTGGCCGTTTCGGACGGCTGAGCTGGCTGTGGTTGAGCTTGCTGGTTCTGGTCATTGACCAGGCCAGCAAGTTCTACTTCGAAGCCAAGCTTGAAATGTTCCAGCAGATCGTGATCATTCCCGACCTGTTCAGCTGGACCCTGGCCTACAACACTGGCGCTGCCTTCAGCTTCCTCGCCGACAGCTCCGGCTGGCAGCGCTGGCTGTTTGCCCTGATCGCGATTGTGGTCAGTGCCGTGCTGGTGGTCTGGCTCAAGCGTCTGGGCCGCAACGACACCTGGCTGGCCGTCGCCCTGGCGTTGGTGCTGGGTGGCGCGCTGGGCAACCTGTATGACCGCATTGCCCTGGGCCATGTGATCGACTTCATTCTGGTGCACTGGCAGAACCGCTGGTATTTCCCGGCGTTCAACATTGCCGACAGCGCGATCACCGTTGGCGCGATCATGCTGGCACTGGACATGTTCAAATCGAAGAAAACCGAAGAGGCCGCTCATGACTGAACCGCTATCGACTGAGCAACGCATCGGCCAGAACACCGAAGTCACCCTGCACTTTGCCTTGCGCCTGGAAAACGGTGACACCGTCGACAGTACCTTCGACAAGGCCCCGGCGACGTTCAAGGTCGGCGATGGCAACCTGCTGCCGGGCTTCGAAGCCGCACTGTTCGGCTTCAAGGCCGGCGACAAGCGCACCCTGACCGTCGAGCCGGAAAACGCTTTCGGTCAGCCGAACCCGCAGAACGTGCAGACCATCCCGCGTTCGCAGTTCAACGACATGGAGTTGTCACCGGGTCTGCTGGTGATCTTCAACGATGCGGCCAATACTGAATTGCCAGGTGTGGTGAAGGAATTCGACGACACGCAAGTGACCGTCGACTTCAACCACCCGCTGGCGGGCAAGACGCTGACCTTTGACGTGGAAATCATTTCCGTCAAAGCGATCTAAAAATGCAGGAGTGAGCTTCTGCGGCGAGGGGATCTATCCCCGCTGGGGTGCGAAGCGCGCCCAGACCAGTCAACGGATTCTGAGATAAGTCCGTTGACGGTCTACGACTGCTAAGCAGCCGAGCGGGATGAATTCCCTCGCCACAACAAGCAGGTCTCCACAGTCTGTTTTCCATTGTTTTCGCGCGCAAGACACGAGGCACAGCATGCAAATCAAACTCGCCAACCCCCGTGGCTTCTGCGCCGGTGTGGACCGGGCGATCGAAATCGTCAACCGCGCCCTGGAAGTCTTCGGGCCGCCGATCTATGTGCGTCACGAAGTGGTGCACAACAAGTTCGTCGTCGAAGACCTGCGCAGCCGTGGCGCGATTTTCGTCGAAGAGCTCGATCAGGTACCCGATGACGTGATCGTCATTTTCAGCGCCCACGGTGTTTCCCAAGCCGTACGCAACGAAGCCGCCGGTCGTGGCCTGAAAGTCTTCGATGCAACCTGCCCGCTGGTGACCAAGGTGCACATCGAAGTCGCCAAATACAGCCGCGACGGTCGTGAGTGCATACTGATCGGCCACGCCGGTCACCCGGAAGTTGAAGGCACCATGGGCCAGTACGATGCCAGCAACGGCGGCGCGATCTACCTCGTTGAAGACGAAAAGGACGTGGCCGCACTGCAGGTGCGCGATCCGGAAAGACTCGCTTTCGTCACCCAGACAACCTTGTCGATGGACGATACCAGCCGTGTGATCGATGCCCTGCGCACGCGCTTCCCGGCGATTGGTGGCCCGCGCAAGGACGACATCTGCTACGCCACACAAAACCGCCAGGACGCCGTCAAGCAACTGGCCGACGAATGCGACGTGGTGCTGGTGGTCGGTAGCCCGAACAGTTCCAACTCCAACCGTCTGCGTGAACTGGCTGAGCGCATGGCGACTCCGGCGTACCTGATCGACGGTGCCGAGGACCTGCAACAAAGCTGGTTCGACGGCGTCGAGCGCATCGGTATTACCGCTGGCGCCTCCGCACCGGAAGTGCTGGTCCGGGGCGTGATTCAGCAATTGCAGGCCTGGGGCGCGACTGGTGCCGACGAGCTGGCTGGCCGTGAGGAGAACATCACGTTCTCGATGCCGAAAGAGCTGCGCGTCCGTTCGATCTGACGCTTCTGCCTTTGTCGCACAGCGCCTGCTCGGTCTCTTGACTGCCCAGGCGCACGCGACCGGTCGCCGCCAGCACGATCTGCCGCTGGCTGACCGGTTCGCGCGGCGAGCAGATGTGTATCGTCCCCGCCTGAAATCGCCGCCCCGGCATCAGTGGCTGCCCCAGATGACTGAACCGCACATAGCGGCTCACCCACCAGTTGCCGACAATCGGCACTTTCGCCTCACTGGCGCGTTCAACCAGCAGCGGATTGCTGCTGTCCTCCGGCCCCCTACCGCTTCGATCCAGAATGATCCGCCAACCCTGACTCCAGTCACCGTCGATGCCATGGATCACCACGCTCTGATTGTGCGTGATCGCCAGTGTGCGAGCGTTGCGGATGCCTTCGAGCAGTGACTGCGCCGCGTGGTCGCGCTGAGTCGCTTGCTTGAGCGCGGCGAACGCCGGGCTGACCAGCAGCAGAACAATTGCGCCAATCGCCAGTCCCATAAGCAGTTCAATCAGGCTGAAACCGTGTTGCGGCATGAAAAATCCCTCCGTGGAATGGTATGAGCAGCGCAATCCATGCGCCGCGCAGGGCAAATCAGTCGGCGCGTGCCGAGCGGATGTTCTAGCGTGTAAAAGCAGGTATAGCCGACGGCAACGGAGGGCACCGATGGATCTTCGTACAAAAGGTTTCACGCTGGTCGAGTTGCTGGTCGCCATCGCGGTGTTCCTGATACTGATCACGCTGGCGGTGCCGGCCTTTACCCGTACGATCCAGAGCAGCAGGGCGGATACCGAAGTCGGCGACTTGCAGCGCGCGATCAATTTCGCTCGCCTCGAAGCGATCAATCGCGGCGTGACCACGCGTCTGCGTCCGACCGCTGGCGGCAGTGTCTGGACCGGTGAGCTGGCGGTCTACGACAGTACTGGCAATCCGGCCAATGTGTTGCGGGTTGTTCCAGCGATGAGCAGCGGCGCGACTCTGACGCTACCCTCAGGAGTGACCGCACTGGATTTCAACAATCTTGGTGGTCTGGCGGCACCGTCGATGGCGGCGGTCATCGGTTACACGCTGGGCACGCAAAGCAGGACGCTGAACGTGTGTTTGAACGGACGCATTCAACTGGGTGGAAATTGCGGATGAGGGCAGGGAGCAAAAACGCACAGGAGGGCATGACGCTGATCGAAGTGCTGGTCGCGCTGCTGATTCTCACCGTCGGGCTGTTGGGCGCAGCGGCGGTGCAGCTCAATGCGCTGAAGTACACCGACAGTTCGCGGATGACCAGTCAGGCCAGCTTCATCGCCTATGACATGATGGATCGCATCCGCGCCAATTCCGGCGCCAACTACACCGTTACGCCACCGACCTCGGGCAATCTCAATAATGCGCGGGACCAGGATCTCTACGATTTCACCACCAACATCGCCAACTTCGGCGGTCCGACCGCGACGGGCAGCATCACCCTCAATCAACGGGTCTACACCATCACCATTACCTGGAGCGATGCGCGCGCGGCGAACGCTGCCAGTGCCCAGCGCAGTTTCGTCCTGACCAGCCGGGCGGCGGTCGATCCGGTGGCCACACCATGAAGCGTGCCAGCCGTGGTTTCGGCCTGATCGAATTGCTGATTGCTCTGGCTTTGGGGCTGATCGTCGTGCTTGGTGTGGTACAGATTTTCATCGCCGCAAAAAACACTTACGTCAGTCAGAACAGCGCCGCAGCGATGCAGGAAGACGCGCGCTTCGTTCTCAGCAAAATGATTCAGGAAATCCGCATGGTCGGCATGTTCGGCTGCCTTGGCACCATCGTCGACTCCAGCTCAGCAGGGGATTTCAACACTGCGCAACTCATCCCGATCAACTGGGATAACGCCAATCTCAAGCTGACCATGGTCACCGCCGATGTGGGCAGCGGCGGGGGCACACCGACCTGGACGGTGATTTCCGATTGCCGCAACAGCGCGGTCGCCTACAGCGGATTACGCAGCCCGACCACGGGGCAGATCGCGTTCCCGATCCGGCGCCTGATCTACAGCTTCAGCAATAACCAGATTTTCATGGGCACCGGCAGCGGCAATCCGGCGCAGCAAGTGCTGGTCAACAACGTCAGCGCCTTCAACGTCACCTTCGGCCTGGCCAGCTCGGCGACCGACGTCGCAGCCTCGACCTACAGCAGCAACCCTGGCGATCCGGCGCGCATCCGCAGTGTGCGCCTGAGCCTGACCCTCACCGACCCGAACAATCGGGTGCGCAATCAAACCTTCAACGTGGTTGCGGCATTGCGCAACCGCTTGCCATGAGGGGGCGGCGATGAGGATTTCCTTGCAACAACGTCAGGCACAGCGCGGCATGGTCTTGTTGGTCAGTCTGGTGTTTCTGCTGTTGCTCACATTGATCGGTTTGTCCTCGATGCAGAGCGCCAACCTGCAAGAGAAAATGGCCGGCAGCGTAAGCCTGCGCAATCAATCATTTCAGGCGGCCGAAGCGGCATTGCGTGTCGGCGAAAGCGCAGTGCAACTGGACAGTTACTCGTTGGCGGTGTGCAGCGGCACGAGCCAATGTCTGCCGCCGGCGGAATCGTCATCGGTCAGCTCGGCCGGCTTCAATTCGACCTCCGGGGTGACCTGGATCGCTGCCGGTAATGGCTTTTATGGCGTGCAGAACATCGGCACGACCCTGACGGCGGTGAACGTACCAAGTAACACTTCGGCGACGTTGTATCGAGTCACTGCGGTCGGCATCGCCGGCAATTCGCGTAGCGTGGTGGAGAGTGTCTATGCGAAGTATTGAGCGCGGCCTGTCGCTGCTGATCGGCATGCTGCTGAGTAGCTACCTGGCGGCGCCGGCCTGGGCGTTCACGCCGTCTGATTCGCCATTGCTGAGCGCGGCAGCGGTGGCGCCGAACGTGATGCTGCTGATCGATGATTCGGGGAGCATGAACAGCATCATCTACGCCGCCGAATTCAACCCTAACGTCAACCGCACTCCCGCCCGGCAGTGCAATGCTTTCCTCGGCTTGTGCTCTGCACTCAACGCGCCGCAGATTACTGGCGACACAGTGTTTCTATCGAGCCTGCCAACTTCCGGTTGCTCGGGAGGCGCCTATGCGTTCTACAACAACAGCGTGGCGCCCTTGTGCCTGAAACTGCCCGACCCCGTAGGCAACGAGAACACTCGGTATTCCGCCGATTACATTTCCTACATAGTCAGCCTCGCCAACAGCAACGGCACCCGCGACTTCACCACGGGGGCGATCCCCAACGATTACCGGATGAACGTGGCGCGCAACGTTTCCACTGCACTGGTGAGCAGCAACCGCACCTTGCGCATGGGCCTGTCGACATTCAATCCGGCGACCAGCAGCAACCCGGGCAACGGCGGTTTCATCGCTCGCTCGATCACCGATTTGTCACCCGTCGCGGGCAGCGTCACCCAGGCCCAGGCAGACACCAACTACAACGCGCTGATTTCATCGATCAACGGCTTGAACGCCGTGGCCAACACGCCATTGGCCGAGAGCTATTACGAAGTCACGCGCTACATGCGTGGCTTGGCGCCTTACTACAACGGCACGCCGGCGACCTATACCAGTCCGATTCAATACCGCTGCCAGAAAAACTACGGCGTGGTGATTACCGATGGCTTGCCGACCTATGACCGTACCTTCCCGACCAACGATCCGCTGGCAGGCAGTCGCTTACCGAACTGGGATGGCGTGAATAACGATGGCGACAACCTCAACGGTGACGGCGAAGGCGACACGCTTTATCTGGATGACATCGCCAAATTCGCCTTCGACATCGACATGCGTTCGACCGGCACCGACGCCGCCGGCAAGAGCTGGAACGCGGTAGATTTTCCCCGGCAGAACATGAACACCTACACCGTGGGTTTCGCTGCGGATAACGATATGTTGTCCGACGCCGCCAGTTACGGGCAGGGCAGGTATTACCAGGCGACCGACAGCTCCGGGCTCAATGCGGCGTTATCGTCGGCACTGAGCGATATCACTTCCAAGGCCGGCTCCGGTGGTGCCGGTGTTGCCAGCAGCAGTACGTTGACCAGTGGCAGCAGTTTTTACCAGACAACCTACGATCCCAAGGATTGGCGCGGCACGATCAGGTCGTTCGGCTTTACCTCGACCGGCACGGTAAATACCTCGGCGGCGCAATGGTCGACCGACACCACCATCGTGCCCTCTGCCACAGCGCCGACTTTCCAGTCATGGAACACCTTGAGCAACACGCCCATTGCGCTGGCATTCGGCAGCTTTTCCCCGGCCCAGCAGAACACGTTGAATCAGGGCCTGCCCACCGGTATCAGCGGCACTGAACTGGTGGAGTGGAGCAAAGGGACCAACAGGGCCGGGCTCAAAGTGCGCACTGCGCTGCTGGGCGACATCATCAATTCGCCGCTGGTACTCGCGTCGCCTTCGGACAAGACCGCATCCGACTTGACGGGTGACAGCAGTTACACCAACTACCTGACCACCAAGGCTGCGAACATGAATACCAGTCTGGTAGTGAACGCCAACGACGGTTTCGTCAATGTGATCAATTCGACGAACGGCACCCGCCGTTATGCCTACATGCCCTCCAGCGTGCTGCCTTCGTTGCGGCTGATTGCGGATACCAATTACGTCAACGGCGTCAGCCACAAGTTTCTCGTGGACGGTCAGGTCGGCGTGTTCGATGCGCAGGCTGGCACCACCTGGAGAACGCTGGCCATTGGCGGAACGGGGGCTGGTGGCAAAACCTTCTATGGGCTGCAACTGTTCGATGCCTCGGCGGGCAATGTCATCAGGGCATTGTGGGAGGTCAGTGCGCCGGTCACTGCCAATACGTCGAACGCTTTCAATGACCTGGGTTACGCTTACGCCCGTCCGGAAGTGGCACGCTTGGCCAATGGTCGCTGGGCGACATTCATCGCCAATGGTTACGGCAGCAATTCGGGGGTTGCGGCTTTGTATGTACTGGATGCAATGGATGGTTCGCTGATCAGGAAAATCGTCATCGACAGCACGGAAACCACTAACGGTCTGTCTTCGGTAAAACTCAGGGTCAATTCCTCGAACGTGGTGCAGGCTGCCTACGCTGGTGACCTGAAGGGGCGTATGTGGAAATTCGACTTGAGCGCACCCGGGGCAGAAAACTGGGGCGTGGCGTTTGCCGGCAAACCTCTGTTCATCGCCCCGGGTGGGGCAACGCAGCCGATCACTGCGCAACCGCTGCTGGCGGACAACCCCCAGGGCGGCAAGCAGGTGTTCTTTGGCACCGGCAAGTTCAACGAGACTGCCGACAAGACCAACAAGGATCTGCAAGCGTTCTATTCAATCTGGGATGCAGAGGGTGGGGCCGGACAAATCACCGTCAGCAGTTTGCAGGCACAGGCGATTACCGGCTCGTTCGCCGGCAGTTCCGGGCAGTTTCTGACCACCAGCCAGAATGAAACGACCTATCCGGCAGAGAAAGGCTGGTATCTGCCGCTGGTGTATAACAACGTGCTGACCGGCGAGCGCGTGATCAATCAGGCCAGTCTTGTGTTGGGGCGAGTTGTTTTCACCACTGCCAGCGTCGATACCACCGACCCGTGTTCGAGCTTTGGTACGGGCAGGTTGGTCGAACTCGATGCGTTCAACGGTAAGATGCTCAACTACGCCGTGATCGACACCACCGGCGACCGTTTGGTCGACAGCAACGATACGATATCCAGCGGCGTGATTTTTACCGGCGGCATTCCGACCCTGAACTTCATCTCTGCTAACGGCGAGCGCAAGGGCACGACTGACACCAGCGGCGCGGTCACGGTCATTGTGGAAAAGGGTGGCGGCGGCAGCCGTCGTATCATGTGGCGACAAATCCAGTAAGCGAGAATTTGAGGCATGCGCAGAACCAGCCGAGGTTTTACCCTGATCGAGATCATGATCGTCATCGCGATTATCGGGATCATCCTCACCATCAGCATCCCCAGCTACAACGAATACGTGAAGAAGGGCCGTCGCGCCGAAGTGGTCTCGCTGCTCTCGGAGCAGGCGCAGACCCTCGAACGCTTCTACACCCGCAACAATGTCTACACCGGCGTCACCGGACTGAGCGCGGGCAATGATTTCTACACCATCACCCCGACGCTGACCGACCAGACCTTTGTGCTGACCGCGACGCGTAAAACCGGCTCGGCCATGGCCACCGACAAGTGCGGGGATTTCACCCTGACCAACACCGGCGTGCGAAGCATGAACAACGCGACCACCGGAGTGACCGCCAAGGATTGCTGGGGCCGCTGACGCACTCTTTTTCGGGCGCCTTTTGCGCCCACTGTCTTTTTACGGTTGGATCAAACATGACCAGGCAACAGCAAGTGGTGATTGTCGGCGGCGGGGTGATTGGCCTGCTCACTGCCTACAATCTCGCCTCCGAAGTGCGCAGCGTGGTGCTGCTGGATCGCTCGAATGTCGGCCAGGAATCGTCCTGGGCTGGCGGCGGCATCGTCTCGCCGTTATACCCGTGGCGCTACAGTCCGGCAGTCACCGCGCTGGCGCATTGGTCGCAGGATTTTTATCCACAGCTCGGCGAGCGCTTGTTTGCCGACACGGGGGTTGATCCTGAGGTACACACCACTGGTCTGTATTGGCTGGATCTGGACGATGAAGCCGCAGCCCTGGCCTGGGCCGAGCGGGAAAACCGCCCGCTGCGGGCTGTGGATATCTCGGCGGCGCATGACGCGGTGCCGGTGCTCGGCAGCGGTTTCAGCCGGGCGATCTACATGGCCGATGTCGCCAACGTGCGCAATCCACGGCTGGTCAAGTCGCTGAAAGCCGCGCTGCTGGCGCTGCCGAATGTGACGATTCATGAGCAATGCGAAGTCAGTGGCTTCGTCCGCGAGGGCGAGCGCGTGGTCGGCGTGCAGACTCCGACGGGCGTGATCAACGGCGATCAGATTGTGCTGACAGCGGGGGCGTGGAGCGGTGATCTGCTCCAGACGCTGAGCCTGACGCTGCCGGTCGAGCCGGTCAAAGGCCAGATGATTCTCTATAAGTGCGCGGCTGATTTCCTGCCGAGCATGGTGCTGGCCAAGGGGCGATATGCGATCCCGCGTCGCGACGGTCACATTTTGATCGGCAGCACGCTGGAGCACGAAGGCTACGACAAGACCCCGACCGATGTAGCGCTGCAAAGCCTCAAGGCCTCGGCGATCGAATTGTTGCCGGCGCTGGCGGATGCCGAAGTGGTCGGGCACTGGGCCGGGTTGCGGCCGGGGTCGCCGGAAGGGGTTCCCTTTATTGGCCGGGTGCCGGGATTCGAAGGGTTGTGGCTGAACTGCGGGCATTACCGCAACGGGCTGGTGCTGGCGCCGGCATCGTGTCAGCTATTTGCTGACGTGATGCTGGGGCGGGCGCCGATTATTGATCCGGCGCCGTATGCGCCTGAGGGCCGGATTTAGTCAGAGGCGGGTAGACCGCCGCGAGCAGGCTCGTTCCCACAGGAATACTCATTCCAAATGTGGGAGCGAGCCTGCTCGCTAAGGGGCCTTTAATCCAGGCCCAATTTCTTCAGCCGATAACGCATCGACCGAAACGACAGACTCAACCGCTGCGCCGCCGCCGTGCGGTTCCAGCGGGTTTCCTCCAGCGCCTGCAAAATCAGCTTCCTCTCGACGCTCTCCAGATAATCCTCAAGATTGTCGACCTGCGTCAGATCGGCCATCGCCCCGTCCGCCGTGCAATTGCCTTCGCTCAAACGCAGATCCTGCGCTTCGATCGTGCGGTTTTCACACAGGGTGTGCGCGCGTTCGAGGACGTTCTCCAGTTCGCGCACATTGCCGGGAAAGCGATAGTTCTTCAGCGCCTCCAGCGCTTGCGGGTGCAGGCGCGCTTCGGGTTGTCCGGTGTCTTTGGCCAGGCGCTTGAGCACGTGCATGGCAAGCGCCTCAATGTCGTCACGGCGTTCGCGCAGGGACGGCACACGCAGTTCGATGACGTTGAGCCGGTAATACAGATCCTGGCGGAAGCGTTCGGCCGAAACTTCGGCTTCAAGGTCTTTGTGCGTTGCGCAAAGGATGCGTACGTCGACCACCGTTTCCTGCTGGCCGCCGACGCTGCGCACGGCTTTTTCCTGAATCGCCCGCAGCAGCTTCACCTGCATCGACAGTGGCAGGTCGGCGACTTCATCGAGAAACAGAGTGCCGCCATGGGCCGCTTGAAACAGCCCCGGCTTGTCTTCGACGGCTCCAGTGAAACTGCCTTTGCGGTGGCCGAAAAATTCGCTTTCCATCAGCTCTGACGGAATTGCCCCGCAGTTCACCGGCACAAACGGCTGGCTGGCGCGCGGACCTTGTTCGTGGATCAGACGCGCGACCAGTTCTTTGCCGCTGCCGGATTCGCCGCTGATGTAAACCGGCGCCTGACTGCGTGCGAGCTTGTCGATCTGCTTGCGCAGATTGGCCATCGGCGGCGAGTCGCCCAGCAAGCGTCGCTCGATTGCCGTGCTCAGGCCGCCCGCTGTCGGCAGGCGCAGCGCCGAGCTGACCAGTTCGCGCAAGCGCGGCAGTTCCACCGGTTTGGTGAGGAAGTCGAACGCCCCGGCCTTCAGCGCATTGATCGCAGTTTCCAGGCTTCCGTACGCCGTGATCATCGCTACCGGCAGGTGTGGATCGCGTTGCTGAATGTGTTGCACCAGCTCCAGCCCAGTGCCGTCGGGCAGGCGCATGTCGGTCAGGCACAGGTCAAAGTGCTCGCGCTGCAACAGCGCCTGAGCTTCGCTCAGATTGCGTGCGCTGAAGGTCTCGAGTTTCATCCGTCCCAGGGTGATTTCCAGGAGCTCGCGGATATCCGGTTCGTCGTCGACGATTAGAATTTTTTGCCGTGGGCTTGTATTCAACTTTGTTTCCGTCCGTGAGCAAAAGTGATGCAAAAGCAGCCGCCGCCTTGGCGTGATTTGAAGTCTAGGCGTGCCTGGTTGCTTTCGCACAGCTCACGGGACAGATAAAGGCCAAGACCGGTGCCCTGGCTGCTGGTAGTGAAGAACGGCTCAAACAGATGCGCCTGTTCATCGGCCGACACGCCGGGGCCGTTGTCCTGGACCTCAAGCACCGCCAACTGGCTGTCCGGGTCGACGAACAGTGCCAGCCAGACGTCGGCCTGCTCGTGCAGTTGCGCACTGTGACGCCAGGCGTTGCGTATCAGATTGTCGAGAATCTGCCGCAATTGGTTGGGGTCCATCAGCGTGGTGAAATCGCCGGAATTGATCCGCAGATGAATGTGCTGGCGCTCGTTGGCCTGCTCGCGGATTTCGCCGACGAAGTCTTCCAGCCACGGCTTGAGGTCCAGCCGTTGCGGCGCGCTTTGCTGGCGGCGGGACAGTTGCAGGACGTTTTCGATGACTCGGTTCATGCGCTGGGAGTGGTCTTGAATAATCTGCGTCAGACGCCGATCTGCGCTATCGAGTTCCTCGGACTCGGCCAACAGCTGCGCGGCATGACTGATCGCGCCCAGTGGATTGCGAATTTCATGGGAGATGCCGGCGGTCAAACGCCCGAGCGCAGCGAGCTTGAGTTGCTGCGCCTGCTGCGTGATTTGCGCCAGGTCTTCGAGAAACACCAGCGTCTGCTGGTTCGGGCTCTGCTCAAGGGCGATGAAACTGGGCTGCAGCTCAAGGCCATTGCCGGGGATTTTCAGGCTCTGCGGGCGCAAGGTCGGGTTGTTGCGCCACAGTTGCAGACGCTCGACCAGTGCTGGCGAATATTCGTCGATCATATGACCTTGCAGGTGACTGTGGCCGAGCAGACTCTGCGCGCTGTGATTGGCCAGTTGCACCCGACGTTGCTCGTCGAGCACCAGAATCCCCGTGCGCATGCGTTGCAGGATCAACGCGTTCAGCGCCTCCAGGCTGACCACTTCGCTGGCGCGCTGTTCGGCCAGGGTCTCGCTGACTTCGAGGCGGCGGATCAACCCTTGCACCAGCAGCGAGGCGGCAAAGCACAGCGCACCGAGGGTGCCGGCTTGCAAGTAGGCGTTGGCGCTCAAGGGGCGGCTGAGCCCCAGCAGAAAGCTCAGGCCGACAATGCCGATCGCCGCAATGGCGGCAATCAGCAGGCCGATGCGTCGGCGTAGCAGGGTGTTGCTGATTGCCACCGAGACCACCAGCAGATTGCCCAGCGCACTGGCCACGCCGCCCGCCGCGTAGAACAGGCCGCACAACAGCAGCACATCGACAAGCGCCAGGGTGAACAACTGCGCCGGGCGCCGGGTGTTTTCAAGGAACACCACCAGCAGCATGTTGATGATCAGGTACAGCCAGCTGCCGCCGCGCAGCAGATCGTCGTTGGCCGACGTCAGCAGGCGGTTGTCCATGTTGCTGGAGATCAGCAGCACCAGAGTGATGCCGACACTTAAACGGTACAGGTGATAAAGGCGCAGCAGACGCTGCGCCTGTTTCTGGTCGGCGTTGGCGGCCTCAGCGACCACTGGCGCCCGGGCCTTGCTCAAGATGAGCCTGGCTGCAATACCACTGTTGCTGGTTGCCCAGCGCGCGGTCGCGCGGCAGGTGCACGCCGCAGTGGGCGCAGCGCACCATCGGCGGCGCGTCCTGTTCGCGCGGCGGTCGGGTGGACGAGGCGGGGGCCTTGAATTTGCGCCAGAGCCAGATGGCGGCGAAGATCAGGGCAATCCAGAACAATAAACGAAGCATGATGAGCGGCTTTTCGACTGATGATCCGGCAGTTTAGCCAAGGACCCGATCAGCGCACAGCCTATTAAAGTGCGGCAATAAAAAAGGGAGATCCGCAGATCTCCCTTTTTTCGTACCGCCGGTGTAATCAGTCGAACACGCCGAAGGTCATGTAGCTGAACCACGAGCGATCGGTGTCGCTGGATTCCGGCTCTGGCTCTTCGATCACGTCGCCGTTTTCGTCCTTAGGCTTGAGCTCGTTCGGAATCGCATCTTTCGCGTCCTGGAACTGCTTCTGCACGTCCTGGTTGGCGCGGGTTTCGCCCGGCGGCAGCGGTGGACGCGATTCGATCAGGCCCAAAGTCGCCTTGCTCAGGAACGAACGGTTGTCGGCCTCGGCTACGCGTGGCACGAACTGGCCATCTTGCAGGCTTGGGTGATCCGGGTAGTTGAGCTTCAGGGTTTCCAGGCTGGTGGCGGCCAGATCGTCGAGGTGCAGACGCTGGTAGGCTTCGGTCATCACCGCCAGGCCGTCGCCGACCGATGGGGTTTCCTGGAAGTTTTCCACGACATACTTGCCACGGTTGGCAGCGGCTACATAAGCCTGACGGGTCAGGTAGTAGTCAGCGACGTGAATCTCGTAGGCCGCCAGCAGATTGCGCAGGTAGATCATGCGCTGCTTGGCGTCCGGCGCGTAGCGGCTGTTCGGGTAGCGGCTGGTCAGCTGCGCGAACTCGTTGTACGAGTCACGGGCGGCGCCCGGGTCACGCTTGGTCATGTCCAGCGGCAGGAAGCGCGCCAGCAGGCCGACGTCCTGGTCGAACGAGGTCAGACCCTTGAGGTAGTACGCGTAATCCACGTTCGGATGCTGCGGATGCAAACGAATGAAACGCTCGGCGGCAGACTTTGCAGCTTCCGGCTCGGCGTTCTTGTAGTTGGCGTAGATCAACTCCAGCTGAGCCTGATCGGCGTAGCGACCGAACGGATAACGCGACTCCAGAGCCTTCAGCTTGGCTGTGGCGCTGGTGTAGCTGTTGTTGTCCAGATCAGTCTGAGCCTGCTGATACAGCTCGGCTTCGCTGAGGTTTTCGTCTACGACTTCCTTCGATGAGCAAGCAGCGGTCAATGCGAGGATGGCGATCAGCAGCAGGTGTTTCACTTGCATGGCGGCTTGCGTCCCTATGACGGCCGCTGTCTTGGGCGGGGCCGTCCTGTTATGATGAGCGCCCCGTTGAAAAGCCTCGGGGCAAAAGACGCCGTATTTAACCACAAGCGCGCAGCCGAAACCAAAGGCTGTGCCGACGCCCAGTCCGAGCATGTCCGATAAAATTGAACTTCGCGCAGAGGTGCCGTCCGAATTGGGCGGCCAACGCCTCGATCAAGTCGCCGCCCAACTCTTCGCTGAGCACTCACGCTCGCGCCTTTCCGCCTGGATCAAAGAAGGTCGCCTGACTGTGGACGGGGCGGTGATCCGCCCGCGCGACATTGTGCATGGCGGTGCCATCCTTGAGCTGACTGCCGAGCAGGAAGCCCAGGGCGAGTGGATCGCCCAGGACATCGAGCTCGACATCGTCTATGAAGACGACGACATCCTGGTGATCAACAAGCCTGCCGGTCTGGTGGTGCACCCGGCTGCCGGTCATGCCGATGGCACCCTGCTCAACGCTTTGTTGCACCATGTGCCGGACATCATCAATGTCCCGCGTGCCGGTATCGTGCATCGTCTGGACAAGGACACCACCGGTCTGATGGTGGTGGCCAAGACCATTCAGGCGCAGACCAAGCTGGTCGCACAATTGCAGAGCCGCAGCGTCAGCCGTATCTACGAGTGCATCGTGATCGGCGTGGTCACCGCCGGTGGCAAGATCAATGCGCCGATCGGTCGTCACGGCCAGCAACGCCAGCGCATGGCAGTGATGGAAGGCGGCAAGCCTGCCGTCAGCCATTACCGCGTGCTCGAGCGTTTCCGTTCGCACACCCACGTGCGGGTGAAGCTGGAAACCGGTCGGACTCACCAGATCCGCGTGCACATGGCGCACATCAACTTCCCGTTGGTCGGCGATCCGGCGTATGGCGGGCGTTTCCGCATTCCGCCTGCGGCCAACCCGACCATGGTGGAATCGCTCAAGCACTTCCCGCGTCAGGCGCTGCACGCGCGCTTCCTTGAACTCGATCACCCGACGAGCGGTGAGCGCATGAGCTGGGAATCGCCGCTGCCGGAAGATTTCGTCTGGCTGCTGACCCTGCTCAAGCAGGATCGCGAGGCCTTCGTCGGATGAACTGGCTGACGCCGGACTGGCCTGCGCCGGCCAGCGTCAGGGCCTGTGTCACCACCCGCGAGGGTGGTGTCAGCGAGGCGCCGTTCGACAGCCTGAATCTGGGGGATCACGTCGATGATCGCCCGCAAGCGGTGGCCGAAAATCGTCGCCGCTTGACCGAACACTTCTCCATACAGCCTGCCTGGTTGCAGCAAGTGCACGGGATCACCGTTGCGCATGCTGATCCGGGCATCGTTGCGACTGCAGATGCCAGTTGGACGGCAACGCCGGGTATTGCCTGTGCGGCGATGACGGCAGACTGTTTGCCGGCATTGTTCTGCGATCGTGCCGGCACGCGTGTCGCGGCCGCTCATGCCGGTTGGCGTGGGCTGGCGGCGGGCGTGCTTGAGGCAACTCTCGACAGCCTCGATGTTCCTGCTCACGAGGTACTGGTCTGGTTCGGCCCGGCCATTGGCCCCAAAGCCTTTGAGGTCGGTCCGGAAGTACGGGAAGTCTTCATCAATCAACTGCCTGAAGCAGCAGAAGCGTTCGTACCGAGCAACAATGCCGGCAAGTTCATGGCTGATATCTATCTGCTGGCGCGCCTGCGTCTGGCTGAACGGGGTGTCACGGCTGTTTATGGTGGCGGTTTCTGCACCGTGACCGATCCGCGTTTCTTTTCTTACCGCCGTGCGTCGCGCACCGGTCGTTTCGCCTCCCTTGTTTGGCTCACCCGCTAAACTCTCTGATCTGCATCAACTCTCCGACGCTTGAATCTCCCAGAATCGACCGCATCTACAGTGGTATCTGGCAGGTTTCTTTATTCAGGATGGTTTCTTAGGTCCGGCCTGCTCAAAAGGAAGGTGACCCATGCGTATTGACCGTTTAACCAGTAAATTACAGTTGGCCCTGTCCGACGCCCAGTCGTTGGCGGTTGGCCACGATCATCCGGCCATCGAGCCGGCGCACTTGATGCAGGCCATGCTTGAACAGCAGGGCGGTTCGATCAAGCCGTTGCTGATGCAAGTAGGCTTCGACGTCAACAGCTTGCGTAAAGAGCTGACCAAAGAGCTTGATCAACTACCGAAAATCCAGAACCCGACCGGCGACGTCAACATGTCGCAGGATCTGGCGCGTCTGCTCAATCAGGCTGACCGTCTGGCTCAGCAGAAGGGCGACCAGTTCATTTCCAGCGAACTGGTGCTGCTCGCCGCGATGGACGAGAACAGCAAGCTCGGCAAGTTGCTGCTCGGCCAAGGCGTGAGCAAGAAAGCCC
Source organism: Pseudomonas sp. CCNWLW23 (assembly GCF_037095675.1). Taxonomy (NCBI): domain Bacteria; kingdom Pseudomonadati; phylum Pseudomonadota; class Gammaproteobacteria; order Pseudomonadales; family Pseudomonadaceae; genus Pseudomonas; species Pseudomonas sp. CCNWLW23. The sequence goes on along the minus strand of NZ_JBAWKM010000023.1, from coordinate 54,760 downwards.
TGGAAAACGCGATCAACAACCTGCGTGGTGGCGAAGCGGTAAATGACGCCAACCACGAAGAGTCGCGGCAGGCCTTGGACAAATACACCGTCGACCTGACCAAGCGCGCCGAAGACGGCAAGCTTGACCCGGTGATCGGCCGTGACGACGAGATCCGCCGCACCATTCAGGTTCTGCAACGCCGCACCAAGAACAACCCGGTGCTGATCGGTGAGCCTGGCGTGGGTAAAACCGCGATCGCCGAAGGCTTGGCCCAGCGCATCATCAACGGCGAAGTGCCGGACGGCCTTAAAGGCAAGCGCCTGCTGTCGCTGGACATGGGCGCGCTGATCGCCGGCGCCAAGTATCGCGGCGAGTTCGAAGAGCGCCTGAAAGGCTTGCTCAACGAGCTGTCGAAGCAGGAAGGGCAGATCATTCTGTTCATCGACGAACTGCACACCATGGTCGGCGCTGGTAAAGGCGAAGGCTCGATGGACGCTGGCAACATGCTCAAGCCTGCGCTGGCTCGCGGCGAGTTGCACTGCGTCGGCGCGACCACGCTCAACGAGTATCGCCAATATATAGAGAAGGACGCGGCGCTCGAGCGGCGTTTCCAGAAAGTCCTGGTGGACGAGCCGAGTGAAGAAGACACCATCGCCATTCTGCGTGGCCTTAAAGAGCGTTACGAGGTCCACCACAAGGTGGCGATCACTGACGGTGCGATCATCGCCGCAGCCAAGCTCAGCCATCGCTACATCACGGATCGGCAGCTGCCGGACAAGGCCATCGACTTGATCGATGAGGCCGCCAGCCGTATCCGTATGGAGATCGACTCCAAACCGGAAGTACTCGATCGTCTGGAGCGGCGCCTGATTCAGTTGAAAGTGGAATCCCAGGCGCTGAAGAAAGAAAGCGACGACGCAGCGAAGAAACGCCTGGAAAAACTCCAGGAAGAAATCGAGCGTCACGAACGTGAGTACTCGGATCTGGAAGAAATCTGGAACTCGGAAAAAGCCGAGGTGCAGGGTTCTGCGCAGATTCAGCAGAAGATCGAACAGTCGCGCCAGGAACTGGAAGCCGCACGCCGCAAAGGCGACCTGAACCGCATGGCCGAGTTGCAGTACGGGGTGATCCCCGATCTGGAACGCAGCCTGCAAATGGTCGACCAGCACGGCAAGAGCGAAAACCAGTTGCTGCGCAGCAAGGTGACTGAAGAAGAGATTGCCGAAGTCGTGTCGAAGTGGACCGGCATCCCGGTGTCGAAAATGCTCGAAGGCGAGCGCGACAAGCTGATGAAGATGGAGAGCCTGTTGCACAAACGGGTCATCGGTCAGGAAGAGGCGGTCGTGGCTGTGGCCAACGCCGTGCGGCGTTCCCGCGCCGGGCTGTCCGACCCGAATCGTCCGAGCGGCTCGTTCATGTTCCTCGGCCCTACCGGTGTCGGTAAAACCGAGCTGTGCAAGGCCTTGGCCGAATTCCTTTTCGATACCGAAGAGGCGATGGTGCGGATCGACATGTCCGAGTTCATGGAGAAACACTCCGTGGCTCGTCTGATTGGTGCGCCACCGGGCTACGTCGGCTATGAAGAGGGCGGTTATCTGACCGAAGCGGTGCGTCGCAAGCCGTACTCGGTGATCCTCATGGACGAAGTCGAGAAGGCGCACCCGGATGTGTTCAACATCCTTCTGCAAGTGCTTGAGGATGGCCGGCTGACCGACAGTCACGGGCGTACGGTGGACTTCCGCAACACGGTGATCGTGATGACCTCCAACCTCGGGTCGATGCAGATCCAGGAACTGGTCGGTGATCGTGAAGCGCAGCGTGCTGCGGTGATGGACGCGCTGACCTCGCACTTCCGTCCTGAGTTCATTAACCGGGTTGACGAGGTGGTGATCTTCGAGCCGTTGGCGCGGGATCAGATCGCCGGGATTACCGAGATCCAGTTGGGTCGCCTGCGCAGCCGCCTGGCCGAGCGCGAGCTGAAGCTGGAGCTGAGCCCGGAAGCGATGGACAAGCTGATCGCCGTCGGTTACGACCCGGTGTATGGCGCGCGTCCTTTGAAACGGGCGATCCAACGCTGGATCGAAAACCCGCTGGCGCAGTTGATCCTGTCGGGTCATTTCATGCCGGGCGACACCGCCACCGGCAAGGTCGAGAACGACGAAATCGTTTTCGGCTAAGCCTCAGCGGCAATGAAACCGGGAAGGCCTCGCATTGCGAGGCCTTTTTTTCGCCAGGCTGTTGAACTCAAAGGAAAAGGCTTGTAAAGTGCGCCCCGCAGTCAGTCACCGGCAGCGTTTCAACCCACCGGGTTGGAATCTGAAATAAGTTGCAAATCATTAACTTGAAAGCAATTTAGGGGGTTGACAGAGGTGTTCTAGGTTGTAGAATAGCGCGCCTCAGACACACGAACGCAGCGATGCGAACGAGTGGCGAGATGCAACAAAGCTTCACCGTTGTAAATTGAAATATGTAGTTCCGTGATAGCTCAGTCGGTAGAGCAAATGACTGTTAATCATTGGGTCCCAGGTTCGAGTCCTGGTCACGGAGCCAATTTCAAACCGGGGTATAGCGCAGTCCGGTAGCGCGCCTGCTTTGGGAGCAGGATGTCAGGAGTTCGAATCCCCTTACCCCGACCATATTTGGGTCGTTAGCTCAGTTGGTAGAGCAGTTGGCTTTTAACCAATTGGTCGTAGGTTCGAATCCCACACGACCCACCATTTTTGAAACCAGTTTGCGCTGGGATCGAATCTTAAGATCAGAGGCCAAAAGCGCTGATCGAAGAAGGCGATCTTTGAAAGGTCGCCTTTTTTTTACCGGGGTATAGCGCAGTCCGGTAGCGCGCCTGCTTTGGGAGCAGGATGTCAGGAGTTCGAATCCCCTTACCCCGACCATATTGAAAATCCTCGTATCGAAAGATACGGGGATTTTTTTTGCCTGCCGAAAGCTGAATCCCTTCAAGTCGTCATACAACCTGCCGATAGCCCGCTAACACGAGGGGACTGCCAACGCTTCGCCCCTTGATCTGGCCATTACAAGAATAAGGGCGTTCGTCATGTTGCTTCGTCAGTTGAATATTGCTCCCCGGGCTGCCTTGGGATTTGCCCTGATCGCGGTGTTGGTGGCCTTGCTCGGCGTGTTTGCGCTGGGGCAGATGTCGAGCATCCGCGACAGTGAGGTGGCGGTGGAGAACCGTTGGTTGCCGAGCATCCGTGGCGGCGACGAGATCCGCGAACTGATGCTGCGCATCCGCACCATCTCTCTGCGCATGGCGCTCGATCAGGATTCGGCCAATATCGCCACCTATCGCGGCCAGATGGACACCCGCGACAAGGAACTGAGCGAGAAGATCGCCGCCTACGACAAACTGGTCGACACTGCCGAAGGCCAGCAGCTGTATGACCAGTTCAAGAAAACCTTCGCCGCCTATCGCACTGGCATTGCCCAGTCGTTCACCCTTGCCGAGCAAGGCAAGCGTGACGAGCTGACCAAATTGCTCCTGGTTGACATGAAGACCGTGGTCGACGGCTCCGGCAAGCAACTCAACGATCTCGCTGATCTGTTCGCCCGCCAGGTCGCCGCCGAAAGCGAGAAGTCCGCCGCGCATTATGAAACCTCGCGCACCATCGTTACTCTTTTCATTGCCTTGGCAGCGCTGGCCACGGTGGCGCTGGCGATGTTGCTCACGCGCAGTATCGTGCGCCCGCTGAGCAGCGCCGTGGATGCCGCAGAAAGTGTCGCCAAGGGCGATCTCACGCGGCCGATCGAAACCCATGGCAACGACGAAGTCAGCCGCTTGCTCAAAGCCTTGGCGACGATGCAACAAAACCTGCGCGAGACGCTGCAAGGTATCAGCGGCTCAGCCACACAACTGGCCACCGCCGCTGACGAACTGAGTGCCGTCACCGTCGACAGCACCCAAGGCCTGCAAGAGCAGAACAACGAAATCGAACAGGCCGCCACGGCGGTTAACGAGATGACCGCTGCGGTGGAGGAGGTCGCGCGCAACGCGGTGTCGACGTCCGATGCCACGCGCCAGTCCAGTCAGTCGGCGCAATTGGGCCAGGAGCGCGTCAGCGAAACCGCCAGCGCGATCAATGCGCTGGCCAGTGATGTGCAGAACACCGGTGAACTGGTGCAGTCGCTGGCCAATCAGTCGCAGGACATCGGCAAGGTTCTGGACGTGATTCGCGCCATCGCCGAGCAGACCAATCTGCTGGCGCTCAACGCTGCCATCGAAGCAGCACGCGCCGGTGAAAGCGGTCGCGGCTTTGCGGTGGTAGCCGACGAAGTGCGCGCGCTGGCGTATCGCACCCAGCAATCGACGCAGGAAATCGAACAGATGGTGCAAGGCATGCGCAGCGGTTCGAGCCAGGCGCTGGAATCAATGCAGGCCAGCGCATCTCGTGCGGCGAGCACGCTGGTTCTTGCAGAGCGGGCAGGTGAGGCGTTGGTGACGATCACGGCGTCGGTGCACGAGATTCACGAGCGCAACCTGGTGATCGCCAGCGCCGCCGAGGAGCAGGCGCAAGTGGCGCGGGAAGTGGATCGCAATCTGGTGAATATTCGCGACCTGTCGGTGCGTTCGGCTGCGGGGGCTGATCAGACCAGCACATCGAGCCACGAACTGTCGCAACTGGCCAATGCGCTGCAGGGCATGGTGCGGCGCTTCCAGCTGTGATGAACAGCGATTCATTGCAGGCCTTCGCCCACTGATTTGAGAACAGCACGAAACAATGTGGGAGCGAGCCTGCTCGCGAAGGGGCCGGATCATTCAACGACAGTGTTGACAGACCCACCGCTTTCGCGAGCAGGCTCGCTCCCACAGGTTGGCGTTTTAGTGCAGCTTCAGACGCGGTTCGGTGCCACGACCAATCTTGCTCCCCAGCATCAGCATCGCCGTGCGGAACGGCCCGTACAGCGCCATCTGGTGCATACGGTACAGCGACACATAGAACATCCGCGCCAGCCAGCCTTCGAGCATGACGCTGCCGGTCAGGTTACCCATCAAGTTACCCACAGCAGAAAAACGCGACAGCGAGATCAGCGAGCCGTAGTCGGTGTACTTGTACTCCGGCAGGGTCTTGCCTTCGATGCGCAGTTTCAGCGACTTGGCCAGCAGCGACGCCTGTTGATGCGCCGCTTGTGCCCGTGGCGGCACGTTGCGATCAGTGCCCGGTTGCGGGCAGGCCGCGCAGTCACCGAAGGCAAAGATGTTTTCGTCGCGCGTGGTTTGCAGAGTCGGCAGCACTTGCAGCTGATTGATGCGGTTGGTTTCCAGACCGTCGATGTCCTTGAGGAAGCCCGGTGCGCGAATGCCGGCAGCCCAGACTTTCAGGCTGGCCTTGATCTCGTTGCCATCGGCGGTGATCAGGCTGTCGGCAGTCACTTCGCTGACTGCTGCGTTGGTCATCACATTGACCCCGAGCTTCTCCAGGGTTTTGTGCACCGGCCCGCTGATGCGCTCCGGCAGGGCAGGCAGCACTCGTGGGCCGGCTTCGATCAGCGTGATGTGCATGTTTTCCGGTTTGATCCGGTCCAGACCATACGCGGCCAATTCATGGGCGGCGTTGTGCAGCTCTGCCGCCAGTTCGACGCCAGTGGCGCCAGCGCCGACGATGGCCACGCTGATTTGCTCGACCACATCGGTCTGCCCGGCGTGGGCGCGCAGATAGTGATTGAGCAATTGCTGGTGGAAGCGCTCAGCCTGTTTGCGCGTATCGAGGAACAGGCAATGCTGCGCCGCGCCCTGGGTGCCGAAATCGTTGGTGGTGCTGCCGACGCTGATCACCAGCGAGTCATAAGCCACTTCACGCGCCGGCACCAGCTCGACGCCGTTTTCGTCATAGGTCGCGGCCAGCTGGATTTTCTTCTGCGCGCGATCGAGCCCGCTCATGCGCCCGAGCTGGAACTCGAAGTGGTTCCATTTCGCCTGGGCGACATAGTTGAGTTCGTCTTCGGAGGAGTTCAGGGAACCGGCGGCCACTTCGTGCAGCAGCGGTTTCCAGATGTGGGTCAGGTTCGCGTCGACCAGCATCACGCTGGCCGTGCCGCGCTTGCCCAGAGTCTTACCCAGACGGGTAGCCAACTCCAGACCGCCGGCGCCGCCGCCGACAATGACAATACGATGGGACATAGGGATAACTCGCAAGGTTTTTAAAGGAAATCGGTGCGGTTACCCGAGGGAGCGCAAGGCAGCTCATAACGTCAGGTAACTGATAAATCGGCTCAACAGGCCCAGACCAATGGTCACTGCCAGCACCAGCACCAGGAGCATCCACGGCCGGAAAGGCCGGCGCTCGACACGGTGTTGGGACAGTTGCAGGTACTCTTCGACATGCTTTTGGTCTTCGGGGTTCAGGCGGCTGGTCATATTTGCCTCGTCAGGTAGACGTTACTGAATGAGCACAGGCTACAGCGGTTTTCAGCCCGGATTGAACGCAGCGTAGCCGCTGTCCGGAACCGGTTCGACACACACGCTATCGTCGAGGCGAATGATGCCGCTTTGTAACACCCGGGCGGTGATCCCGCCATGCCCGCGCACGGCTTGAAAAGTGCCCGGGCCGAGATTGTTCTGCAAGCGTGCACAGGGCTGACACCAGCCAGTGGTTTCGAGTATCGCCTGCCCGATGCGAAAGCGCCGCCCCTTCAGGCTAAACAAATTGATTCCGCTTATAACGAGATTGCGCCGCAGATCTTCAGGCCGGACTGGCTGGTCAGCGGGACGGCCCATCAATGCGTTGATCACCGCCAGGTGCTCCCACTGAATCAGCGTCACCTGTCGCGCATTGCGAATGCCCGGGCGGGCGTGGTCGCCGGTGAGCCCGGCCTCCAGCCGCGCCTCGACCGCGTCGAGCTCAAGCATCGGCCCACGGGATTCTGGACGCACGCCGATCCAGCGCACACGACCGGTTTGCGGAACCTCGGCGATCAACTGCTGCAGCGGCGTCACAGGCTGATGCCCACGTCGAACACAATGCTGCGGCCGAGGTTGCTGCGCAGAAAGTCCGGTGCGTCGGGGTGGGCGAACAGCACGCGGGCGAATGTCGGGCCGACCAGCGACAGCGAGCGCCAGCCCTGACGCAGGTATTCGGTCGGTGGCGGGAAATGACTGTTGAGGTCGAGCACTTCGCGCTTGAGGCTGGCGAAGGCGATGATGTCAAGTTCACCCAGATCCATGCCGCGTTCCTTGTAGTTGTGCGCCTTCTTGCGCAGGGTCGGCGCCAGACGCAGGAGAAATTCATTGGCCGGGATGCGCTTGGGTTTGGCTTCGCGGCGCACCAGTTGGCTCAGGGAAAACGCGCTGCGCCGACGCTGCAATTCGTCGCGCCACTCGTCATTGAGACGGCGGCCTTCATCGAGGACGAAAAAAACTTCGAAATTGGCATCGCGGAACAACACGTCCGGCGGCTCACCGGCCGGGGCGAACTCATCGGCGCGGTAGGGGATGTTCAGACCTTGCAGCAGGCGCTGGCAGACCCAACGCTCACGCTCCCATTTGCGGGCATTGGACAGGAACGCATTGGCCTGCTCGGCCGCGATGGTCAGCAGGCGTAAATAATCTGAATCATCCATAAGCCCAAGCTTAGCGTCCAAATGCGACAAGCAGATAGCTTTGCATCGGCTGGTGCACATACATCGGCGGTGTAGACTGCGACAAAGCGGTAAGTCCATGGAGAAGGTGAGGGAATCATGATCGGTGCCGAACTGCTGTCCTCGGCAAGCCTGACGCTCGGCTGGCTGATTTATCTGCCGGTGCTGCTCTGGGCGATCATGCGTGCGCCATGGGTCGAGCTGTTCAGCGACAGTCGCCGGCAGCACTTGCTGTTCGGCACGGTGTTCGCGCTGTTTCTGCTGTGGCTGGTGCGCAGGGATTTCGACACCGGCGTGTCTTATCACTTCATCGGCATGACGGCCGTGACGCTGCTGCTCGATTGGCCGCTGGCGATCGTCGGCGGGCTGGTTGCGCAGATTGGCCTGGTGCTTTTGGGCCGTCAGGACCTGGCTGCGGTCGGCGTCAATGGCGGGTTACTGATTCTGCTGCCAGTGCTGATCACCGAATGCGTGGCAATCCTCGTGGAGCGTGCGCAGCCACGAAATCCGTTCGTTTACATCTTCTGTTCCGGTTTCTTCGCCGCTGCGTTGTCAGGCCTGTTGTGCCTGATTCTGAGCCTGACGTTGCTGTGGTACGACGGCCTCTTCGCCATGCCGGAATGGCTGGAAGATTTCGTCGGCTACCTGTGGTTGCTGCTGTTTCCCGAGGCCTTTATCAACGGCATGGTTGTCAGTGCGTTGGTGGTGTTCTGCCCGGAATGGCTGGAGACCTTCAACCGCACCCGTTACCTTTCAGCGCCGTGGAAGGACGACGATCCGAAGTCTTGATCCACATCAAACCGGCCATGCCGCAGAGATTTCATGCTCGCGCAAATTCCTTCAGGAGCAGTGGCATGGGCGTTTACGAATGGGCGCGGCAGGAAACCCGGCAGAGTCTGGAGCTGGCGCAGGAGGTGGGCTTTGACCCGGGCCTGAGTTTGCGCGCCCTGCTCAGCGCCGTGGTGCAGCAGAGCAAGGCCGTGCGCAATGCCGAAGACCTGGCCGACGAGTTGCGCTTTCTCGCGGAGAACCTCGACGACAGTCAGGACTACGGCTTTATGCGGCCCTGATCAGCGATCAGTGACGCGGATCGAAATCGCCGGAAAACAGCTCGTCTTCGGCATCCGGGGCGACCGGAATCTTGTGCTCTTCCGAGGCCCAGGCGCCGAGGTCGATCAGTTTGCAGCGATCGGAGCAGAACGGACGGAATTTGTTCGCCGGGGTGAATTCGACGGGGGCGCCGCAGGTTGGGCATTCAACGGTTGGAATCTGGCTCATGCTTGGCCTCCGGATAAAGTCAGATAAAAGTGATGCAGACGCTCGACCTCGCTGTGCAGCCAGGCGAGGTCGCGGTCGTTGACGATCACATCGTCGGCACGGCTCACGCGGTCTTCACGGCTCGATTGCGCCTTGAGGATCGCCTGCACTTGTTGTTCGCTGGTCTGGTCACGCTGCAAGGTGCGTTCGATCTGCAGTTGTTGCGGCGCATCGATGACCAGAATGCGCTGGGTCATCGCGTATTGCCCGGATTCGATCAGCAACGGTGAAACCAGAATCGCGTAAGGCGATTTTGCCTGCGCCAGGTGATGAGCGATTTCTTCGCCGATCAACGGATGCAACAGCGCCTCTAGCCAACGCCGCTGTTCAGGGTCTTCAAAAATCAGTTTGCGCAGGGCGGCGCGGTCCAGCGTGCCATCGGCCTGCAACACGCCGGAACCGAAATGCTCGGCGATTTTCGCCAGCGCCGGACGCCCCGGCTCGACTACCCAGCGCGCCGCATGATCAGCGTCCACCACGTGCACGCCGAGGTCGATGAAGTGCTGCGCCGCCGCACTTTTGCCGCTGCCGATGCCGCCGGTCAGGCCGAGGATCCAGGGTTTTTCCACAGGGGTATTCATTTCAAACCGACAGACTGCCAATAGAAGTCGGTTATTTGACCACCCCAGAGCAAGGCAATCCAGCCGGCAATTGCCAGAAAGGGTCCGAAGGGGATCGGCGTCGAGGTTGCCTGGGCGCGCAGGCGCAGCATGACGACGCCCAAAATCGCCCCCACCAAGGATGACAACAGAATCGTCAGCGGCAGAATCTGCCAGCCACCCCAAGCGCCAAGCAAGGCCAGCAGCTTGAAATCACCATGACCGATGCCGTCCTTGCCGGTGAGCAGTTTGAACAGCCAGAACACCGACCACAGCGCCAGATAACCCGCGACCGCGCCCCACAACGCATCGGGCAACGCCACGAACACGCCGAAGCTGTTGACGATCAGCCCCAGCCACAGCAGCGGCAGCACCAGCACATCGGGCAGCAGCTGATGTTCGCAGTCGATCAGACTCATCGCCAGCAAGCCCCACGTCAGCAAGATCAGCAAGCCCGCCGGCCAGCCGAAGCCCAGATGCCAGGCAATGAATGCCGACAGCAGGCCGCAGGCCAGTTCGGTCAGCGGGTAACGTTTACTGATCGGCGCCGAACAAGCCGAGCAGCGCCCGCGCAGGCACAGATAACTGAGCAGCGGAATGTTTTCCCACGGGCGGATTCGATGTCCGCAATGCGGGCACGCGGAGTGCGGCAGCATCAGGTTGTAGGTCGGCACGGGCGTTTCGCTGGGCAGGCCGAGCACATCATGGGCTTGCTGGCGCCAGTCACGCTCAAGCATCTTCGGCAGGCGCCAGACCACAACATTGAGGAAGCTGCCGACCACCAGCCCGAGCAGCAGCGCGCTGACCACAAAGGCCAGCGGATACACGGCAAACAGTTCATCGATAGGCATGTCAGATCGCTGAGCCGAGTTGGAAGATCGGCAGGTACATGGCCACCACCAGTCCACCGACGATGACCCCCAGCACCACCATGATGAACGGCTCCATCAGGCTGGTGAGGTTGTCGACCATGTTATCGACTTCCGCTTCATAAAAACCGGCGACCTTGTCGAGCATGTCATCCAGCGCGCCCGATTCCTCGCCGATGGCGGTCATCTGCACCGCCATGTTCGGAAACACACCGGTGCTGCGCATCGAGAAATTGAGCTGCATGCCGGTCGAGACGTCCTGCCGCACGCGCAGCACCGCGCGCTTGAACACCACGTTGCCGGTGGCGCCGGCGACCGAATCCAGCGCCTCCACCAACGGCACCCCCGCCGCGAAAGTGGTCGACAGGGTGCGGGCAAAGCGGGCAACGGCGGACTTGTACATCAAAGTGCCTACCAGCGGCAGCTTCAGCAGCCAGGCATCGCGCCGGTCGCGCAGGGCCTGCGAAGTCTTCAACGCGTGGCGAGTGCCGAAAAACGCTGCCACCAGCGCAAAAAGAATCGCCCACCACCACTGCTGCATGAATTCCGACAGGCTGATGATCATCAGGGTGAAGCCCGGCAGTTCTGCGCCGAACCCGGAAAACACCGACTGGAACTGCGGCACCACCTTGACCAGCAGAATGCCGGTCACCACCGCCGCCACCAGCACCACGGCGGTGGGGTAGGTCATGGCCTTCTTGATCTTGGCCTTGAGCGCTTCGCTTTTTTCCTTATAGGTCGCGACCCGTTCGAGCAAAGTGTCGAGGGCACCGGACTGTTCGCCGGCGTCGACCAGGTTGCAGTACAACTCGTCGAAGTATTGCGGCTTCTTGCGCAGGGCCGTGGCGAAGCTGTTACCGGCGGCGACCTCCTGTTTGACCTCGTCGACCAGCTTGCGCATGGCCGGGTTTTCGAAGCCCTCGCCGATGATGTCGAAGGACTGTAACAGCGGTACACCGGCCTTCATCATCGTTGCCATCTGCCGGGTGAACAGGGCGATGTCCTGCGGTTTGATGCGTTTGCCCAAGCTCAGCAGGGAGGCGGATTTCTTGCGCACCTTGCCCGGGTTGATCCCTTGTTTGCGCAGCTGCGCCTTGATCAGTGCGGGGTTCTGCCCGCTCAACTCGCCGCTGACTTTACTGCCTTTGCGGTCGGTGCCTTCCCAGGCGTAAACGCTGACTTTCGCTGCCTTGACCGCCATGTTCAATCCTTGGTGACCCGGTTGATTTCCTCAAGGCTGGTGATGCCTTGCATGGCCTTGTGCAGCCCGGAGGTGCGCAGATCGGCGAAACCGTCGCGGCGCATCTGAATGTCGATTTCCAGCGAATTGCCTTCGGCCATGATCAACCGTTGCAGGTCCGGTGTGTTCTTTACCACTTCATAAATCCCCACGCGTCCTTTGTATCCGCCGTTGCAGTGATCGCAACCGACCGGCTCGTAGATCGTGAAATGACCGATGCGTTCCTCGGGGAAGCCTTCCTTGAGCAAGGTTTCGTGCGGGATTTCCAGCGGCCGCTTGCAGTGCGCGCACAATTTGCGCGCCAGACGCTGGGCGATGATCAGGCTGACCGAGGTGGCGATGTTGAACCCGGGAATGCCCATGTTGTGCAGGCGCGTGAGGGTTTCCGCTGCGCTATTGGTGTGCAGGGTCGACAGCACCAGGTGGCCGGTCTGCGCGGCCTTGATCGCGATCTCGGCGGTTTCCAGGTCGCGGATCTCGCCGACCATGATCACATCCGGGTCCTGACGCAGAAATGAGCGCAGCGCCTGGGCAAAGTCCAGCCCTTGGCGAGGATTGACGTTGACCTGATTGATGCCTGCCATGTTGATTTCCACCGGGTCTTCGGCGGTGGAAATATTGATGTCGACGGTGTTCAGGATGTTCAGCCCGGTGTACAGCGACACGGTTTTACCGGAGCCGGTGGGGCCGGTGACCAGAATCATCCCTTGCGGCTGTTTCAGCGCGGCCAGGTACAAGGCCTTCTGTTCGGCCTCGTAGCCCAGCGCATCGATGCCCATCTGCGCACTGGACGGGTCGAGAATCCGGATCACCACTTTTTCGCCCCACAGGGTCGGCAGGGTGTTGACGCGAAAATCGATGGATTTGCTTTTGGACAGGCGCATCTTGATCCGCCCGTCCTGGGGTTTGCGTCGTTCCGAAATATCCAGACTGGCCATGACCTTCAAACGTGCGGCAATACGCCCGGCCAGCTGAATCGGCGGCTTGGCCACCTCGCGCAGCATGCCGTCGGTGCGCATGCGCACCCGGTAGTTTTTTTCGTACGGCTCGAAATGCAGGTCGGACGAGCCGCTCTTGATCGCATCGAGCAGCATCTTGTGCACGAAGCGCACGACCGGGGCATCGTCGGCATCGAGGCCGCCGATCACGTCCTGTTTGTTGTCATCAATGGACTCGACGTCGAGGCCGTCGAGATCGACATCGGCCATTTCTTCCAGACCCGAGGCGTGGCTGTCGAAGAACTTGTCGATGGCGTCGCTGAGTTTGTCGTCCTCGACCAGAATCGCTTCGGTGCTCAGGCCGGTGCTGAACTGGATGTCGCTGATCGCCTGCTGATTGCTCGGGTCGGAAAGGCCCACGAACAGTTTGTTGCCGCGCCGCCACAAGGGCAGGGCGCAATGCTGACGAACCAGTTTTTCACTGACCAGCCCCTTGGGCTGAGTCTCCTTGTCGAGGCAATGCAGATCGAGCAGGGCCATGCCGAAATGTTCGGAAGCGATCTCGGCGATCTGCCGGCTGTTGACCAGTTTGTTGTGTACCAGGTAATTGACCAGCGACACGCGATTGCGCTGGGCCTGCGCCCAGGATTGCCGTGCGCTTGTTTCCGTGAGCAGTTCGGCCTGGACCAATTGCTTGGCCAGACCGCTCAGAGCGATGTCATTCATGGGGATTCCGCACGCTTGCCGTTCATGACTTATAGCCTAGTCAAGTGACAGCGCCAAACACGGCCGGTGCAGGTGACAAAAAGTGTCAGATAGTGCGGTTGCGGGTTGTAGGAAACGGCGCAGAAAATCGCGCGCGCCCAGCAGGCGGGGCCTGAAAGGCGTTGGCATGGGCTGTGCTGAGCCTTGTTCAGATCATGAGATTTCGACTCATGCATGGAGCGTGTCTATGAAAAAACAACAAGGTTTCACATTGATCGAGCTGCTGATCGTCGTGGCGATCATCGGCATTCTGGCGACTATCGCCCTGCCTCAGTATTCGAAGTATCAGGCGCGGTCGAAGGTGACCGCTGGGATTGCGGAAGCATCAGCTCTTAAGGTTAATTTTGAAGACGTGATCAATGCCGGATCGACTGACCCGAGCATCACCAACGTGAACGGCGGCACAGCGGCCACGCAGAATTGCACGTTGGCGGCATCCGGAAAAGTCGCCGATGGGACGGGTACTATTACTTGTACGCTGCTCAACGCTCCAGCGCCTGTTCTCGGCCAGACCGTAACGCTGACACGCAGTCCTACCACTGGCTGGACCTGTAAGTTCTCCGGCTCGAAAGAATATACAACTACGAGCTGCCCAGGCGTTTGACACGCACCTGCAACTTAAAAAGCTCCGCAATTGCGGAGCTTTTTATGGCGCAACGGTTTTTAAAAGCTCCAATAATTTCAGCAGCTTATGAACTTTCCGAAAAACCGCAACTTGCATGCGAAATTGCGTTGAGTCATGCATTTTGCATGAAAACGAAAAACAGCTTTTTTTATAACTCATTGTTTTTAAACAGTTTTATGCGACTGAAAAAGTTGGCACAGCGTTCGCAATATCTCCGGTAACCCTGCTGACAAGCGTTACAGCAGACTTCCAGTAAAAACAGGAGTTACTCGTATGAAGAAGTTCGCTATCACTGCCGCTGCTACCGCTCTGACCCTGACCATGGCTGGTGGCGCTTTCGCCCAGTCCGCTCAGGCTACCCAAGCACCAATGGTTCTGGCTGCCGGTGAAGTTACCGAAATGAAACAAGATACCAGCGACACCTGGATCACCACCAAGGTCAAAGCTGACCTGGTTACCGAAAAAGGCATTCCAGGCACCGACATCAAAGTCGAAACCAACAAGGGTGTAGTTTCCCTGTCGTCGACCACTGCGGTAACCGAGTCGCAGAAAGAAGTCGCCGTAGGCATCGCCAAGAAAATCAAAGGCGTTAAAGCGGTCTCCGCTGACGGCCTGAAAGCCGAGTAAGGCAAGACTTCTCGCCTGAACCGGGAGAAGACGCGACAGACGGGCCGAGCAATACGTCTGCCGCAACTTTAGAGTTCATGCGAACGGTCACACGGATGTGACCATTACAGGCCCCGGCACTTGTGTCGGGGCCTGTTCTATTTTGGGCAATACCAATGTGGGAGCGAGCCTGCTCGCGAATGCGTAGTGTCAGCCGACAAGTTCGTCAGTAGACAGAGCGTATTCGCGAGCAGGCTCGCTCCCACAGGGTGAATTTCGTTCGGCTTAGTTACCGCGTTTGCTGTTGATCTGCCGCAGGCGATTACCTTCGAAGCGCAGGTACTGGTACATGCCGTTGTTCGGGCCGTAGGTCCATTCCTCGACCTGAAACTCTTCGCGGCGATTGGCACTGCGCTTGTAGCCAAGCACATCGCGACTGACCGGCTCGCCGCATTTTTGCAGCACCTCGCTAGCGCGGTCGCCGAGGCTGATCAACTGGCTGCCGCAGCGCAATGTATCCGACGCCGACGCATGGCCGGCGGCGCACGTCAGAGCGAGCGCCATCAACCAGCTATGCACGGTCATTCGGCATCCAGGTGCATTTGCGTGACCACGCGGCCATCGCTTTCGGCCTCGCCGAGGTTGGCGTCGATGAAATACACGCGGTCATCCTCGAGCTTGCCCTTGTCGACCAGGTAATCCTTGATGGTGCTGGCGCGATCCTGGCCCAACTGGCGCAACAGCACCTCGCTGCCACTCCAGAACGCGATCACGCCCTGGCGCATTTTCGCCGTGCGTTCTTCCTTGCCGAGGTCTTTCCATTCTGCCGGTGGCTGGGTTTTCAGGCGGGTGCGGTAGATGCCTTCGAGCAACGCGCCTTTCTCGCTTTCGGGCACTTGCAGCAGCGAGGCCTGGGCCGGAACTTTGTCGCCACGGCGCTGGAGCATCTTGTAGTAGTTGTATTGGTATTCGCGTTCCAGACGTTGCTCGGCGAGCAGTGGCCCATCACTGCTCTTCGCGGCAGTGCCTTCGATTTCCAGACGCAGCGCCGGACGTTCCTTGAGCGCTTGCGACAGTTTCACCAGCGCCGCTTCGGCGTCCTTGCTCAGATCGCTGGAGCCCGGCGCGAAGGACACCGTGCCGAGGTCTTCGGAGCCGCCGCCACTGACCAGCCCGCCGATCATCTTGAACGGCGCGGCGGCAGCTTTGACGATGAGGTTGCGCAGGGTCTGCCAGACGATCGGCATGACGCTGAACTGTGGATTATTCAGGTCGCCGGTCACCGGCAATTCGATGGAGATCTTGCCGTCGACGTCCTTGAGCAGGGCGATCGCCAGTTTCAGCGGCAGACTCACTGCATCAGGGCTGTCGACCTTCTCGCCCAGTTGCAGTTGCTCGACGACGACTTTGTTCTCGGCTTTCAGTTGGCCTTTGGTGATCAGGTAGTGCAGATCAAGGTTGAGCCGGCCCTTGCGGATGCGGTAGCCGGCGAATTTGCCGGAGTAGGGCGTCAGGGTCGTCAGTTCGACGCGCTTGAAACTGGTGGCGATGTCGAGGCTGGCCATCGGGTCGAACGGATTGACCGCCCCCTTGATGGTCACCGGCGCATAACGGTCGACCTTGCCTTTGATGTCGACGCTGGCCGGTTTTGCCTGACGGCTGTCGATGGTGCCGATCTGACCGTTGAGCTGCTGCACGGCGGTGGCGAAATTCGGCGTCAGGCTGAAGTCGGCAAAGTTGGCCGAGCCGTCGTTGATCGCAATCGCACCGATGTGAATGCCCAGTGGTTTGTCCTTGCCGGCCGGTTTGGCTGCGGTGCTTTTTGCACCGCTGTCGGCCGGTTGCGGGATCAGCAGGTCGTCGACGTTGGTGGTGCGATCGTCGTTGATCATGAAGCGCACATACGGCTGCAACAGGTTGACCTTGTCGATCGACAGGCTGTCGCCGTGCTGATAATTGATGCCGTCGACCACGACTTGCTGCCATTTGAGGAAGTCGCGGGTCTTCAGCGTATCGAGGGTGTGCAGTTGATCGATCTGCGCGCGGCCGGTGACGCTGAGGGCCAGTGGCTCGGTGCTCTTCAGGTTGACCTTGAGGTCACTGCCGAGCATGCCGCTGCGCAGTTCCAGGCGAATGAACGGGTTGATGTAGGACTGCGCGACACGCAGGTCGACGTCCTCGGTTTTCACGTTGAGCTGCGCGTTGACCGGGGCCAGATTGACCGTGCCGTCGGCGCTGATCTTGCCTTGCTTGCCCAGGCCGCTGTCGAGCTTGAGCTTGAAAGGCGAGCCGTTGAGGCTGTCGAAATCCTGCAAGTCGACGTTCAGCGGGGTGATGTCCAGCGCCACCGCCGGTTGCGCCGAGCGGTCAGCGAGATGGACCGTGTAGTTGCGCAGTTGCACATCCTTGACCAGCACCTGCCATGGCTTGCTCGGGGCGCTTGGCTCAGGTTTCGGCGAGTCGGCGGCGGCCGGTGTATCCGTAGGTTCGGCAGCGGCTTTGGCCGCCGGTTTCGACGGTTGGCTGACGAACAGCTTCTGCCAGTCCAGTTGGCCGTCGGCTTCCAGCGCCGCCCAGGTTTCCAGTTTGTTGCTGCGGATCTTGCCGACCACCACTTGCTGCTTGGCCAGGTCCAGCGAGGTGTCGCTGACGTCGAGGCGTTCGAGCCTGGCCAGCGGACGTCCGTCCGGAGCCTTGATGGCGAATGGCGCAATGCTCACCGCGACGTTGTTCAGCAGCAGTTCGGTCTGTTTCGACAGGTTGAGTTTGTACTCGGTGCTGAGGCTGACCACGCCGTTTTCCAGCACCAGCGGCACGGCGTCGCGCACGTAGGGCCAGAAGGATTTCATCTGGCCATCGGTGACTTTCAGGGTGCCTTCGGAGGTGAACGGGATCAGGCTGAAATTGCCGGTCCAGTCGATCCGCCCGCCAGCGGGGCCGATGGCGACGAGGGTCATGTCGGCGCTGTCCTCGGGCAGGGTGCTGAGGTTTTTCAGCTCGAAACTGAGGTCGTCGTAAAGAAATTCGATCGGCTCACTGGGCCGCATATCCTCGAAATGCACCACACCGCCGGCCAGTTTGATGTTGTCGATACGCAGCGGAAATGGCTTGGCGTCGGGATCGGCGGGTGTCGGCTCGCTCGGCGGCAGGTTGAACAGGCCGAGCAGGTTGAGCTTGCCGTCCTTGGCGAAGAGGATTTCGCTTTTGGGTTTGTCCAGTTCGATGTCGGACAGATGCAGCGCTTTGGTCCACAGGCTGTCGATTTGCAGGTTGGCATAGAGGCGATCGAAGCCGACCTGCTCCTTGCCCGGTTCGCCGATGATCAGGCCCCACAGGGTGACCTCAAGGCTGAAGGGGTTGAGTTCGATACGCTGCAGATGCGCCGGCACCGTGGCGTAGTTGGCCAGTTGCTGGTTGGCCACGCGCAAGGCAATGCCCGGCAGGATCAGAAACCCCAGCAGGCTGTAGAGGGCCAGGGCTGTCAGCAGTGCGCCAATCGCGCGAATCAATCCTTTGGGCATGTGCGGCTTCATCTGTCTGAATCGGAGTGCCTTGGAGTATGGCACGCGATTCTGGTTCCGAAGTGCTTGATGTGGGACAGGATTGTTCAGAAATTTCTGTAGGAATAGATCTCCCCGGTGGGAGCGAGCCTGCTCGCGAATGCGCTGGTTCAGTGAAAAACAAGTCGACTGACACTGCGCTTTCGCGAGCAGGCTCGCTCCCACAGGGGAATGTAATCGCTCATGCTTGAGGGATTAGAGCTGCAAAATCAGTGTCTTCAAGGGTGGCTGCTGGTCCCGCGAGGGGAAGTCGGCACCCGGGGTCATCACGCTCCATTCGCGCACCGGGCGGCCGGCCTTTTCGGCGCAGCGCAACACTTGTTCGCGCCAGTCGTCCATGCTGACTTTCGCCAGGTTGTTGCAGCAGATCAGCACGCCGTTGTCAGCGGTGGTTAGCAGCGCCGGTTTGAGCAGGCTCTGATAATCGCGCAGCAAATCGACGGTGCCGAACGCACTTTTGGCCCACGCCGGCGGATCGAGCAGGACCAGATCGTATTGGCGTTGTTCGAGGCGCTGATAGCTCGGCAGCTTCTGCCCGCGCCGCTGGCTGATCGGCAGGCCGGCGAGCTGGCGGATTGCCGGGAAGTAATCGGACTGAATGAATTGCATCGGCGGCAGTTGCGGGTTGAGCAAACCATTCTCGCGACCGACCGCCAGATTGCCCTCGGCAAAATCGAGGTTGCACACCTCACGTGCACCGCCGGCCGCAGCACTGAGGCCAACGCCACAGGTGTAGGCGAACAGGTTGAGCACACTTTTGCCTTGCGCGTGATCCTTGACCCAGCCACGGGTGTTGCGCAGGTCGAGGAACAGTAGCGGATCCTGCCCGGCATGACGCCCGCGCACGCGGTAGTTCAGGCCCCATTCATGCCCGACCAGATCCGCCAGTGCGGCGTCATCGGCTTTATAAACGCTGTCCTCGCGATCGATCCGCGAGTTGCCACGGGAGCGGTCGTTGTAGACCAGCAGGCTGTCGAAGCCCAGGGTCTGGTTGACCATGGCGTGCAGTTGCAGCAGATCGTCACGTTCGAGCGTCTGGTGAAAACTCTGCACCAGCAGTTGCGGGCCGTAGCGGTCGATGGTCAGGCCGCCGGCACCTTCCTGGCTGCCATGGAACAGCCGATAGCAATCGGTGCCCTGGCCGTGCAGCGCAGCGAGCAGGTCCTGGCGTTGATCGAGGGCGGCGCGCAGCGCCTGATTCAAGGAAGACATGCGGGCGCCTTGCTGAGGGGAATTGGGCGCGGGAGTTTAACAGTTTGCCGGGGGATCGCGTGATGGCCTTCGCGAGCAGGCTCGCTCCCACATGTGCAATGCGATCACCTGTGGCAGCGAGCCTGCTCTTGAAGCTATTGATTCAAACGTTTATCAACGAGGTCCTGCACCACGCTTGGGTCTGCCAGGGTCGAAGTATCGCCAAGGCTGTCGAGCTCATTGCAGGCAATCTTGCGCAAAATCCGCCGCATGATCTTGCCCGAACGGGTCTTGGGCAATGCTGGCGCCCACTGGATCAGGTCCGGTTTGGCGAAGCTGCCGATCTCCTTGCTGACATGCGCCAGCAGGTCTTTCTTCAGCTCTTCGTTGGCCTCGGTGCCGTTCATTGGCGTCACGAATGCGTAGATGCCCTGGCCTTTGACGTCGTGGGGATAACCGACCACGGCGGCCTCGGCGATGCTGTCGTGCAGCACCAAGGCGCTCTCCACTTCGGCGGTGCCGATGCGGTGGCCGGAGACGTTGATCACATCGTCGATGCGTCCGGTGATCCAGTAATCGCCGTCCTCGTCGCGGCGGGCGCCGTCGCCGGTGAAGTAATAGCCGGGGTAGGGTTTGAAGTAGGTGTCGATCATCCGCTGCGGATCGCCGTAGACGCTGCGAATCTGCGCCGGCCAGCTCGATTTGATCGCCAGCACGCCACTGCCGGCGCCTTTGATTTCCTTGCCGACTTCGTCAAGCAGCACCGGTTGCACGCCAAACATCGGTTGCGTCGCGCAGCCCGGTTTGATCCGTTGCGCGCTGACCAGCGGGCTGAGCATGATGCCGCCGGTTTCGGTCTGCCACCAGGTGTCGACGATCGGGCAGCGCTGTTCACCGACAGCATTGAAATACCATTCCCACGCTTCCGGGTTGATCGGCTCACCGACGCTGCCGAGCAATCTGAGGCTGGCGCGCGACGTTTCCTTCAACGGTCCGGCGCCTTCGCGCATCAGCGCGCGCAGGGCGGTGGGTGCGGTGTAGAAAATGTTGACCTTGTGCTTGTCGATGACCTGCCAGAAGCGCGAACTGCTCGGGTAGCTCGGCACGCCTTCGAACATCAGTGTGGTCGCACCGTTGGCCAGCGGCCCGTAGACGATGTAACTGTGGCCGGTGACCCAGCCGACGTCGGCGGTGCACCAGAACACTTCGCCGTCGCGGTAATCCAGCACGTACTTGAAGGTCATTGCTGCTTGCAGCAGATAGCCGCCGGTGGTGTGCAGCACGCCTTTGGGTTTGCCGGTGCTGCCGGAGGTGTAGAGGATGAACAGCGGATCTTCGGCGTCCATCGGTTCCGGCGAGCAGTCGTCGCTGACCTCACGCACGGCCTGGTGGTACCAGAGGTCACGGCCCTCGACCCAATCGACCTGGCCCTGAGTGCGCTCGACCACCACCACGGTGCTGACGTTCGGGCAACTTTGCAGGGCTTTGTCGACGTTGTTTTTCAGCGGCACGAAGCGGCCGCCGCGCACGCCCTCATCGGCGGTGATCACGGTGCGGCAATCGGCGTCGAGGATTCGATCACGCAGGGAATCCGGGGAAAATCCGCCGAACACCACCGAATGAATTGCGCCGATTCGCGCGCAGGCGAGCATGGCGTAGGCGGCTTCGGGGATCATCGGCATGTAGATGCACACCCGATCGCCTTTCTTCACGCCACGGCTTTTCAGTACGTTGGCCAGACGGCAGACGTGGTGATGGAGTTTGTTGTAAGTGATCTGCGCCGATTCGGCAGGATCATCGCCTTCCCAGAGCAGGGCGGTCTGCTCGCCGCGTTGCTTGAGGTGACGGTCGATGCAGTTGTAACTGACGTTGAGCTTGCCGCCGGCAAACCAGGCCGCTTCACCGGTTTTCAGGTCATAGCGCTGAACGGTCTGCCACGGCGTGCTCCAATCGAGGAAACGCGTGGCCTGCTCGGCCCAGAAGGCGCTGGGGTGCTCAATCGATTCGCGGT
The DNA here is from genome assembly GCF_037095675.1 of Pseudomonas sp. CCNWLW23. Taxonomy (NCBI): domain Bacteria; kingdom Pseudomonadati; phylum Pseudomonadota; class Gammaproteobacteria; order Pseudomonadales; family Pseudomonadaceae; genus Pseudomonas; species Pseudomonas sp. CCNWLW23. The sequence continues at coordinate 33,467 of NZ_JBAWKM010000023.1, read as the reverse complement.
ACAGGCGCCGATACTCGTCCTGGCTCAACTGAGCGGCCTGGCGCACGGCATCGGCTTTGGGGAACGTGCTGATATCGAACATGACGGTTCCTTATTCTTGTGGTGCGACACGAATAAAGATGCGCCGAGCGCTGCACAGGTTCAAGTCATGCGCCAAAACAACTGTGGGAGCGAGCTTGCTCGCGAAGGCGGCGGATCAGTCAACACAGTGTTGAATGACGCACCGATTTCGCGAGCAGGCTCGCTCCCACAGGGGAACAGCGTTGTGCCCGAAGGCTTTTATCAGCCGCGATGACGCCCGCGGAAGTAGTTGATCAGGCCCTGAGTCGAGGCATCGTCAGCCACGGTCTCGTCGCTGCCGACCAGACGGTTGTAGACGCCTTTGCCCAATTCCTTGCCCAGTTCCACACCCCACTGGTCGAAGGCGTTGATGCCCCAGACCACGCTTTGCACGAACACTTTGTGCTCATACATCGCAACCAGCGCGCCGAGGCGACGCGGGCTGATGCGTTCGACCACCAGGGTGTTGCTCGGACGATTGCCCGGGATCACCTTGTGCGGCGCAAGTTTGCGCACGTCGTCTTCGCCCATGCCTTTGTCGCGCAGTTCGGCTTCAGCTTCCGGCAGGGTCTTGCCGAGCATCAGCGCCTGGCTCTGCGACAGGCAGTTGGCGTACAGCCACTGGTGATGGTCGGAAACCGGGTTGAAGCTGACGATCGGCACGATGAAGTCGGCCGGGATCAGTTGGGTGCCCTGGTGCAGCAACTGGTGGTAAGCGTGCTGACCGTTGCAGCCGACGCCGCCCCAGATCACCGGGCCGGTATCGGTCGACACCGAGGTGCCGTCCTGACGCACGCTCTTGCCGTTGGACTCCATGTCCAGCTGTTGCAAGTGCTTGGTGATGTTGCGCAGGTAGTGGTCGTACGGCAGGATCGCGTGGCTTTGCGCACCCCAGAAGTTGCCATACCAGACGCCGAGCAGGGCCAGCAGCACCGGCATGTTCTGTTCGAACGGCGCGGTCTGGAAATGCTGGTCCATGGTGTAGGCACCGGACAGCAGTTCCTTGAAGTTGGACATGCCGATGGCCAGCGCAATCGGCAAACCGATCGCCGACCACAGCGAGTAGCGCCCGCCGACCCAGTCCCACATCGGGAAGATGTTTTCTTCGCGGATACCGAAAGCCACAGCGGCGGCGTTGTTGCTCGACACAGCGATGAAGTGGCGATACAGCTCGGCTTCCGAGCCGCCCTGCGCCAGGTACCAGGCGCGTGCGGCCTGCGCGTTTTTCAACGTTTCGAGAGTGTTGAACGACTTCGACGAAACGATGAACAGCGTGGTCTCGGCGCGCAGTTTCTGCGTCAGCTCGTGGAATTCGCTGCCGTCGATGTTTGCCAGATAGTGGCAACGTACGCCTTTCTGCGCGTAGGACAGCAGTGCTTCGGAGACCAGCTCAGGACCGAGGAACGAACCACCGATGCCGATGTTGACCACGTCAGTGATCGGCTTCTCGGTGTAACCGCGCCACAAGCCATCGTGGATGCGGCCGACCAGATCGGTGATCTGGTTCAGCACCTTGTGCACTTCCGGCATCACGTTGACGCCGTTGACCGACAATTTGTCGCCGACCGGGCGGCGCAGGGCGGTGTGCAGTGCCGGGCGGCCTTCGGAGGCGTTGACGATTTCGCCGTCGAACAGCGCTTTGATCGCGCCCTTCAGATCGACTTCATTGGCCAGGCCCACGAGCAGGTTGCGGGTCTCGGCGTTGATCAAATTCTTCGAATAGTCGAGAAACAGACCGCAGCTACTGAGGGTGAACTGATTGAAGCGCTGCGGATCGGCGTTGAAGGCTTCGCGCATGCTGAAATCCTGCATGGCTTGGCGGTGATCTTTCAACGCTTGCCAGGCGGGCAGAGCGGTAACGTCGTGAGGAGTGCGGTAGTACGCCATCGCTGCGGTTTTCCTTTTTACTTGAACGGCCTTTTGAACACGGTACAGATCAACCACGAGTTTTAGCGCATGGGATCAACTGCGTCGAGACACAGGGCGAATACAGTAAACCTCGCGCTGCGTTCTGTCTTGACTTTGTCTGACCAGATCCCTGTACTTTTTTAACATCCGTTGAAGAATCTGGCCGACAAACGGAGGTGCCCGGAACACTTTCGCCCAACCGGCATGCGCCGAAAACACCTGTGGGAGCGAGCCTGCTCGCGAAGGCGTGGTGTCAGGCAACTTATAAGTCGCTCATACACCGCCTTGGCGAGCAGGCTCGCTCCCACAGGGAAATTCGTTGCTGCTTAAATCGGGCTATCGAGATTCAGGTGCAGGTTGTCGATCAGCCGCGTGGTGCCGAGGAACGCCGCTGCCAGAATCACCAGATCGCGATCCTCCGCCGTCGCCGGACGCAACGTCAGGCCATGACGGATTTCCAGATAGTCCGGACGCAGCCCCGCCGCTTCCAGCACCTGCAACTGCGCAGTGATCAGCGCCGGGTAATCGCGCTCACCTTGCTTGATCGCTTCGGCAATGCTGCTCAGCACGCGATACACCACCGGTGCCACGGCGCGCTGGTCTTCATTGAGGAAGCCGTTGCGCGACGACAGCGCCAAGCCATCCGCTGCACGCACGGTCGGCTCGCCGATGATCTGGATCGGCATGTTCAGGTCATGCACCAGCGCGCGGATCACCGCCAGTTGCTGGTAATCCTTCTGGCCGAAAATCGCCAGGTCCGGCTGGACCATGTTGAACAGCTTGCTGACCACCGTCGCCACACCTTCGAAGTGCCCCGGACGGCTGGCGCCACACAGGCCTTCGGACAATTGCGGCACGCTGACCCGGGTTTGCCCGGCCATGCCGTCCGGGTACATCTCTTCAACCGTCGGCGCAAACAGCAGGTCGCAACCGGCTTCGAGGAGTTTTTCCTGATCGGCAGCGAGGGTGCGCGGGTATTTGTCGAGGTCTTCGCCGGCGCCGAATTGCAGCGGGTTGACGAAAATACTCGCAACCACGAAATCGACTCGCTGGGTAGCTTTGGTGATCAGGGCGACGTGGCCGCTGTGCAGGTTGCCCATGGTCGGCACTAAGCCGATGCGCTTGCCTTCACTGCGCGCGCGGGCGACGGCGGCGCGCAGTTCGCGTACGGTTTTGACGGTGTTCATGCAGAGAATCCGTGTTCGATGCCGGGGAACGTGGTGGCTTTGACTTCGCTGACGTAAGCCTTCAGCGCGGACTGGATGCTGTCCTGACCTTGCATGAAGTTTTTGACGAATTTGGGTACGCGGCCGGTGATCGACAGGCCGAGCATGTCGTGCAATACCAGCACCTGGCCGTCGGTGGCGTTGCCGGCACCGATACCGATCACCGGAATGCCCACGGCCTGGCTGATTTCTGCCGCCAGTTCGCTCGGCACGCACTCGAGCAACAGCATGGCCGCACCGGCCTGCTCCAGCGCGATCGCATCGGCACGCATCTGCCGCGCCTGATTCTCGTTGCGGCCCTGCACTTTATAGCCACCGAGAATGTTCACTGCTTGCGGGGTCAGGCCCATGTGCGCACACACCGGCACACCGCGCTCGGCGAGCAGGCGGATCGACTCCGCCAGCCACAGCTGACCTTCGACCTTGACCATGTGCGCGCCGGCCTGCATCAGCATGGCGCTGTTGGTCATGGTCTGTTCGAGGGTGGCGTTGGCCATGAACGGCAGGTCGGCGAGGATCAGGGCATCGCCATTGCCACGCTTGACGCTGGCGACGTGATAGGCCATTTCCGCCGTGGTCACCGGCAGGGTGCTGTCATGACCCTGCAGAACCATGCCGAGGGAGTCGCCGACCAGCAGCACTTCGACACCGGCCTCGTTGCAGGCGTGGGCGAAGGTCGCGTCATAGCAGGTCAGCATGGTGATTTTTTCACCTTTCTGCTTGAGGCTCTGGAGCGTGGTCAGGGTGATGGCTGGCATGTAAAAAATCCTCGTTCAGGCGCTCTGGAAACTGCTGCGAGTCACGCGCGTGATTCTTCATCTACTCAGGCGCACGGTCTTGTGTCGTGCTTTGAAAGGCCTGGATTGCGCCCGTTCATACCGGGTTGGCGGCAGCGGGACGCCTATAGTCGTGATGAGCCAACAGGAAGTCAATTGCGTGTGTTACCGCATTGTTACGCGGGCGGTGTTACCGGCGTTACTGATGCGATTCAGCGGCGCGGCGGGCCTGATTCGGGGGATTTTTGTCTGACAAAAACTGGAAATTGGCAGGTGACCTGTGGCGAGGGGATTTATCCCCGTTGGACTGCGAAGCAGGCCCAAATCTGAACTAGCTGTACACAACATGGGGCCGCTCCGCGACCCAACGGGGATAAATCCCCTCGCCACACAGCCACATTTCACAGAAGATTTTTGTCAGGGCTGGGAGAGGCGTTCAAGGCCGACGAACGGGCAGGCGGTCAGCAGGTCTGTCAGCGTGCGGCCATCGGCGAGACGCAGATCCTGCGGCGCCAGCTCAGCCAAGGGATAGAGAACGAACGCCCGCTCCTGAATCTGGTAATGCGGGACCTTCAGCCGTGGCTCATCGATCAGGCGATCGCCGAACAGCAGAATATCCAGATCCAGCGTGCGAGGCCCCCAGCGCTCAAGACGCTCGCGGCCCTGAGCGTTTTCGATCGCTTGCAAGGCGTCGAGCAGCTCGATCGGTGCGAGCGAACTGTCGAGGGCGGCGACGGCATTGGTGTAACGCGGCTGGCCCGGCAGCAGCGAATCGCTTTGATAAAAGGCTGAGACGCCGGCAAGACGTGTCTGCGGCAATTGGCCCAGCGCCGCGATGGCGCTGCGCAACTGGTCGGCCGGGTCAGCGAGGTTGCTGCCCAGGCCGATGTAGATGCGTTCCATCGCTTACTCGCCCGTCGCGCTCGAAGCACCGGCGCGCTTGCGCTTGGAACCGCCGCTGCGGCGACGTTTGCGCGGTGCGCCGCTGGCATCGTCGCCCTTGCCGCTGAGGTCGCGGATCATGTCGCGACGCTCGCTGTCATTGGCGTCCTGATAATCGGTCCACCATTCGCCGAGGCCATCGGTCTCCTCGCCGGCGCTTTCACGCAGCAGGAGGAAATCGTAACCGGCACGGAAGCGCGGGTTGTCCAGCAACAGATCGGCGCGTTTGCCACTGCGCCGTGGCAGGCGTTCCTGCATGTCCCAGATTTCGCGGATCGGCATGGTGAAGCGCTTCGGAATCGCGATGCGCTGGCACTGCTCGGCAATCAGTTCGTGAGCGGCTTCCTGCATCGCCGGAATCGGCGGCATGCCACGTTCCTGCAGACGCAACACTCGCGCCGGCAGCGCCGGCCAGAGCAGGGCGGCAAAGAGGAACGCCGGGGTCACCGGTTTGTTCTGCTTGATGCGCAGGTCGGTGTTGGTCAGTGCTTCGCTGATCAGCGTGTGGGTGTATTCCGGATTGTATTCCAGCGCCTCGGCACTGGCCGGGAACAGCGGGGCGAACAGTTGCAGATCAACCAGCATTTCAAAGGTGATCGCGCCGTGCCCGGAGAGGAACAGCTTGAGCACTTCTTCGAACAGTCGCGCCGACGGAATCTCGCGCAGCATCGGCGCCAGCTCACGGATCGGCTGCACGGTGTGCTTCTCGATGCCGAAGTTGAGCTTGGCGGCGAAACGCACGGCCCGCAGCATGCGCACCGGGTCTTCCTGGTAACGCTGCTTGGGGTCGCCGATCAGGCGGATCAGGTGATTGCGGATGTCGTGCACGCCATTGGCGTAATCGAGAATGCGCTCGCTGACCGGGTCGTAATACAGGGCGTTGATGGTGAAGTCGCGACGTTGCGCGTCTTCTTCCAGGGTGCCGTAGACGTTGTCGCGCAGAATGCGCCCGCTCTCGTTGCGCGAAGACTGGTTGCTGTCTTCGTCGTCTTCGTTGACCGGGTGATTGGCGCGGAAGGTCGCGACTTCAATGATTTCGCGACCGAAATGGATGTGCACCAGCTTGAACCGGCGGCCGATGATTCGCGCATTGCGGAATTCGGCCCGCACCTGCTCGGGGGTGGCGCTGGTGGCGACGTCGAAGTCCTTGGGCGTGATGCCCAGCAGCATGTCACGCACGCAACCACCGACCAGATAAGCCTGGTAACCGGCACCTTGCAGGCGTTCGACGATATTCACCGCATAGCGGCTGAACTGCGTTTTCTGCAGCGAATGTTGGCCGCTGTTGAGCACTTCAGGGGTGCTGCGGATGTGTTGCGTACGACGCACGGGAGTTCGGAATGACTGGAACAGCTTCTTCAGCATGGGATGCACTGTTTGAAGGAATGTTCGGCCATACCAAAAGAATGACCGCATGATGGGCGCAGATTCTAGCATTTAGTCGGGGGATGGTGTAGGACGCGGCAGATATGAGCTGCAAGCCCCAAGCTACAAGGGTCGAGCGAGGAAAACGGGGGGATTTCACGGAAGGGAGAAACTACAAGGGGAGCCGAAGCTCCCCAAGAAGTAGTTGCGTGCTCTTTTTATTATTGATTCGGGCTTCTTGTTTTTGTTGAGTGCCCTCGCCACGAAGTGTTTCCTTCGTGACCCTCCCAATCGGGAGCCAAGAGCAAACGGATTGCTTTGGTCGCTGAATTGCAGTGATCTGTCGATCCAACCAGTACAGGCTCTGTCTTAGGACAGTTTTTGTTGTTCTCGGCCTGGTCGTGGGGCAAGCCCCAAATACAACGCCTCTCCAAAAGAATCAGTTAGCTGCGCCTCTCGCCGTCTTGTTTTTATTGTGCGTGAGTCGATTCGTCTTATTTTTATTGTCTTGTGCATTGCTTGTTATTGTTCTTGTACCAAACATATAGCAGGGTGCGTGCCAACTTTTGTCTCGCCCAGTAAAACAAGGGGTTAGATCGATATAACCGTTTTGCAGGGGCGAAAAAAAGCCGGGGTTTCGTTACCGATAACCCCGGCTTCTGTTACGTGAATCGACTGCGGTAACAGTTTTTTCACATTGTCATGCGTTACCCGCGCACGCGGTGGGTAACGCTCAGCTCTCGCTGGCGACCCCGGTCTTGCGCCGTGGAATGCCCAGACGCTGGCGGCGTTCCCACAGGCATTTGCGGCTGACGCCCAGTTTGCGTGCCAGTTCGGTCTCGGTCATGTGGTCCTGATGCTCGAGGACGAAGTGCTGGAAGTAATCCTCCAGCGACAGATCCTCGGTCGGCTCATGGCTGCTGTTGCTGGCGTTACCGCCGGTTTGCGGCGGCAGACCGATGAACTCGTCGTCTTCCAGATCGCTCAGCTCGATGTCGATGCCCAGCAGGTCGGCCGAGATCTCCGGGCTTTCGCTGAGAATCACCGCGCGCTCGACGGCGTTTTCCAGCTCACGCACGTTACCCGGCCAGGAATAGTGCCGGATCGCCTGTTCGGCATCGGCGGCGAATTTCAGGTCGGTGCGATTGATCCGCGCGCTCTGGCGAGCGAGGAAGGCATTGGCGATTTCGTTGACGTCGGCGCCACGCTCGCGCAAAGGCGGCAGCTTCAGGGCAATCACGTGCAGACGGTAATAAAGGTCTTCACGGAACTGGCCGATTTTCGCCAGGCTCTTCAGATCGCGGTGAGTTGCAGCGATCAGGCGCACATCGACTTTCTGTGACTGCACCGAACCTACGCGGCGAATTTCGCCCTCCTGCAGAACCCGCAGCAAGCGAGCCTGGGCTTCGAGGGGCAGTTCGCCGATCTCATCGAGAAACAAGGTGCCGCCGTCCGCCGCTTCAACCAGACCGGCACGACCGGCGCTGGCGCCGGTGAACGCGCCTTTCTCGTGGCCGAACAGTTCTGATTCGATCAGGCTTTCCGGAATCGCCGCGCAGTTCACCGAAATCATCGGCGCCTTGGCGCGTTTCGACAGATTGTGCAGGGCGCGGGCCACCAGTTCCTTACCGGTACCGGACTCACCCTGAATCAACACGTTGGAATCGGTTGGCGCGACTTTGCGGATCTTGCTGTACAGGTCCTGCATCGGTGGGCAGGAGCCGATGATGCCAATTTCACCATTGCTGTTATCCACAGCAGCTTTGCCATTGCCAGCGGCAGGCTTGCTCGCCGTAGCTTCGCCGGCAGCCGGCGCCGACTGGCGATCGCGCAGGATCCGCGCAACCGCCTGGAGCATTTCATCGTGGTCGAACGGCTTGGCGATGTAATCGACCGCGCCCATTTTCATCGAGTCGACCGCCGAGCGCAGGCTGGCGTAACTGGTCATGATCAGCACCGGTGTGCCCTGGCCGAGCTTGATCAGCTCGGTGCCCGGAGCGCCCGGCAGGCGCAGGTCGCTGACGATCAGATCGAACGTAGGAATGGTGAAGCGTTCTTGTGCTTCCTGCACTGATCCGGCTTCGCTGACCTGGTACTGGTTGCGTTCCAGCAGGCGGCGCAAGGCGGAGCGGATAATGGTTTCGTCTTCGACGATCAAAATGTGCGGCATTGATTCGATACTCTCGACGGTCTCAGTTCACAGCGGACGTCGCTTCGACATGACGCGGTAAGGTCACCCGGATACGGGTGCCGCGTTGGCTTTGTACATCAGCCGGGCTGTCGATGGTGATTTGTCCATAATGCTCTTCAACGATGGAATAGACCAGTGCAAGGCCCAGACCGGTGCCTTCACCCGGATCCTTGGTGGTGAAGAAAGGTTCGAACAATCGGTCCATGATGCTCGACGGAATGCCACTGCCTTCGTCTTCGACGATCAGATCGACCGTGTGTTCGCCGGCTTCGCTCTTGACCCGTACCGCACTGTGCGGCGGCGAGGCGTCGCGGGCGTTGGAGAGCAGATTGATCAGCACCTGGGCAAGCCGTTGCGGGTCGCCTTCGACCCAATGGTCGGGATCGCACAGGTTGTAGAACTGCACTTCGAAATTGCGTCGGTTCAGCGCCAGCAGGCCGATGGCGTCCTGCGCGACTTCGGCCAGACACACCGGTTCGTCGTTGTGCTGATGACTGCCGGCATGGGCGAAGCTCATCAGCGACTGGACGATGCGCGAGACGCGTTTGGTCTGCTCGAGAATCTGCCCGCTGATTTCCGTCAGCTCGCCGTCGTCTTCGCGCTCTTCGCGCAGGTTCTGCGCCAGGCAGGCGATGCCGGTGATCGGGTTGCCGATTTCGTGGGCCACACCCGCTGCGAGTCGACCGATGCTGGCCAGCCGTTCGGAATGCACCAGTTTATCTTCGAGCATCTGCGTTTCGGTCAGATCCTCGACCAGTAACACCAGGCCACTGTTACCCGGGGCCAACGGCTCGTCGATTGCCGCTTTGTGCAGATTCAGCCAGCGGGTCTGACCATCGAGGGCCAGATGCTGTTTGTGCAAATGCTCGTCGGGCAGGTTGATAAAGCCTTGCAGCAGTTCTTTCCACGGGTTGGCGATGGTGCTCAAGCGAGAACCGACCACTCGCTGTGCGGCGATGCCGGTCAGCTCTTCCATCGCCTTGTTCCACATCAGGATCTCCTGATCCTTGGCCAGCGAGCAGACGCCCATCGGCAGTTCCTGCAAGGTCTGGCGGTGGTAGCGGCGCAGGGCATCGAGCTCGGCGGCCAGGCCGGTGAGGCGCGAGTGGTAATCCTCGAGACGGCTTTCAATGAAGTGAATGTCTTCGGTGACGTAGTTTTCGCCGCCAGCCTTATAGGGCAGGAAGGTTTCCACCATATCCTGCGCAACGCTCGGGCCCATCAGGCCGGACAGGTTGGCCTCAATGCGGTCGCGCAACCGGCGCAAGGCATAGGGCCGGCGTTCATCGAAGGGCAGATACAAGTCGCGCAGCGCTTGCTCGACTTCTTTCTGCGCAGCCTTGGCGCCGAGCGGTTTGGCCAGTTGCGTGGCGAATTCCTGCGGCGAGGCGGCGTGCAGTTCGCGGCGTTGCGGGCGCCGCACGTTATCCACCGCACAGGCTTCGGCGGCGCTGGCTTCTTCCGGGCTGGCGTTGGTGAACAGTGAGATCAGGGTGAACATCAGCACGTTGGCCGCCAGCGAGGCGATGGCCGCCATGTGCCAACTGGTGTCGTCGAGCACGTAGATCATGTTCAGCAGCGGGATATAGAAGCCCTGCAGATTGCCGACCAGCGGCAGCAGCATGGTCACCACCCAGACCGTGATCCCCGCCAGCAGACCGGCAATGAAGCCGCGGCGGTTGGCGGTGGGCCAGTACAACACCGACAACACCCCGGGCAGAAATTGCAGGGTCGCCACGAACGCGACGATGCCGAGGTTGGCCAGATCCTGCTCGACGCCGAGCATCAGGTAGAAGCCGAAGCCGGCCATGATGATCGCCACGATCAGCGCCCGACGGGTCCATTTCAGCCAGCGGTAGATATTGCCTTCGGCCGGCGGTTGATAAAGCGGCAGCACCAGATGGTTCAGCGCCATGCCCGACAGGGCCAGGGTGGTGACGATGATCAGGCCACTGGCGGCGGACAGGCCACCGACATAGGCGAGCAAAGCCAGCGGTTTGCTGTTGGCGGCAATGCCGATGCCGAGGGTGAAATATTCCGGGTCGGTGGTGGCGCCGAGTTTCAGCCCGGCCCAGAGGATCAGCGGTACGGCGAGACTCATCAACAGCAGAAACAACGGCAGGCCCCAACTGGCGCTGACCAGCGAGCGCGGATTGAGGTTTTCCGTAAAGGTCATGTGATACATGTGCGGCATCACGATCGCCGAGGCAAAGAACACCAGCAGCAGCGTGCGCCACGGACCTTCCTGCAACGGCGTGTGCAGGGCGGCGAGGGCGGTCTGGTTTTGCAGCAGCCACAGTTCGAGCTGTTGCGGGCCGTCGAACACACCATACAGCGCGTACAGGCCAACGCCGCCGAGAGCGATCAGTTTGATGATTGATTCGAAGGCAATCGCGAACACCAGCCCTTCATGTTTCTCGCGCGTGGCGATGTGCCGGGAACCGAAGAAAATCGTGAACAGAATGATCAGCGCACAGAACGCCAGCGCCACGCGGCTCTGCACACGTTCGCCGGTGAGAATGCCGATCGAGTCGGCCACGGCCTGAATCTGCAAGGCAAGCAATGGCAAGACGCCAATCAGCATGAAAATCGTGGTCAGCGCACCGGCCCAGGTGCTGCGAAAGCGGAAGGCAAACAGATCGGCCAGCGACGACAGTTGATAGGTGCGGGTGATCTTCAGGATCGGATAGAGCAGCACCGGCGCCAGCAGGAATGCACCGGACACGCCGAGATAACTGGACAGAAAGCCGTAACCGTACTGATAGGCCAGGCCCACCGTGCCGTAGAACGCCCAGGCGCTGGCGTAAACCCCCAGCGACAGGGTGTAGGTCAACGGGTGGCGAATGATCGCGCGCGGGATCATGCCCCGTTCGCTGACCCAGGCAACGCCGAACAACGCCGCCAGGTACGCGGCGCTGATCAGGATCATCTGGGTCAGGCTAAAGCTCATCGGCATCTTTTTGGCTCTGCAGGATGAAGGTCACGACAATCAGGATCAGCCAGAGCAGATAAGGGCGATACCAGGCGCCCGTCGCGTCGATCCACCAATCCATGATGGCGGGGGAGAACAGGTAGATCCCGACGACCAGAAGCAGGACCAAGCGATAGATGTACATCCCGGCCTCTCTTTTTTATGCGCGTGCCCGAAAACGTGCGGCGATGGTAACGGATGGGCGCGCGACTGCAAGTGTCGTCATTGCAGTTGCGCTTCGGGCAGGGTCAGTGTGCGCGGGATCCCGTCGGCATCCCAATGCGCGCTGCCCCAGGCCAGCAGTTCGCCCGGCGAAGCGTGAGCCAGTTCGGTGCCGGGATTCTGCCCCAGCGCGCGCAAGGCCCGCAGCAGCAACGGCGTGGCCTGATCGGCTTCGAGCGGCGGCGAGCGGTAGGACTTGCCGAGTTTGTTGCCGTCCGGCTGGGTGATCAGCGGCAAGTGCAGATAACGCGGCTGTTTCAGACCGAGCAGTTCTTGCAGGTACAGCTGACGCGGCGTCGAATCGAGCAGATCGGCGCCACGCACAATATCGGTAATGCCTTGCCAGGCGTCATCGAGTACCACCGCGAGTTGATAGGCGTAGAGACCATCGCGCCGACGGATGACGAAGTCGCCTACGTCGCGGCCCAGGTGCTGGCGGTATTCGCCCTGCACGCGATCGATGAAGTGGTATTCCAGCTCCGGCACGCGCAGGCGGATCGCGGCGTCGTGCTGTTCATGCCCGGCATTGCGGCAAAACCCCGGATAAATCCCGTGATAGGGCTCCAGTTGTTTGCGCGAGCAGGTGCAGGCGTAGGCCAGGCCATGATTGAACAAGCTATCGAGCACTTCGGCATAAGCCGCGTGTCGATCGCTTTGGCGGACCATTTCGCCGTCCCATTCGAAACCGTAGCTTTCCAGCGCCTTGAGAATCGCCGCTTGTGCACCGGGCTCTTCGCGCGGCGGATCGAGATCTTCCATGCGCACCAGCCAGCGCCCACCGACGGAGCGGGCGTCGAGGTAAGACGCCAACGCAGCGACCAGCGAACCGAAGTGCAGGTGGCCACTGGGGGTGGGGGCGAAGCGGCCGATGTAGGCGGGGGATTTGGCAGTCATGGAGGCGATAAAGGCTATTCAGAATTTAAGCAGGTTACCCCTGTGGGAGCGAGCCTGCTCGCGAAAGCGCTGGGTCAGTCAATAATGAGCTGTCTGAAGGGACGCTTTCGCGAGCAGGCTCGCTGCCACAGAGGCAGAAGCAGGTTCCGTGGGCAAAACACAGAAACAAAAACGGAGCGTTCGCACGCTCCGTTTTTCGTTCAGGTCGAGATTACTTGCCGACCTGCTTTTCCTTGATTTCCGCCAGGGTCTTGCAGTCGATGCACAGATCCGCTGTCGGGCGGGCTTCGAGGCGCTTGACGCCGATCTCGATGCCGCAGGACTCGCACCAGCCGTACTCTTCGTCTTCGATCAGTTGCAGCGTCTTGTCGATTTTCTTGATCAGCTTGCGCTCGCGGTCGCGGGCGCGCAGTTCGAGGGCGAACTCTTCTTCCTGGCTGGCACGGTCGGCCGGGTCAGGGAAATTGGCCGCTTCGTCTTTCATGTGATCAACCGTGCGGTCGACTTCCTGCATCAAGTCCAGTTTCCACTTGTTCAGGATCTTGGTGAAGTGCGCGCGCATTGGAGCGCCCATGTACTCTTCACCCGCCTTCGAAACGTAAGGTTCGAAGCCGCTGATCGTGTCTTTCTGCTGTTGCTTTGCTTGGGTGGACATGAAATAGACCGCCTCTACTCTTGTAATCCATTGCGCAGGATTGCTCCATCACCGACACCTGCCGGCCCTGCGGCTGCAAGCGGGCGAACTTACCAGATCAAATCAGCCTGCGCTACTCCCGGATGTCGAGCCCCCGGCGGGTGGCGCTTGCAGATGTCTGACAAGCCGTGTCTGTGGGAAGGGAGACCTGTTCAATCACTGATTTTAGTCAATCCTGGAGCGTACGTTCAGATCGTTACAGTCCAGCGTTCTTGAGGCTGTGACCTTCACGGGTTCTCGCTCGTTCCGGCAGACAGGTAGAATCGTCTCTTTTTTCCGTCAAAGGCATTCCAATGGGCCCCTACAGTGCGCGCAGTCGTGCGATCGAACCGTTCCATGTGATGGCGCTGCTGGCGCGGGCCAATGAATTGCAGGCCGAAGGCCACGACGTGATCCATCTGGAAATCGGCGAGCCGGACTTCACCACCGCCGAGCCGATCATCCGCGCCGGACAAGCTGCGTTGAGCGCCGGCAAGACCCGTTACACCGCCGCCCGTGGCATTCCCGAACTGCGCGAGGCGATCGCCGGTTTCTACCAATCGCGGTACGGCCTGAATATCGACCCACGGCGGATTCTGATCACGCCGGGCGGCTCCGGCGCGCTGTTGCTGGCCAGTGCCCTGTTGGTCGATCCGGGTAAACACTGGCTGCTCGCCGACCCGGGCTACCCGTGCAATCGGCATTTCTTGCGGCTGGTCGAAGGCGCGGCGCAGCTGGTGCCGGTCGGGCCGGAGGTGCGTTACCAACTGACCCCGGATCTGGTCGAGCGGCATTGGGACCACGACAGCGTCGGCGCCCTCGTCGCTTCGCCGGCCAACCCGACGGGCACTTTGCTCACCCGCGATGAACTGGGCGGATTATCCACAGCGATCAAGGCCAGGCACGGGCACTTGGTGGTGGATGAGATCTACCACGGCCTGACCTACGGCACTGATGCCGCCAGTGTGCTGGAAGTCGATGACAACGCTTTTGTCCTCAACAGTTTCTCCAAGTATTTCGGCATGACCGGTTGGCGCCTGGGCTGGCTTGTCGCGCCGGACGCGGCGGTCAGCGAGCTGGAAAAACTCGCGCAGAACCTCTACATCAGTGCGCCGAGCATGGCGCAGTACGCGGCGCTGGCCTGTTTCGAGCCAGCCACCATCGCGATTCTCGAAGAGCGCCGCGCCGAGTTTGCGCGCCGTCGCGACTTCCTCCTGCCGGCGCTGCGTGAACTTGGTTTCAACATCGCCGTTGAGCCGGAAGGTGCGTTTTATCTGTACGCCGATATCAGCCGTTTCGGCGGTGATGCCTTCGCATTCTGCCGACATTTCCTCGAAACCGAGCACGTTGCCTTTACGCCGGGACTGGATTTCGGTCGTCATCAGGCCAGCCATCACGTGCGCTTCGCTTACACACAAAACCTCGCACGTTTACAGGAAGCGGTTGAGCGCATTGCGCGCGGCTTGAAGAGCTGGCAAGGCTGATGCGCTTTTATCCTGCCCTGGAAGAAGCGCGGCTGATTCGCCGATACAAGCGTTTTCTCGCCGATATCGAAACCGTTAGCGGCGAGTTGCTGACCATTCACTGCCCCAACACCGGTTCGATGCTCAATTGCCAGGTCGAGGGCGGGCAGGTCTGGTTCAGTCGCTCCAATGACCCGAAACGCAAATTGCCCGGCACTTGGGAAATTGGCGAAACCCCGCAGGGCCGGCTGTTTTGCGTCAACACCGGGCGCGCCAACGGCTTGGTTGAGGAAGCCTTGCAGGCGGGTGTGATCACCGAGTTGAACGGCTTTACCGCGTTGAAGCGTGAGGTTGCCTACGGACAGGAAAAAAGCCGCATCGACTTCCGCCTCGAATACCCCAGCGGCCCGGCGTATGTCGAAGTGAAAAGCGTCACCTTGGGCTTCGACGGTACGGCGGTGGCGGCGTTTCCCGATGCGGTGACCCAGCGCGGCGCCAAACATCTGCGCGAGCTGGCGCATCTGGCGCGCGACGGTATTCGGGCGGTGCAGTTGTACTGCGTGAACCTCACCGGCATCGATGCCGTGCGCCCGGCCGAGGAAATCGATTGGGCTTACGCCGAGGCGCTGCGTGAGGCGGTCGCCTGCGGTGTCGAGGTGTTGGCGTATGGCGTGCGCCTAGACCATGAAGAGATGGTCATCGACCGCCGACTCGACGTGCGGCTAAACGGTTAAACGTCGACCCACACGCCTCGTGTATCTTCCCGGCATTCAATTGCCGTGAGCGACTGCCCGGCGCAGGGGCCGGCGACGCATTCGCCGTCCTCGATCAAAAACAGTGCACCATGGGTGGCGCACTGGATCAGGCTGTTGCTTGGGTCGAGAAACTGGTCGGGCTGCCATTCCAGCCCGACGCCGCGATGCGGGCAGCGATTGAAGTAGGCATAGACCTGCCCGCCACGACGCACGGCGAAAAGCTTTTTGCCTTCGATAACGAAACCGCGACTGCCACCTTCGGCCAGCTCACTGCCGGCGCAGAGAAACTTCATGGCTATCCTCTAATGTCCGCTCGTGTCTGGATATGTCCGAGCTTGACGTTCAAATGCAAACAATTATCAAATGGCGACCTTCTCCCACAGGGAGTCTGGCCGTTGCCGAGGATACTTGGCTCGCTGCGCCGATGCCCGGGAAACCTTGTTCAAGGAAGCTGCTATGCGCCTGAAAACCCGCGTTGCCGTACTGTGCGTCGGCCTTTTTCTCAGCCATCAGGCGACCGCAGCGGATTTACCGCAACGCTGGGTCAGCGCTGGCGGCGCGCTGTCGGAATGGGTCAGCGCGTTGGGTGGTGAGTCGAAGCTGGTAGGGGTCGACACCACTAGTCAGCATCCCCAATCGTTGCAGGCCCTGCCGAGTATTGGTTATCAGCGCAGCCTGTCGGCCGAAGGCATCTTGAGCCTGCGCCCGGACATTCTGGTCGGTACCGAAGAAATGGGCCCGCCGCCGGTTCTGGCGCAAGTCAAAGCGGCCAAGGTCAAGGTCGAGTTGTTTTCAGCCCAGCCTGATCTGCCGACATTGGAAAAGAATGTCACTCATCTGGGCCAGTTGCTCGGCGCACAAAGCCAGGCAGCGCAGCTGCTGCAGAGTTATCAACAGCAGCTCCAGGCGCAGAAAGCGCGCGTTGCCCAAGTGCAGACCACGCAGAAAGCTCCGGGCGTGTTGCTGTTGCTTGGGCACGCCGGCGGCAAGCCGTTGATCGCCGGCAAGGACACCGCCGCCGATTGGTTGCTGCAACAGGCTGGCGGGCACAACCTTGCGACGCATACCGGCTACAAACCGTTTTCTGTCGAATCCCTCGCCAGCCTTGATCCCGAAGTGCTGGTGTTTGCCGACCGTGCGCTGACCGGCGAGGCCGCAAAAGCGGCATTGTTCAAGGAAAACCCCATCCTCAATTCCAGCCGGGCGGCGAAGAGCGGGCGGGTGATGGAGCTGGATCCGACGCTGCTGGTTGGCGGCCTCGGGCCACGGTTGCCGGCTGCTTTGCAAACCCTGACTGACGGCTTCTACCCGGCCAAGGGCGGCCAATGACCACACTGGTCAAACCCCGTGGCCTGTTTATCGGCCTGACATTGCTGTGTCTGCTCGCGATCTGGCTGTCGCTGGCGCTGGGGCCGGTGAGCCTGCCGCTGTTCGATACCTTGCGCGCGGCGCTGCGTCTGATCGGCGTGCCGTTGGCGCCGCAAGGTCTGGAGCAGGCTGAGCTGATTCTCGGCCAGATCCGCCTGCCGCGAACCTTGCTCGGCTTGGCGGTGGGCGGCGTGCTGGCGCTGTCCGGGGTGGCAATGCAGGGCCTGTTTCGTAATCCGCTGGCCGATCCGGGGCTGGTCGGGGTGTCCAGTGGCGCGGCACTTGGCGCAGCGATTGCGATTGTCGGTGGTTCGTTATTCGGCGGCCTGCCGGAGTGGTTCGGGCCGTATCTGTTGTCGGTGTGTGCGTTTCTTGGCGGGCTCGGGGTGACGGCGCTGGTCTATCGGCTGGGCCGGCGCAACGGTCAGACTCACGTCGCCACCATGTTGCTGGCCGGTATCGCGCTGACGGCGCTGGCCAGTTCGGCGGTCGGTCTGTTCACCTATCTGGCCGATGACGCCACGCTGCGCACCCTGACCTTCTGGAATCTGGGCAGCCTCAACGGCGCCAGTTACGCGCGGCTGTGGCCACTGCTGATCATCACCATCGGCGTGGCGCTGTGGCTGCCGCGTCGGGCCAAGGCATTGAATGCCTTGTTGCTCGGTGAATCCGAGGCCGGTCATCTGGGCATCGATGTCGAACGGCTCAAGCGCGAACTGGTGTTCTGTACCGCGCTGGGTGTCGGCGCGGCGGTGGCGGCGGCGGGCATGATCGGTTTTGTCGGGCTGGTGGTGCCGCATCTGGTGCGCCTGCTGGCCGGCCCCGATCACAAAGTTCTGTTGCCAGCCTCGGTTTTGGCGGGTGCGAGCCTGTTATTGCTCGCCGATCTGGTGGCGCGCCTGGCGCTGGCGCCGGCGGAGTTGCCGATCGGCATTGTCACGGCGTTTATCGGCGCGCCGTTCTTCCTTTATCTGCTGCTGCGAGGGCGTGCCTGATGTTGTCTGCGCACAATCTGCATGTCCGCCGTGGCCGCAAAGCAGTGCTCAGTGGGGTTACGCTCGGGCTCGAACCCGGCGAGGTGCTTGGGGTGCTGGGGCCGAACGGCGCCGGGAAAAGTACGTTGCTTGGCGCATTGTGTGGTGAGTTGCCCGCCAGCGACGGCAATGTCTCGCTCGATGGTCAGACGTTGAGCCACTGGAGCGGAACGCAGCGGGCACAACGACTGGCGGTGTTGCCGCAGGTTTCGACGCTGGATTTTGCCTTCGCCGTGGAAGAGGTCGTCGGCATGGGCCGCTTGCCGTACCAGACCGGGCGCGTACGTGATGACGAAATCGTCGCGGCAGCGCTGGCCGCCGCCGATGCCGGGCACCTGAGTGGGCGCAGTTATCTGGCGTTGTCCGGTGGCGAGCGTCAGCGCGTGCATCTGGCGCGGGTGCTGGCGCAACTCTGGCCGGGCCAGGCCGGGCAAACCTTATTGCTCGACGAACCGACATCGATGCTCGATCCGCTGCATCAGCACACCACCTTGCAAGCGGTGCGCGAGTTCGCCGATTGCGGCGCGGCGGTGCTGGTGATCCTGCATGATCTGAATCTGGCGGCACGCTATTGTGATCGTGTGCTGTTGCTGGAGGAGGGGCGCCCGGTTGCGCTGGATACTCCGCAGCAGGTGCTGCGTCCGGATACGCTTAAAGCAGTGTTCGGCCTGGAGGTTTTGGTGCAACCGCACCCGGAGCGTGGGCATCCGCTGATCATCGCCCGCTGAATCATCATCGAGGTGTCGCATGCGTGGATTGTGGTTGTTGGCGCTGGTGTTGCTCGCGGGCTGTCAGCACGTGGCGGCTCCGCCTGTGGGCGCTGATATCCGCGATCTGCGCAGCGGCGAGGTACTTACGGCGCAGCAATTGCTGACGCGTCTGGCTGAGCCTGAGCGTTTGATCATCGGTGAGCAGCACGACAACGCCGATCACCATGCCGCACAGTTGTGGCTGTTGCAGTCGCTCGGCGAGCAGCGAGCGCAAGGCAGTCTGCTGCTGGAAATGCTCTCGCCGGTTCAACAAGCGAAAGTCGATGCGGCACGCCAGTCGAAATCCGTTCCGGCAGATCTGCCCGCGGCATTGGCCTGGCAAGAGGGCTGGGACTGGAACCTTTACGGGCCGATCGTGCGCTTTGCCCTGTCGCAGCCGTATCCGCTGCTGGCGGCCAATCTCGATGACAGCGAAATCCGCGCGTTCTACCGCAATCCACCTGCTCTGAACGGTCCGCGCAGTAATGCGCTTTCGGTTAAAAAAACCTTGCTTGGGCAAATCAGTGAATCCCACTGCGGCCTGCTGCCCGAATCACAGATGCCAGCAATGCTGGCGATTCAGCAACAGCGTGATCGACGCATGGCCGAACGCATGCTGGCGGCGCCGATGCCTTCGATTCTGCTGGCCGGTGCCTGGCATGCGCGCAAGGATGTCGGCGTGCCGCTGCATCTGTCGGATATCGGCGCTGGCAAGGCGCCGATCGTATTGATGCTGGCCGAGCAGGGCGCTGCGGTATCGGCGGCGATGGCCGATTACGTCTGGTACACGCCGGCCACGCCGAAGCCGGATTACTGCGAGCAGATGCGCCAGCAATTCGCTAAATGACTTTTCTACGGGCAAAAAAAGACCCGGTAAAACCGGGTCAAATAACCGTGATTAGCCTGATGAGGAGATAATCTGAGAGTCCGAACCAAGGGCTTTTCAGAATATCGACTGATCTCGCGACCAGTTGTGATAATCATAGCGATTCTCATTACCGCGTCAACCGCTGATTTTGCAAATCTGTAATTTAGTTTTGCGAGCGGTGGTGAGGCCCTGTGAATAAAGGGCTTTGCGCTAGGTGCGCTGCGTCGTCAACTGCGTGATCCTGCGATTCAACTGGCCGATGCGTCGAGCCATACCCTCAATCAGGCAATGGGCGATCTTCGGATTGCTGCGGGTCATGCTCAAAAATTGATCACCGGGAATCAACATCAACGTGCTCGGCTCGGACGTCACCACCGAAGCGTTGCGCGGCTCGCCGGTAAACAACGCCATGGCGCCGAAAATCTCGTCCTTGGCCACGTCACCGACCTTGTACCCGTCGACGAACGCCTCGGCGTGCCCGTCGATGATCACGAAGACATGATCCGCTGCATCGCCCTGTTGAATCAGCACGGCGCCCGCCTCAACGCGTTTGAAGCCGTTGGTGCTGCGAAACTCCCGAGGTTTCAGCTCGGCCACGGCATGGGCGAGCAGCGCCATTTGCCCGAGCAGATAGCTCAGCAACTGCTCCGCTCGATCAGGGTCGGCATACAAATGCTGCAAAACCTCAGCGCGCCCATAGGGCACCAGGCGCACAGCGCTGTCGCTGCAAATGCGGCAGTCGCTCCATTGCTCGCCACGTTGCAGGCCGAGCAGATCACCTTCCTGCCAGTAGAACAGCGCACGGCCCGCGATGCAGCCATGTACCACGCCCTCGCTCAGCAGAAACAATTGATCGCTCGGCAACTGTGCAAACAGATCTTCCGTTGCCTCCAGCTCGATGACCGGCGCGCACGGTGACAAATCCTGCAGCCACTGCCCGGGAAGATTCTGCAAGCGATTGATCAATGCGTCGGCGTGGGCCGATTGTTCCCCCAGTAAATACATGGCGTCAGCGCCTGTTCAGTTCTTATGGCGCGCGGAAATGGCTTCGAGCTGTTTGTTCAAGGCGTCCTTGCGCTCGGCGGGGATGTCGTTCCAGTGCACGTCCATCAACGCGCCTTCGATCGCATACAACAACACCTTCGATGCGCGAAACCCCCGAGTACGCACGGCCCGGTAGGCATCCACTGCACCGAGGCGACGCAAGTCCGAGGCGCTGTGGATGCCCACGGCATGCAGCCATTGCGCCGATGTCTTGCCAAGATTTTTCAGGTGTTGCAGTTCATCATTCATCAAGCCTCCTTGCGACGGCCGAATGGTGCGTGGGCGAGCTTCTCAGCAGTGTAGCCATCAGTAGGAAAAGCGTGGTTGTTTGGTCGGATTCGACGCAAAAGCTTCTAAGAAAGGGGGGTAAAGGAGCTGCGAACGCAGAGGGAAGCGAGTTAGGCGTTAACAATGTGGGAGCGAGCCTGCTCGCGAAGAGGGCGTATCAGACACAATCGATATCAGCTGACACTACGCCTTCGCGAGCAGGCTCGCTCCCACAGGGGAAAGGCGTGGCGTCAGGAAGATTTCCAGATTTCAGCGGGTGCGATAGCGCAACCGCGTGCCGAAATTCATCGACATCAGAATCTCGTCAGCACTCAGCTCCGGCGGAAAGTACGCCCCGGAAATCTGCGCATGGGCCAGGCTGGCGCCTTCGAGCGAAGCCTTGCGGAAGTCGATGCCGCGCAGGTCGGCGGAGCGGAAGTACGCATCGCGGAAATCCACGCCGTCGGCGTTCAGCTCGCGCAGGTCGAGACCACGGAAATCGCCGCCGACCATGTCGATCGGGCCATCCTGTGGACGTTCCTTGTTGAAGCCTGCAACGTCATCTTTGTGCAGCAGGGCGTAAAGCGGAGTGTCGAGCAGTTTTGGCTGGCTCATGTCAGATCACCTGTTGGTTTTATGACGCCAGTATAGTGCCACTATTTGCCGGCCGTGAAGCGAGCGTGGGCTTCACGGCCGAAATAGTTTTTTACAGACCCGGCAGGCGCTGACGGATCTGCGCGACCACGGTGTCCAGCGTGCCGGATTCATTGGTCTGCACGCGTTTGCTGCGCAGGATTTCTTCCGGCGTCAGTGCTTCGCGGTTGGCCTGTTGCGCTTCGATCACGGCGAGGGTGGCGTCGGACGGATCCTTCTGGTCGGCTTGACGCATCGCCAGCCAGCTCTCGATCACGGCTTGCGGGGCGTTGCAGTCGAGGATCAAAAACGGCGTGCCAGTAGCTTCGGCAATCTTCGCCGCGTTGTCGCGCTGCTCACGCTTGAGGTAAGTCGCGTCGATCACTACCGGGAAGCCGGCGTGCAGGATCACCTCGGCGATTTCATGCAGGCGCGCATAGGTCGCGGTGCTGGCATCGGCGCTGTAAATGCCGGCCTGCACATCGTTGGCAACGGTCTGCTCACCAAACAGGCGCTTGCGCTCGACATCGGAACGCAGGCGAATCGCGCCCAGCGCTTCGACCAGGCGCATGGCCACATGGCTCTTGCCGACTGCGGAAACACCGTGGGTAATGGCCATGAAGCGCGAAGGAATGGTGCTGTAGCTTTCCGCCAGGTTGGCGTAGTTGCGGTACTGGCGCAGGGTGGTGGCGCGCTGCACCGCAGTCGCTTCCGCCGGCATGCTGAACAACGCCACCTTGGCCCGCACCAGCGCGCGGTAGGCTTTATAGAAGTTCAGCACTTCCAGGCCCTGATAGTCGCCGGTCAGTTCCAGATACTGGCTGACGAGGCGACGTGCCAGTGACTTCAGGCCACGGTCTTCCAGATCCATCGCGAGGAAACCGGTGTCGGCCCAGACGTCAGTGAAACGGAACGGCTCGTTGAACTCGATGCAGTCGAAGATCACCACGTTGCCGTCGATGACCGTGGCGTTGCCCAAATGGATGTCGCCGTGGCATTCACGGGTGAAACCTTGCGCCTTGCGCTGGGCGAACAGTGGCTTGAGGCGCTCGAAGCTGCTTTCGGCCCAGGCTTTCAGGGCCTCAAGTTGCAGCAAATCGTTCTTGTCGCTGAGGAACGGCAGGATCTGCTCGAAGTTTTGCGCGACCGGTGCCATCACGCTGTCCGGCGTGCCGGCGTCGTGTTCGGCCGGGACTTTCGGGGCGTTGAGATGGAAATGGGCGATCTGCTCGGCCAACGCATCAATGTGCTGAGTGGTCAATTCGCCATTGGCTTGCAGGGTGCTGAGCAACCCGCTCTGGGGGAACTGGCGCATTTTCAGCACGTATTCGATAGCCGGGCCGTCGCCGCCCAATTGCGGTGCCTCGACGCTGCCGGTGATTGGCAACACGTCCAGATACAAATCAGCGGTCAGACGCTGGTTCAGACGCAGCTCTTCAGCGCAGAAATGCGCACGTGCGTCGAGGCTGGTGAAGTCGAGGAAGCCGAAATTCACCGGCTTCTTCACTTTATAGGCAAAGGGGCCGGTGAGAATCACCCACGAAATGTGGGTTTCGATGACCTGAAATCCTTCGACGGGATGCGGGTAGAGGGCCGGGTTTTGCAGGGCAGCGATCAGGGACTGGCTCACGGGCGATCCTTCAGAGGCGGGGGAATTCGAGGCGGCCATTATGGCTGCTTGCCCGCCTGACGCAAACCTCCGCGCGTGCCTGTTGAGGATCGATAAAGTGCGTATAATCCGCCGCCATGACTCGATCCCGATCCCCCCGTACCAAGAAAAAACCACCAGCCAAGGGCCTCAGCCCATGGTTGAGCTGGGCCATTAAACTCAGCCTGGTCGGCCTTGTAGTGCTGGCCGGCTTCGCCGTTTACCTCGATGCCGTGGTGCAGGAGAAGTTCTCCGGCAAACGCTGGACCATCCCGGCCAAGGTGTACGCGCGCCCGCTTGAGCTGTTCGTCGGACAGAAGCTCAGCAAGGACGATTTCCTCACCGAACTCGATGCCCTCGGCTATCGCCGCGAAGCCGTGAGCAATGGCCCCGGCGCCGCAGCCGTCAGCGGCAATACGGTTGACCTGAACACCCGTGGCTTCCAGTTCTATGAAGGTCTGGAAAAGCCGCAGCCGGTGCGTGTGCGCTTCTCCGGCGACTACGTCGCCGAACTGTCCTCGACCAACGGTTCGAAACTGTCGGTGGTGCGCCTCGAGCCGCTGATGATCGGCGGCATTTACCCGAAAAATCTTGAAGACCGCATCCTGATCAAACTCGATCAGGTGCCGCCGTACCTGCTCGAAACCTTGATCGCTGTGGAAGACCGCGACTTCTACAGTCACTGGGGTGTGTCGCCGAAATCGATCGCCCGCGCCGTGTGGATCAACACCTCCGGCGGCAAGATGACCCAGGGCGGCAGTACGCTGACCCAGCAGTTGGTGAAGAACTTCTACCTGACCAGCGAACGCAGCCTGACCCGCAAGCTCACCGAAGCGATGATGGCGTTGCTGCTCGAACTGCATTACGACAAGAAGGAAATCCTTGAGGCCTACCTCAACGAAGTCTTTGTCGGCCAGGACGGTCAGCGTGCGGTGCACGGTTTCGGTCTGGCCAGCCAGTTCTTCTTCGGCCAGCCTTTGTCCGAACTGAAACTGCATCAAGTGGCGTTGCTGGTCGGCATGGTCAAGGGGCCGTCCTACTACAACCCGCGTCGCAACCCGGAACGCGCGCTGGAGCGGCGTAATCTGGTCCTCGACGTGCTGGCGCAGCAAGGCGTGGCAACCGCCGAGCAGGTCGAAGCGGCGAAGAAAATGCCGCTCGGCGTGACGACTCGCGGCAAGCTCGCCGACAGCTCGTTCCCGGGCTTCATCGATCTGGTCAAACGTCAGTTGCGCGAAGACTACCGCGACGAAGACTTGACCGAAGAAGGCCTGCGCATCTTTACCAGTTTCGACCCGATTCTGCAGATGAAAGCCGAAGCCTCGGTCAATGACACGTTCAAGCGGCTGGCCGGGCGCAAGGGCTCGGATGACGTCGAAGCGGCGATGGTCGTGACCAACCCGGAAACCGGTGAAGTCCAGGCGATGATCGGCAGCCGTCAGGCCAGCTACGCCGGGTTCAACCGTGCACTGGATGCGGTGCGCCCGATTGGTTCTTTGATCAAACCGGCGGTGTATCTGACCGCGCTCGAGAAGCCGAGCCAGTACACGCTGACCAGTTGGCTGTCGGACGATCCGCTGTCGGTCAAGGGCGCCAACGGTCAGGTGTGGAAGCCGCAGAACTACGATCGCCGCTCCCACGGTACGGTGTTCCTCTATCAGGGCCTGGCGCATTCCTACAACCTGTCGACCTCGCGTCTGGGCCTGGAAGTCGGTGTGCCGAATGTGCTCAAGACCGTGGGTCGCCTGGGCGTCACTCGTGAATTCCCGGCGTTCCCGTCGATGCTGCTCGGTGCCGGCGGCATGACGCCGATCGAAGTGGCGACCATGTATCAGACGCTGGCCAACGGTGGTTTCAATACGCCGATGCGCGGCATTCGCAGCGTGTTGACCGCCGAGGGCGAGCCGCTCAAGCGTTATCCGTTCCAGATCGAACAGCGCTTCGATCCTGCCTCGATTTACCTGATCCAGAACGCCATGCAGCGGGTGATGCGTGAAGGTACCGGCAGTTCGGTTTATAACGTGCTGCCCAAGACCCTGACCCTGGCGGGCAAGACCGGTACCAGTAACGATTCGCGCGACAGCTGGTTCGCCGGTTTCAGTCAGGATCTGCTGGCGGTGGTCTGGCTCGGCCGCGATGACAACGGCAAGACGCCGTTCACCGGGGCCACCGGTGCGTTGCAGGTCTGGACCAGTTTCATGCGCAAGGCCGATCCGCTGCCGCTGGACATGCCGCAGCCGGACAACGTGGTGCAGGCCTGGGTCGATTCGCGCACCGGCCAAGGGTCGGATGCCAACTGCCCCGGCGCGGTACAGATGCCGTATATTCGCGGCAGCGAACCGCCACCCGGCGCCGCGTGTGCAAGCGAAACACCTGCCTCGCCGGAATCGGTGATGGACTGGGTCAAAGGCTGGATGAATTAAGCAAAGAGGGTTTCAAGTGAACAAGTGGTTGATTCCAGCGGTGACCGCCGTGGCTTTGCTCAGCGGCTGCTCCACCGTACAGCGTGGTTCGATTCCTGTGGTGGATTCGGGCACCGCCGTGTCCAACAGCGAGCGCATCGGCGCCAATGGCGGTTTCCGCCAGACCACGGTCAAGCGCCCGGTGCAGGGCCAGACTCAGGCGATTCCGCAAGGCGATACCGGCGTAGTGGTGATGGTGCCGGGTGGTGGTGCTGCGGTGTCGACACCGATCAGCTCTTCGCCGATCGTCCCGGGGCCGGCATCCGGAGGCATCACGTCGGGGCCTTACAATCCATCGGCGGTTGAGTCGGCGCCGATCAACTCCGGCAGCTACAGCATGCCGTCGACGCCAAGTGGCATTCCTTCGGCCAGCAGTGGCGGCGGTCTGTCGGCGGATGAGCAACTGGACGGTCCGGTACTCGCCTTGCTGACCACCGCGCAACAGCAACAGGCCGGTGGCGACCTCAACGGTGCTTCTTCCAGCCTGGAGCGGGCGCAACGTGTCGCCCCGCGTGAGCCACAAGTGCTTTACCGTTTGGCGCAAGTACGTATGGCCCAAGGCGATGCGCCGCAAGCCGAGCAATTTGCCCGTCGTGCGCTGACCATGGCCAACGGTCGTCCGGACCTGCAAGCCAGCCTGTGGGAAATCATCGCTCAGTCTCGTGAGAAGCAAGGCGATTCCGCCGGCGCCGCACTGGCCCGTCAGAAGGCCAAGGTTTCCCTGTAATGGACGTGCGCTTCCCGAAAATCGCCGATCAGCTGTTGCTGATCGAACGCGAGCTGCGTACCCAGGGTTGGTGGGATGAGGTTGAGCCGTCCGCCGAAGCGCTAAGCAGTGTCGAGCCGTTTTCGGTCGACACGCTGGACTTCGAGCAATGGCTGCAATGGATCTTCCTGCCGCGCATGAAGATGATCCTCGAACAGGATCTGCCGCTGCCGAACGCCTCGGGCATTCAGGAAATGGCGGAAATGGTCTTTGCCCAGCGCAACCTTGGCGGAAAGGATCGGCAGTTGCAGGTGCTGCTCAAAGAGTTTGACCTGCTGATCACTGCATCCCGCTGAACTAAACTGGGAACTGCCAGGCCTACTGGCAGTTCTCGGCAATCTGCTTCTTCGCTTCGACGATGCGTTCCTGACGCTGTGTATCGTCGAGCCTGCGCACATCCCCCTCGACCTCCTCACGCAAACGTGGATTGTTCTGCAGTTGCGCCAGGTTCGTGCGTGCCTGTTCGCAAAACGCCTTGAGCTGCGCCTGCTGCTCGGCGACCTGTTTCTTCACCTTGGCATCAATGGCTTTCTGATCGCCAAGTACGCCGCCGCCCGGCATCGGCGCAGCTTTCGGCGCGGGTGAGGAGGGTGTGTGTACGGTCGTCGACGGTTGGTCCTGCGGAGGCTGCGCATCGAAATGCGTGACGCCTTGGGCGTCGACCCATTTGTAGATTTGAGCGGCCGAGCACCATGGGCTGAGGCCGATCAGTAGAGTGAGGAGGAGCGTTCGCATGCTGATTCCTTGGCAAAAATGCGCAATTGACGCTAACAGAGTAGCGCTTTTCAGGTTTTTTCTTGCGTTCTCATGTGCTTACCCACAATTAACCACACAGACGACTTGACTTGCAGAGGGCGAAACAGAAGAATCCAAAGTCCGCTGTAGAGGGACTGCCAGAAGCAGACCCACTCGGTAGATCATGAGGCGCACATCCGCGCCGACCTGTTACACCCGCAACGCGTTACCTCGCGCTGGGTGGGAAAGGCCCGCAACACTTGGGACGATCCCAATACTTGCTCAGTCAGTGCTGACGTAGTCGGCGACCACCGTCGCTCATGCTCTGCCGAGAAGTAAACCTATTAAGACCCGCCCCTTTTTTGTGGACGGTATTCTGGCGTTTTAGAGGTGAACAACGTGGAGCTTTTATCTGGCGGTGAGATGCTCGTCCGCTTTTTGCGTGACGAAGGCGTCAAATATATCTACGGGTACCCGGGTGGTGCTCTCCTGCATGTTTACGATGCCCTGTTCAAAGAACCGGAAGTGACCCACATCCTGGTTCGTCACGAACAAGCGGCTACCCATATGGCTGACGGCTACGCCCGTGCCACCGGTAAAGCCGGCGTGGTATTGGTGACATCCGGTCCAGGCGCCACAAACGCCATCACCGGTATTGCCACCGCCTATATGGACTCGATTCCGATGGTGATCATTTCCGGTCAGGTGCCAAGCACCATGGTCGGCACCGACGCGTTCCAGGAAACCGACATGATCGGTATCTCCCGGCCGATCGTGAAGCACAGCTTCATGATCAAGCACGCTTCGGAAATCCCGGAAGTCATGAAGAAGGCCTTCTACCTGGCGCAATCCGGTCGTCCGGGCCCGGTTGTTGTCGACATCCCGAAAGACATGACCAACCCGGCCGAAAAGTTCGAATACGTTTTTCCGAAAAAAGCCAAGCTGCGCTCCTACAGCCCGGCCGTTCGCGGTCACTCCGGGCAGATCCGCAAAGCAGCCGAAATGTTGTTGGCGGCCAAGCGCCCGGTGCTGTACTCCGGCGGCGGCGTGATTCTCGGCAATGGCTCCGCGCAACTGACCGAACTGGCAAAAATGCTCAACCTGCCGGTGACCAACACCTTGATGGGTCTGGGCGCATTCCCTGGCACTGACCGTCAGTTCATCGGCATGCTGGGTATGCACGGCAGCTACACCGCGAACCTGGCGATGCACCATGCCGACGTGATCCTCGCAGTGGGCGCACGCTTCGACGATCGGGTGATCAACGGCCCGGCGAAATTCTGCCCGAACGCCAAGATCATCCACATCGACATCGACCCGGCGTCGATTTCCAAGACCATCAAGGCCGACGTGCCAATCGTGGGTCCGGTCGAGAGCGTCCTGACCGAAATGGTCGCGATTCTCAAGGAAATCGGCGAGACCCCGAACAAGGAGTCCGTAGCGAGCTGGTGGAAGCAGGTGGATGAATGGCGCGGTGATCGCGGCCTGTTCCCTTATGAAAAGGGCGACGGCAGCAAGATCAAGCCGCAGACCGTGATCGAAACCCTCTGCGAAGTGACCAAGGGCGACGCCTTTGTGACCTCCGACGTTGGTCAGCACCAGATGTTTGCCGCGCAGTACTACACGTTCAACAAGCCGAACCGCTGGATCAACTCCGGTGGTCTGGGCACGATGGGCTTCGGTCTGCCAGCCGCGATGGGCATCAAACTGAGCTTCCCGGACGACGACGTTGCCTGCGTCACCGGCGAAGGCAGTATCCAGATGAACATCCAGGAGCTGTCGACCTGCCTGCAATACGGCTTGCCGGTGAAGATCGTCATCCTCAACAACGGTGTGCTGGGCATGGTTCGCCAGTGGCAGGACATGAGCTACGGCAGCCGTCACTCGCACTCCTACATGGAATCGCTGCCGGACTTCATCAAGCTGGCTGAAGCCTACGGCCATGTTGGCGTACGCATCACCGAATCGAAAGACTTGAAGTCGAAGATGGCCGAAGCGTTCGCCATGAAGGATCGCCTGGTGATCATCGATGTTGCGGTCGACACCAGCGAGCACGTCTACCCGATGCAGATCAAAGACGGCTCCATGCGCGATATGTGGCTGAGCAAGACGGAGCGTACTTAATCATGCGGCACATTATTTCCCTGCTTCTGGAAAACGAACCCGGCGCTCTCTCTCGCGTAGTCGGCCTGTTCTCGCAGCGCAACTACAACATCGAAAGCCTGACCGTGGCCCCGACCGAAGACCCGACCCTGTCGCGTCTGACGCTGACCACCGTGGGCCACGATGAAGTGATCGAGCAGATCACCAAAAACCTGAACAAGCTGATCGAAGTGGTCAAGCTGGTGGACCTGTCGGAAAGCGCTCACATCGAGCGTGAACTGATGCTGGTCAAGGTCAAGGCCACTGGCGCTCAGCGCGCCGAGATCAAACGCACCACCGATATCTACCGTGGACAGATCGTCGACGTTAGCGCCAGCGTGTATACCGTTCAATTGACCGGTACCAGCGACAAGCTCGACAGCTTCATTCAGTCCATCGGCACCGCATCGATTCTGGAAACCGTCCGTAGCGGCGTGACCGGCATTGCTCGCGGCGACAAAGTACTCAGCATCTAAACCAAATTAGCGCATGGCCTGAACGGCCGGATATAAGGGGAAATTCATGAAAGTTTTCTACGATAAAGACTGCGACCTGTCGATCATCCAGGGCAAGAAAGTTGCCATCATCGGTTACGGCTCCCAGGGCCACGCTCAAGCGTGCAACCTCAAAGACTCCGGTGTCGACGTTACCGTCGGTCTGCGTAAAGGTTCGGCCACCGTTGCCAAAGCCGAAGCTCACGGCCTGAAAGTGACCGACGTTGCTTCCGCTGTTGCCGCTGCCGACCTGGTCATGATCCTGACCCCGGACGAGTTCCAGTCCTCGCTGTACAAGAACGAAATCGAGCCGAACATCAAGAAAGGCGCCACTCTGGCCTTCTCCCACGGCTTCGCGATTCACTACAACCAGGTTGTTCCGCGTGCCGACCTCGACGTAATCATGATCGCGCCGAAAGCCCCGGGCCACACCGTGCGTTCCGAGTTCGTCAAAGGCGGCGGTATCCCTGACCTGATCGCGATCTACCAGGACGCCTCGGGCAACGCCAAGAACGTCGCACTGTCCTACGCCGCTGGCGTTGGTGGCGGTCGTACCGGCATCATCGAAACCACCTTCAAGGACGAGACCGAAACCGACCTGTTCGGCGAACAAGCCGTTCTGTGTGGCGGTACCGTTGAACTGGTGAAAGCCGGTTTCGAAACTCTGGTTGAAGCTGGCTACGCGCCGGAAATGGCCTACTTCGAGTGCCTGCACGAACTGAAGCTGATCGTTGACCTCATGTACGAAGGCGGTATCGCCAACATGAACTACTCGATCTCCAACAACGCCGAATACGGCGAGTACGTGACTGGCCCGGAAGTGATCAACGCCGAATCCCGTCAGGCCATGCGCAACGCCCTGAAACGTATTCAGGACGGCGAATACGCCAAAATGTTCATCAGCGAAGGCGCAACCGGCTACCCTTCGATGACCGCCAAGCGTCGTAACAACGCCGCTCACGGCATCGAAATCATCGGCGAGCAACTGCGCTCCATGATGCCGTGGATCGGTGCCAACAAGATCGTCGACAAAGCCAAGAACTGAGTCGTCGTTCCTTGTACGAAAAACGCGGCCTCGGCCGCGTTTTTTCGTTTGGGCCGGTGCTTCTGGTATAAAGCTGCATCGTTTGTGGCCGAACTGTCGTCCTCAAGCCTCTGTCGAATTTTTTCCAAACCGTTGCAAGGTAATGTCCATGAGCGAACGTCCCGAAGAGCCGAACAAGGCTTCCGACGCCGAAAGCCTGCTGCCCATCGATGAACACATCGAAGAAGGGCACGACGCTGAAGGTCGTAAAGTCCGGCATCGTGGTATCTATCTGCTGCCGAACCTGTTCACTACTGCCAACCTGTTCGCAGGCTTCTATTCCATCATCAACTCGATGAGCGCCCAGGCCGCGTTGAGCGCCGGCGACTCGGTGAATGCGAGCAAGTACTTCGCCTTCGCTGCGATCGCGATTTTCGTCGCGATGGTGCTCGACGGCCTCGACGGTCGCGTGGCGCGCATGACCAATACGCAAAGTGCCTTCGGCGCCGAGTACGACTCGCTGTCGGACATGGTCGCCTTCGGTGTTGCGCCGGCATTGCTGGCCTTCGGCTGGGCGCTGGGAGACATGGGCAAGGTCGGCTGGATGGTCGCCTTCATATATGTAGCGGGTGCGGCGTTGCGTCTGGCGCGTTTCAACACCCAGGTCGGCACGGCGGACAAACGCTACTTCATCGGTCTGGCCAGCCCGGCGGCGGCAGGTGTGGTGGCCGGTATTGTCTGGGCGTTCAGCGATTACGGCATCCAAGGTTCGAAGATGTCGTTCCTGGTGGCCTTGATGGTGGCGGCGGCCGGCATGCTGATGGTCAGCAACATCAAGTACAACAGCTTCAAGGAGCTGGATCTCAAAGGTCGCGTGCCGTTCGTGGCGATCCTCGCGGTGGTGCTGGTATTCGCTGTCGTGTTCAGCGATCCGCCGCGCATTCTGCTGCTGGTGTTCCTCGCCTATGCGGCGTCCGGTCCGGTGCAATATCTGTTGCGTCTTCGTCGTCACAAAAACGCCGAGTGATGTAATTTCCCGCATACTCCGCAGTCTATGGGTGCACCTGTCCTCCAAAGCTGCGGAGTTGTCATGTTGATCAAGATCCCCAAAGCATCCGACTGCCATGAGTCGGATGTCACGCCTGAAGCCATTTATCTCTCCCGCCGCCAATTGCTCGGCGCCACTGCTGCCGGTATTGCCGTGAGCAGCCTGCCACGCTGGGCCAGTGCCGCTGATGCCCCTCGCTACTCTGATGTCGAATCCGGCAAGGCTCCGGCCTGGTTTGCCGAAAAGCTTCCTTCTACTCAATGGGGGGCGGTCAACGTCAAGGACGAGGCGATCACGCCTTATAAAGACGCGACGAACTACAACAACTTTTATGAGTTCGGTACCGGCAAGGGCGATCCCGCGAGGAACGCTGGCGACCTGAAAACCGAACCCTGGAGCGTGGTGATTGACGGGGAGGTGGGTAAGCCGGGGCGTTATGCGCTGGAAGACTTCATGAAACCGTATCAGTTGGAGGAGCGTATTTATCGTCTGCGCTGCGTCGAGGCGTGGTCGATGGTCATTCCCTGGATCGGCTTTCCCATCTCGGCCTTGCTCAAGCAGGTCGAACCGACTTCCAAAGCGAAGTACATCCGCTTCGAAACCTTGCAGGATCCCAAGAGCATGCCCGGCCAGCGTTCCGGTTTTGCCTTGATCGACTGGCCGTATGTCGAAGGCCTGCGTCTCGATGAGGCGATGAATCCTTTGGCGATCCTGGCGGTGGGCATGTATGGACGCGAACTGCCGAACCAGAACGGCGCGCCTTTGCGTCTGGTGGTGCCCTGGAAGTACGGCTTCAAAAGCGTGAAATCCATTGTGCGCATCAGTCTGGTCAGCGAGCAGCCGAAGACCACCTGGCAAAGCATTGCTGCCGATGAGTACGGCTTCTACGCGAATGTGAATCCTACCGTCGACCATCCACGCTGGACCCAGGCGCGCGAGCGGCGCTTGCCGAACAGCCTGTTCAAACCGAATGTGCGCGACACGCAGATGTTCAACGGCTACTCGGATGAAGTCGCTTCTTTATATACAGGGCTCGATCTGCGGAAGAACTACTGATGCGTTATCCGTTCTGGCGAGTGGGCGTTTTCATTGCTGCGGCGGTCTGGCCATTGCTGTGGTTCTATCAAGCGTTCGCCGATCTGCTCGGGCCTGATCCGGGCAAGGTGCTGGTTGATCGTCTCGGGCTTGGCACGCTGGTGTTGCTGTTGATTACGCTGAGCATGACGCCGTTGCAAAAGCTGAGTGGCTGGGCGGGGTGGATTGCAGTGCGCCGGCAGTTAGGGCTTTGGTGTTTTGCTTATGTGACGCTGCATCTGTTCAGCTATATGGCGTTTATCCTCGGGTTCGATTGGTCACAGTTGGGCGTTGAGCTGCGCAAGCGGCCTTACATTATTGTTGGTGCGCTGGGCTTTCTCGGATTGCTGATACTGGCGGTGACGTCCAATCGTTATAGTCAGCGTCGTTTGGGCGCTCGCTGGAAGAAGCTGCATCGTTTGGTTTACCTGATTTTGGGGCTGGGTTTGCTACATATGCTGTGGATCGTCCGGGCTGATCTGGAGGAGTGGGCGATTTATGCCTTTATAGGTGGCGTGCTTTTGCTGCTTCGTCTGCCGCCGGTGACGAAGCGAATCCCGCGTTTACTGGGTAAAAAGCAGAATCTGCAAGAAAAGCGAAATTAACGGTTGACGGCAGATTCCAGAGGTCTATAATTCGCCCCACTTCCGGCGCAGTCGAAACGG